>NZ_JBEXWP010000025.1:0-141926 GCF_040629895.1 Streptomyces sp. NPDC005866
GTCCCCAGCTCCGGATGCACGGCGTCATGCCCGCCCTCGGGAGAGCCGATCGCCCACGGCACGCCGACATCCTCCGGCCCAGCGCTCAGGGTGTTGTTGGGCCCCTTGCGGAAGGTGGTCCCGATGGGATGGATCGGGGGCAGGTAGACGACGTCGAAGCCCATCTCCGCGATCGCCGGGAGCCGTCGGGCCGCTGTCCGGAAGGTGCCGTGCGGCTGCTCGGCCGTGCCCTCGGAGCGCGGGAAGAACTCGTACCAGGAGCCGAAAAGGGCCCGCTCGCGCTCGACCAGCAGCGGCAGCGGCTCGGACGCGGTGACCAGCTCCCGCAGCGGATGGCGGGTGAGGATCTCGTCCACCTCGGGAGCCAGCGCGCTCGCCAGACGTGTGTGCAGGGGGAGGGAGTCGTCGCCCAAAGCCCGGGCCGCCGCCAGGACCCGCTCGCGCTCCGGGCCCTGGGGGACCCCGGCGGCCGCGCGCGCGTACAGCTCGGCGCCCTCCTCCAGGACCAGGCCGGTGTCGATGCCCGCCGGGATCTTCACCCGCGCGTGCCGCCGCCAGGTGGTCAGCGGGGCGCTCCAGGCCTCCACGTGATACGTCCAGCGGCCGGTCGTGTCCGCGGTGACGTCGGCGCCCCAGCGGTCGGTGCCGGGGACCAGTTCCCGCATCGGCGCCCAGGCGCCGGCCCGGCCCTCTGGATCGCACAGCACCACATTGGCGCCGACGGCGTCATGACCCTCGCGGAAGACGGTGGCGGTGACCTGGAAGGTCTCGCCGGGGACCGCCTTCGCCGGACGCCCGCCGTTGTCCACGGCCGGTTGCACGTCACGCACCGGAACACGGCCGATGGCCTCTGTCGCCTTCATGGGTCTCACCTCCGCCGTGCGCGGAGCCGGGCCCGGGGCCCGCTCCGCGGTCCGTAGAGCGCGGGAGGACTGGTGTCTTCCCGCGGGGTCCGCCTGCGGATCACTGCCTCGCGGAGCTCCGGTCCGACGGCGGGCTCCGCCGGACCTTCCCGCTCAGCTGCGTCCGCCCGCCCTGTTCCCGCAGATAGGTGACGAGGCTGGTGCGCAGGTAGCGCTCGGCCGCGTCCACCGCCTCCCGGGCGCAGCGCTTGCCCATCAGCACGCACAGCGTGTAGCCCGAGTCCTCGAAGGTGGACCGCACTTCGCGGTCCTGCGGCGAGGCGAGCATCACTCGCTCCCACGCCCGGTAGCGCCGCAGCTGCCGGGCCACCTCGGCCTTCGCGGGTAGCAGCATGGCCGTGTCTTTCCTTCCGACGCTCTCGAGTGGGCACGTGTCCCCGATGGTCGGGGAGCGTCCGGGCACGGAAAGGCACGGAGCTGCTACGGCGAATCGAGGCTTTCACTCATGGTGCACGGATGGCGACGGAGCGTCTTGTTGGATCTTCAACCACCTCGTGCGGCTCTCGTGTTGCACGAATGGCGTAGCACCCCCACTGTTGAGGTGACTCAGAAGCGATGAGTGCTCACGCTGCGCGTCCGGAACGGATTTCCGGATGGTGAGGGGAGCGGAGCTGCGCCGGTGAGGAGCTAGCGACAATGAAGACCGCAGTGCCCTGCTACTACCACCTCGACGTGGAGGTCAGCCCGGAACGGGTGGGACAGGTCAGCCGCATCCTGGCCGCCCATCTCCGCTACTGGGACCTCGACAACCTCGTGGAACCCGTCTGCCGCGGTGCCGAACTGCTGCTGACCGCCATCGACCAGCATGCGACGGACAAGCACACGTCCATCGAGATGTGGTGGAACGGGCAGCATCTGATCACCGCCATCGGTGACGACGACCGTGACCTGCGCCCCGACCAGGACCTGCGACTGTGCCTGGCGCACCTCGCCGCCACCAGCGACGGCTGGGGGTGCTGCGCCTCGGAGACCGGCAGCAAGATCATCTGGTTCTCGCAGCGAGCCCGGTCCGGCGAGCGCGTCCCACTGGTCCCGACCGCGCCGGCGCCCAGCCTGCGCCGGACGCTCCGGGCGCCCCGCGCCGTCCCCGTCGCCCAACTGGCCGTATCCGCCGGCGGCGTTCTGGAGGGCGCCCGGTGACGGCTCGGAAGTCCCGGAAAGGGGTGCCCGTGTGGAGCGGGCACCCCTACCCGTTGGGTGCCTCCTTCGACGGACAGGGCACCAACTTCGCCCTGTTCAGCGAGGTCGCCGAGCGGGTCGAGCTGGTCCTGGTGAACGAGGCCGGCACCGAGCGGCCGGTGCCGATGACCGAGGTCGACGGGTTCGTCTGGCACGCCTGTCTTCCCGGCGTCGGGCCGGGGCAGCGCTACGGCTACCGGGTGACCGGTCCCTGGGACCCGGAGCTCGGCCACCGGTGCAATCCGGCGAAGCTGCTGCTGGACCCGTACGCCCGGGCGGTCGACGGCCAGATCGACAACCACGCGTCGCTGTACGAGCGCATCCCGGGCGGGCCGTCCCCGGCCGACAGCGCCGGGCACTCCATGCTCGGTGTGGTCACCGACCCCTACTTCGACTGGGGTGACGACCGTCCGCCCCGGCGGGCCTACTCCGACTCGGTGATCTACGAGGCCCATGTCCGCGGCTTCACCCGCGCCCATCCGGAGGTACCCGAACGGCTCAAGGGCACGTACGCCGGTCTCGCGCACCCGGCGGTCCTCGAGCACCTGACCTCGCTCGGCGTCACGGCGGTCGAGTTGATGCCGGTCCACCAGTTCGTGCAGGACGGGGTGTTGCAGGACCGGGGACTGTCCAACTACTGGGGCTACAACACCATCGGCTTCTTCGCCCCGCACAACGCCTACGCCGCCTTCGGCAGCCGGGGCCAGCAGGTCAACGAGTTCAAGGCGATGGTCAAGGCGCTGCACGCGGCCGGCCTCGAAGTGATCCTCGACGTGGTCTACAACCACACCGCCGAGGGCAACGAGATGGGCCCCACGCTCTCCTTCCGGGGCATCGACAACGCCTCCTACTACCGGCTGGTCGACGGCGACTGGGCGCACTACTACGACACCACCGGCACCGGCAACAGCCTGCTGATGCGCCATCCCTACGTCCTTCAGCTGATCATGGACTCGCTGCGGTACTGGGTGACGGAGATGCATGTGGACGGCTTCCGCTTCGACCTCGCGGCCACGCTGGCGAGGCAGTTCCACGAGGTGGACCGGCTCTCCGCGTTCTTCGACCTGATCCAGCAGGACCCGGTGATCAGCCGGGTGAAGCTCATCGCCGAGCCCTGGGACGTGGGGGAGGGCGGATATCAGGTCGGCAACTTCCCGCCGCTGTGGTCGGAGTGGAACGGCAAGTACCGGGACACCGTACGGGACTTCTGGCGGGCCGAGCCGGGGTCGCTCGGCGAGTTCGCCTCCCGGCTCACCGGATCCTCCGACCTGTACCAGCACAGGGGGCGCCGGCCGCGCGCCAGCGTCAACTTCGTGACCGCGCACGACGGTTTCACCCTGCGCGACCTGGTGTCGTACAACGACAAGCACAACCAGGCCAACGGCGAGGGCGACCGGGACGGCGAGAGCCACAACCGGTCCTGGAACTGCGGCGCCGAAGGCGACACCACGGACCCGGCGGTCCTTGAGCTCCGGGCCCGCCAGCAGCGCAACTTCCTCGCCACCCTGCTGCTGTCCCAGGGCATCCCGATGCTCAGCCACGGCGACGAACTCGGCCGCACCCAGCGCGGCAACAACAACGCCTACTGCCAGGACAACGAGGTCTCCTGGACCGACTGGGAGCTCACCGATGAACAGCGGACGCTCAACGACTTCACCCGGTACGTCATCGGGCTGCGCGCCGCCCACCCCGTGCTGCGCCGGCGCCGCTTCTTCCGCGGTGAGACCGCCATGCACCCCGGACAGCCGCTGCCCGACCTGGTCTGGCTGCTGCCCGACGCCCGCGAGATGACCGACCGGGACTGGCAGCGCCCCGACGCGCACTCGGTCGGTGTCTTCCTCAACGGCGACGCCATCGCCGAACGCGACCCCTACGGCCGGCGTCTGGTCGACGACTCGTTCCTGCTGCTCCTCAACAGCTGCTGGGAACCGGTCGACTTCCGGCTTCCCGACGACTCCTACGGCGAACGCTGGACGAGCCTCATCGACACCGCCGAGCCCGACGGCATCCCCGACGAACGCGAACACAAGGCGGGCACCAGGCTGCGCGCCGAGGCCCGCAGCCTGGTCCTGCTGTCCCGGCCCTCCCGCGGCACTAGGGAAGGAGAGGGCGCGCCGTCACGGTGAACTGCGCCCCGTCCGGGTCACGCAGTATGGCCTCGGTGTCCTGCTCCCGCAGGACACTGCCGCCGTGTTTCTCGGCCGCCCGCGCGCACTCACCGACGTCGGCGACCGCGAAGTGGATCTGCCAGTGCGGCCGCACCGACGGATCGGGGGCCGCCTCCACCGCCCCGGAGTCGATGCGGGCCACGACGTCCCCCCGGCTGCGCAGGACGACCTCGCCGCCCTCGTACTCCACCTCGCAGCAGCCCGATTTGTCGGAGGCCCAGCCGAGGACCTCGCCGTAGAAGATGGCCGAGTCGAAGGCGTTACGGGTGTGCAGGCGGATGAAGGTGGGTGCCGCCTCGCGCCAGGTCTCCCAGTTGGAGACCAGCTCGCCCTCCCAGATCCCGAAGATCGCCCCGTCCCGGTCGGCGAGGAGCGCCGCGCGGCCGGGAGGGAAGGACAGCGGCCCGACCGCCGGCGTGCCACCGCGCTCGCGGGCCCGGGCGACGGCCTCGTCCGCGTCCGGGACGGCGAAGTACGGCGTCCAGGCCACCGCCATCTGCCACATCGAGGCGACCGCGGCGATGCCCGCGACCGGCACCCCGTCCGCCAAGGCGAGCCGGAAGTGGTCGCCGAGCCTGACACTGCGCCATCGCCAGCCGAGCACGGCGCTGTAGAAGTCCTCGGTCGCCTGGAGGTCGCGGCTGGTCAGGCTCACCCAGCACGGGGCGCCGAAGACCGAGTCCGTGGAGACGACGTCTCGCTTCTTCGCAGAACCGGGGGCAGGCGTGTCGTTGTTCATGGCACTCGCGTCCTGGTGTCGGGGCCGGCGGGGGGACCGGCCTGACACCAGTCTCCAACCGGAAGTGGCGTGGGTGCCTGCCGAGTACCCCGGTGGCAGTCAGCCAGACGAGTGAGGACCATGGGAGAGTGAGCGAAAGCGAGAGCGAGACGGACGCGATCCTCCACCTCCAGGAGGAGATCGACCAGCTCAAGGAGGCCGTCACCTCCCACGCCGTGGTGGACCAGGCGATCGGGATGGTGGTCGCGCTCGGCCGCGTGACACCCGACGAGGGGTGGGAGGTGCTCAAGGAGGTCTCCCAGCACACCAATGTCAAGCTCCGCAACGTCGCGGAGCTGATCCTCATCTGGGGGCGCACCGGGGACATGCCCGCCAGGATCCGCGCCGAACTGGAGGACGCCCTCGACCGGTACGGGCCGGCGCAGATCCCCGGCACACCCTCCGAGTGAGACTCAGCCCGCCTCGGCCTCGGCCAGCAGCTCCTCGCGAAGCCGCTCGAAGCAGGCGCTGAGCAGCCGGGACACATGCATCTGCGAGACGCCCAGCTGCTCGGCGATCCGGCTCTGCGTCATGCCGCGGAAGAACCGCAGGTAGAGGATGAGCCGGTCGCGCTCGGGAAGGCCCTGGAGGCAGGGCTCGGCCGCGGTGCGGTCGACGATCAGGTCGTAGCCGGGGTCGGGGCCGCCCAGGGTGTCGCCGAGCGCGTAGCCGTCGCCGCCGCACACCTCGGCGTCCAGCGACAGCGCCGAGAAGCAGTCCAGGGCCTCCATCCCGGCCCGCACCTCGCTCTCGGTGAGCTGGGCCCGCTCGGCGATCTCGGAGACCGTGGGCGCGTCGCCCGGGGAGGCCTGGTCCAGCTCCTTGAGGGCGACCCGGACCCGGTTGCGCAGTTCCTGGACCCGGCGTGGAACGTGCAGGGTCCACATGTGGTCACGGAAGTGGCGCTTGATCTCGCCGGTGATCGTCGGCACGGCGTATGCCTCGAAGGCCCGGCCGCGCGCCGGGTCGTAGTGGTCGACGGCCTTCACAAGCCCCAGCGCGGCGACCTGGTAGAGGTCCTCCAGGGTTTCCCCGCGGCCGCGGAACCGGACGGCGATCCGCTCGGCCATGGGCAGCCAGAGCTCGACCAGTTGGTCCCGCAGGGCCCGGCGCTCCGGGCCCACGGGCAGCCCTGCCAGCCGGGCGAAGTCCTCGGCCGTGTCGGGGGCGTCGTGGTGGGGATGGGGCTTGGGGGTGGCGGTGGTGGCACGCATTGGCGCGCACCTCCCTCAGCGGGTGCTGTGTGGACGGACACCGTAGGAGGAACGCACTCGGACCCCGGGGAGAACACGGGGACCGGCGAAGGGCGGCTCCCACGCATGTGCCTCCGGTCCGAAGCACTGAACAGCGGATTCCCCAAATGGGGCATTACCAAACAACCTACTAGAAAAGGTGAGTTTGGTCTCGTCTCCCTTGACCGTCCCTTGGGTGGGATTACCTCTGTAGCAGAGGTAATCTTCCGAGTGTGACATCAGAGAACTTTCCGGAAGAGCTGGCCGGCGCGCTCATCGGTATCCAGCGGCTGATCCGCCGCCGGCTGCGCCGCGGGCTCGGGCTGCCCCGGCTGCGTGGCGCCGAGGTGGAGCTGCTGCGTCTGGTCGAGTCGCGGCCCGGGATCGGCATCTCGGACGCCGCCAAGGAGCTGTACCTGGCGAGCAACTCGGTCTCGACCCTGGTCAACCAGCTGGTCAAGGACGGCTACCTGCTCCGGGAGACCGACCCCGGCGACCGCCGGGCCGCCCGCCTGCTGCTCACCGAGACCTCCGAGAAACGCCTCGCCGACTGGCAGCGGCGCCGCGCGGACCTCGTCGTCAGCCATGTGTCCCGGCTCGACGCGGCGGACCAGGAGGCGCTGAAGGCGGCGCTCCCGGCGCTGCGCAGCCTGGCCGTCACCCTGCACGAGGAAGCCGAGGAATCATGACGCCCGACACCACCGCAGTCGCCTGCACCGGGCTTACCCACTCCTTCGGGGAGACCAAGGCCGTGGACGGGCTGGACCTGACCGTCGGCGAGGGCGAGGTGTTCGGACTGCTGGGCCCCAACGGCGCCGGCAAGACCACCGCCATCCGCTGCATCACCACCCTGCTTCCGGTACCCGCCGGGATGGTCCGGGTCTTCGGCCACGACACCGGCCGGGAGCGGATGGCCGTCCGCAGACTGCTCGGCTACGTACCGCAGCAACTGTCCGCCGACAGCGGGCTCACCGGACGCGAGAACGTCGCCCTGTTCGCCCGGGTCTTCGACGTCCCCCGGCGCGAGCGTGCCGAACGGGTCGTACAGGCACTGGAGGCCGTCGACCTCGCCGACGCCGCCGACCGGCTCGCCGGCACCTACTCCGGCGGTATGGTCCGCCGGCTGGAACTGGCCCAGGCGCTGGTCAGCGCGCCCCGGCTGCTGATCCTCGACGAGCCGACCATCGGCCTCGACCCGATCGCACGCATCGGCGTGTGGGACCAGATCAACGCCGTACGCGAAGCCACCGGCATGACCGTCCTGGTCACCACCCACTACATGGATGAGGCCGACCAGCACTGCGGCCGGATCGGGCTGATGCACCGCGGCCGCATCCGCGCCCTCGGCACCCCCGAGGAGCTCAGGCGCGGCCTCGCTGAACGCCAGGGCACCGACACCCTGCCCACCCTCGAAGACGTCTTCCGCGACGTGGCCGGCAGCGGCCTCGACGACCAGTCAGGAGGTTTCCGCGATGTCCGAAGCACCCGCCGCACGGCGAACCGCGTCGGCTGAGCGCACGGCGTCATCCCTGCTGCTCACGCCGCCCCAGCCGCGCTCCGGATGGCTGCTGCTCCCGGCCCGGGTCGCCGCCATGTGCGCCGTCGAGCTCCAGAAGCTCCGCCATGACCGCACCGAGCTCTACACCCGGGCGATACAGCCCGCTCTGTGGCTGCTGATCTTCGGCCAGACCTTCAGCCGGATCAAGGCGATACCCACCGGCGGCATCCCCTACATCGACTACCTCGCGCCCGGCATCATCGCCCAGTCCGCGATGTTCATCGCGATCTTCTACGGCATCCAGATCATCTGGGAGCGCGACGCCGGCATCCTCAGCAAGCTCCTCGTCACCCCCACCCCGCGCTCGGCCCTCATCACCGGCAAGGCCTTCGCGGCCGGGGTGAAGTCCCTGATCCAGGCCGTCGTGGTGATCGTCATCGCCGCGATCCTCGGGGTCGCGCTCACCTGGAACCCGCTGAAGCTGCTCGGGGTGGGGCTGGCCGTCGTCCTCGCCTCCGCCTTCTTCTCCTGCCTGTCGATGAGCATCGCGGGCATCGTCCTCAGCCGTGACCGGCTGATGGGCATCGGACAGGCGATCACCATGCCGCTGTTCTTCGGCTCCAACGCCCTCTACCCGGTGGCGATCATGCCGGGCTGGCTCCAGGCGGTCAGCAAGATCAACCCGCTGAGCTACCAGGTCGACGCCCTGCGCGGGCTGCTGCTGGGCACGCCCGCGCACCTCGCCCTCGACTTCGGTGTGCTGGCGGTCGCCGCCGCCCTCGGCATCACCGCCGCCTCCTCGCTGCTCGGCCGCCTGGCCCGCTGATCTTGCCGCGGATGAGACGCCGACGTGATGTGCGGCACGCGCCTGTGTCCCGCCCCGGAGCCCCGGGCCGGGATAACTGCTGCGCAACGCTTTGATCAGCGATCAAAGCGGGCGAACCCCCTGGCCACAGCGCATTCCGCTCATTTGACAGTGCGCTGAGCACACAGATAAACAGCGGGGGTCGAGAGGGGCACTGTGTACGAGCCGAAAGTGGTCGGGGACTGGCACGAGTACGAGGAGCATGCCGGTCTGCGGGTCCGCGTCCACCGCCTGGCGGAGGCCGAGCCGCCGCGCGGCCGGGACGACGCCGCGGCCGGGCTGACGTACTTCAGTGTCCGGGTGACCATCGAGAACCGCGGGTCCCGTCACTTCGGCGTCCAGCTGGAGGACGGTCAGGTCGACGTGCGGCTGGGCCCCGACGGGGAGGGCGCGTTCATCGACTGGCGCAACTCCCAGTTCATCGAGGGCTTCGACGTCTACCCGCTGCGCCGCGCCACCGCCGTCCTCTACGCCGCCGGCCCGGAGACCGCCCTCACCCAGGTGGACATCCAGATCCAGTTGCGCGTCGACGAGGACTGGACCGACCGCCGGCTGTGGGCGGGCGGCATCGGCGTACTGGAGTCGACCACCGCCACGGCCTGCCAGGGCGCCGGGCAGGGCAGCCTGGCCCACCAGGTGAGCGCCTTCCTCAAGGACCAGACGGAGCCCGGTTCCCCGGCCTAGGGCCTCTCGTTTGGATCACTCCGCAGACGCCGGGGCTGGTGCGCGCATCTGCCGCGTTGTCCTCGGTCGCCGACGTCCCCCAGCCTTCGGCCGGGGGTGCCCCCACCGCGTCGCCCGCCGCGGAAGCGGCTGATTGTCCACGCCTCCTCCGCCTTGCAGCCACACGCACCAGCCCCCGCTCCCCGGCATCGAACCGCACCGCCACTGACCTGCGGCCTGATCCAAACGGACCTAGTGCGGGATGCCGTCGATGAGCTCGCGGGCGCCCTGCCGCAGCAGCGCCACGGCGACCGAGGTGCCCAGCGTCGCCGGGTCGAGACGGCCCGCCCATTCGTGCGCGTTCAGCCGGGTCTTGCCGTCCGGCGTGAACACACAGCCGCGCAGCGACAGTTCACCGCCGCCGTCGACTCGGGCGTACCCGGCGATCGGGCTGTTGCAGTGCCCCTGGAGGACGTGCAGGAACATCCGCTCGGCGGTGGCCTCCCGGTAGGTGTCCGGGTCACCGAGTTCGCTCACCACGTCGATCAGCTCGATGTCGCCCTCCCGGCACTGCAGCGCGAGGATGCCCGCGCCGATCGGCGGCATCATCGTCTCCGGGTCCAGCACCTCGCTGATCACGTCCGTGCGGCCGATCCGCTCCAGGCCCGACACCGCGAGCAGCAGGGCGTCGGCGTCCCCGGCGGCGAGCTTCTCCAGGCGCCGGTTGGCGTTGCCGCGGAACGGCACGCACTCCAGATACGGGTGGGTGGCCGCCAGCTGGGCGACCCGGCGGACCGAGGAGGTGCCGATCCGGGTGCCCGGCGGCAACTGGTCCAGCGTCAGCCCGTCCGGGTGGACGAGGGCGTCGCGGATGTCGTCCCGCTTCAGGAACGCCGCGAACACCGTCCCGGCGGGCAGCGGCCGGTCGGCCGGCACATCCTTCACACAGTGCACGGCGAGATCCGCCTCGCCGGCCAGCAGCGCGGCGTCCACCTCTTTGGTGAACGCCCCCTTGCCCTCCACCTTGGACAGATCGCCCAGCCACTTGTCGCCGGTCGTCTTCACCGGTACGACCTCGGTGCGCACGTGCGGATGGAGGGCGGCCAACTCGGCCCGGACACGGGCCACCTGAGCGAGCGCCATCGGAGAGTCGCGGGAGACGATACGAATCAACTCGGGCACGGACATGGACACACGATAGACCTTCGTGCCGGCCACGGATTCCGACATCCTGTCGGCCGCCGCACGGCGAACCAGGGTCCCGTCACCCCGCCGGCCGCCAGTGGAAGGGGAACAGGTCGGCGTCCTGGGCCGGCACGGCCGGGTCGAGCGGAGTGCGCAGCAGACAGGCGGTTGCGCAGCAGGTCACGGCGCTCGGCCGCGGTGAGCAGCGCTCCGGCCTCCTCGTCCGCCACGGCGTCGAGGGTGAGCCGATCTGCGTCCGGGCCGCCGAGCCGACGCGGAAGCCGGTGCGCCAGCGGGAGCCGGATCCCCAGCCGCGGGCGACCGGAGCACGGTGCCGGCGGCGATAGGCCAGTGCCGGCCGCCCGGGCGGCCGAGGCGATCCGGGTGCCACGTGTTCCCGAACCGCCCCAGGCAGGGCTCGACGACGGCGCCGTTCACGCCCGCCGACAGCGCCTCGAACAGCTGGCGGGCGCCCGGCGGCCGTTCCTTCTCAAGATCCATGCCGCCACCGTGGCCCGGATCAGGCGTTGGGGTCGAACGTGATTCCCGAGGGCTTCGCCGAGCTGAGGTGGGAGGCGAAGCTGGCGTCCTTGAGGCCGAAGTTGGCGCTGCCGAAGTCGTAGGCGCTCAGCTTGTCACGAAGGCCCGCCGGGTAGCCGTTCCAGCCGACCAGCGGCGGGTACTGCCAGGTGCCCTTGTGGTTCTCCGGCGGCTCGTCGTTGGAGTTGGCCAGCCGGAAGCAGTGCGTGCTGATGCCGTCCTTGTGGTAGACGATCTTCGCGTGGCTGCCGTCGAAGCGCACCTCGGACGCCGTGTGCACGGTGAACGAGCCGTGGTTGGACGTCGAGACGTACTTGATCTGGCCGCTCTGCACCCACACCACGACGTGCTCCCAGTCGTGCCGGTGCCCGCCGATGCTGCTGCCCGCTATCGCCTGGTCCTTCTCGAAGTACAGGCCGTACAGATAGGCGCACCAGCCGTTGTTGCACTTGTAGCGCGAGTAGCTGTTGGTGTTGTCGAGGTCGGACGCGTCCCGGCACGAGCCGTTGAGCGCGCCGGTCGGGTTGAGGCCGCCGTTGACCGTGCCGTCGGGGCCGATCGCGGGCGTGGAGTAGCAGCCGTCGGTGTCGTAGTCGAAGGCCGGCTGGTAGGTCTTCTCGACCGTCTCGGCGTTGGCGGGCAGCGCCTGCGGCGGGGCCGCGAAGGCGGCGGCGGGGAAGGCGACGACCAGGGCGGCGGCACCGGCGAGTCCGGTCAGCCATCTGCGGCGACCGATGCGGAACGTCCGTGACGACACGGAGGCCTCCAACTGCTGTGAGGGGAAGGGAAGTTCAGCTTCCCGCTCGGTCAGGACCTTGCCAAGACGGCCCGGGCGTCACGTCGGTGAAGCCCCGCCCAACAGTCGGTTCGTGTGCTCCGTGGAAGCGCCGGCAGTGGTCAGCCGATGCCGTCCGGCAGGTCGGCCGCCGACTCCTCCGGCGTGAGATCCGGGCGCAGCCGCAGCCAGGACGGCTGGCGCAGCAGCCCGGCCCGGGTCCGGGTGCTGTAACTGACCTCGCCGACCAGCCGGGGCAGTACCCAGTGGGCGCCCGGGACCCGCGGGACCGGGTCGAAGGGGCACACGTCGGTTCCGGCGGCCCGCAGCAGCGCGGCCAGTTCCGTCCGTTCCGCCTGGCTCCAGCCGGTGCCCACCCCGCCGACGTACCGCAGCCGCCCGTCGGCGGACCGCTGGCCGACCAGCACCGCGCCCGGCAGCCCGGTCAGCCGCCCCTTGCCCGGCAGCCAGCCGCCGACGATCACGTCCTCGGCGCGCATGTTCCGGATCTTGATCCAGGCGCGGGACCGCACCCCCGGCTCGTACACCGAGTCCAGCCGTTTGCAGACCAGGCCCTCCAGTCCGTGCTCCCGGGTGGCCCGCAGCGCCTCGGCGCCGTGCCCGACGACGGCCCCGGGCGTCGACCAGTAGGGCCCGTCGAGGCCCAGCGACTCCAGCCGGGTCCGCCGCTGCGCGTACGGCAGCCTCAGCAGTGGGCCGCCCTCCAGATGCAGCACGTCGAACAGCACCAGATGGACCGGGGTGGGCGCGGCCATCCGTGCCGCCCGGGCCGGGGCGTGCGCCAGGCCCATCCGGCTCTGCAGCAACTGGAAGTCGGCGCGCCCGTTCTCGTCGAGGGCCAGTACCTCGCCGTCCAGGATCGCCGGGACCCGGCCCAGCATCCCGCCCAGCGGGCGCAGTTCGGGATAGGCGGCGGTGATCTCCTCGCCGGACCGGGCGCGCAGCAGCAGACCGCCGTCGCCGGGCAGATAGACGACCGCGCGCTGGCCGTCCTGCTTGGTCTCGTACGCCCACCGGGCGTCCTGCGCGGCGGGCGGCAGTCTGCCGGGCGTGGCGAGCATGGGCGGGATCAGCGGCAGGGCGGTGGTCACGGCAGAAGATGTGAACCGCGTACGGCCGTGGCACGCGTCTTCCGGCGCCGGTTCCCCCGAACAGCCTTCAGGAGCCGCCCGCCGGCGGCGGAGGCTGCACCAGCCCGGACTGGTGGGCCATCACCACGAGTTGGGCCCGGTCGTGGGCGTCCAGGTACCCCGGACGGCCCCCCAGAGCGTGCGGAGCGGGCCGCCCACCGAAGGCACGGCCCGCCCCCTACGGGTCACCGTCCTCGTCCGCCGCTCAGTGCACCGACTCGGCCGTGTGCTCGACCGGTGCCGGAGCGGGCTCCGCGGCCGCCGGGCGGCGGCCGGGCAGGAAGGAGGCGAGGACGAAGGCGAGCACGGCCGCGCCCGCACCGATGGCCATGACGACCTTGCACGCGTTCTCGGAGGGCAGGGTGAAGCCGCCGAGGCTGATGGTCAGCTGGGCCAGGATCACGCCGGCGACGGTGCTGGCCACCGACGTACCGATGGACCGCATCAGCGTGTTGAGGCTGTTGGCGGCGGCCGTCTCCGACGCCGGCACGGCACCCATGATCAGCGCGGGCATCGCGCCGTAGGCGAAGCCGACACCGGCGCCGATGATGCAGGAGACCAGGACCAGGTGCCAGACCTCGGACATCAGGACGATGTTCAGGCCGTAGCCCGCCGCGACGATCACCGCGCCGGTCATCAGCGTGATCTTCGGGCCCTTGGCCTTGGTGATGGCGGCCGAGACCGGGGCGAAGCCCATCATGACCAGACCCTGAGGGGCCATCACCAGACCGACCGTCATCATCGACCTGCCGAGGCCGTAGCCCGTCTGGGTCGGCAGCTGGAGCAGCTGCGGCAGCACCAGGGACATCGCGAACATCGAGAAGCCGAACGCGATCGAGGCGAGGTTGGTGAACAGCACCTGGCGGCGGACCGTGGTGCGCAGGTCGACCAGCGGGTGGGTGGTGCGCAACTCGAAGAAGCCCCAGGCGACGAGGACCACGACAGCGAGCGCGAAGAGGCCGAGCGTGGTGCCGCTCGCCCAGCCCCAGTCGGCGCCCTTGGAGACGCCGAGCAGCAGCGAGACCAGGCCGACCGCCAGGCCGACCGCCAGGCCGACGGCGCCGACCGCGTCGAAGCGGCCGCCCGAGCGCACCTTGGACTCCGGCACCAGGAGCATGACCAGCGCGAAGGCGACGACTGGCGACCGACCCGGCCCTCTACGAGATCATGGTCGAGGAGTCCCTCGCCTCGCCCGCGCTGCGCGAGGCCGTCGCCGGGCTCCACCGGTGCCTGCCCGAACTGCCCGCCGAAGTCCGCGCCGAACGCGGCCAGATGGCGCGGACGCTGATCCTGCACACCTGCGCCGAGCGCGAGCGTGCCCTCGCCGAGGGCACTGACACCCCCCGTGCCACCTGGGGCGACGCGGCCACCGGGCTCACCGACGCGCTCCTGGGGCTGTGGCTGGCGCCTTTCACCGCTACGCATCGAAGGTGACGACGACCTTCTCCGCGGCGCCCGGAGCGAGCGCCAGCTCGAAGGCGCGGTGGACCCCGGTGAACGGGACGCGGTGGCTGATCAGCTTCGCGAACCGCTCGTGGTGCTCGACCAGTTCGGGGGTGACCTCGAAGATCTCGGTCGGGTAGCCCTGCGAGGCGACGGTAGTGGGTGGGCTGCGGGGCGGTAGCGGCAGATCATATACAGCGCCGCGCCCCTAACCGGTCGCGATGCTGACCGCGTTGGCCGCGACCACCGCCCCGAGTCCCGCCCACTCCGGCACCCCCAGGCTCTGCCCCAGCACCACCCAGCCGACCACCGCCGCCAGCACCGGGTTGACGCTCATGAACAGGCCGAAAGTCTGAGCCGGTACCTTGCGCAGGGTCAGCAGGTCGGCCAGGTACGGCACCGCCGACGACAGGACGCCCGCCGCCACCGCGCACAGGACGGCCCCGGCCGCCGGCGGGTGTCGTACCGCCACCACGACGCCGACCGGCAGGAACGTCAGCGCCGACACGCTGGCGGCGGCCGCCGACCCCTGTGCCCCCGATATACGGCGCCCGACCACCCGGTTCAGCAGGATGTACGACGCCCAGCAGCCCGCCGCCACCAGGCCCAGCCCCATCCCCGTGTAGTCCGTCGACGGCTGCGGGCGCATCAGCACCACCACTCCCGCCGCCGCCACTACCGCGCACCCCGCGTCCAGCCGGCGGCGCGACGCGGCCAGGGCGATGGTGAGCGGGCCCAGGAACTCCAGGGTGACCGCCAGACCCAGGCCGATACGGTCGATCGCGGTGTACAGGGTCAGGTTCATCGTGCCGAAGACCGCCGCCAGCAGCAGCACCGGCCACCACTGGTGCCAGGTGAAGGCGCGGAGCCGCGGGCGGGCGACGGCCACCAGGACGAGTGCGGCCACGTACTGCCGTACCGCCACCACACCGAGCGGGCCGAGGCCCGGGAAGGCCAGGGCGCCGATCGCCGCGCCGGTCTGGTTGGACAGGCCGCTGCCGAACATGGTCGCCACGCCGGCCGGCCGCCCCGGCTCGGGGGTCGAGGCCGCGGTCGCGAGGGCTGCCGGGCGTTCGAGGGCTCGTCGCATGACAGCAGAGTCCGCCCGCTCGAGCCTTGCGTAAAATGCATGGGCTTCGGGATCTATACGCTTGTCGTATGGATGAGGTCGGGCTGCGGCAGCTGCGCTGTCTCGTCGCCATCGTCGACGAGGGCACCTTCACCGATGCGGCGATCGCCCTGGGGGTGTCCCAGGCCGCTGTGTCCCGCACCCTCGCTGGGCTCGAACGGGTCCTGGGCGTACGTCTGTTGCGGCGCACCTCGCGCGAGGTGACACCGACGGCGACCGGGCTGCGGGTGGTGGAGCGGGCCCGGCGGGTGCTGGCGGACGTCGCCGACCTGGTCCAGGAGGCCGGCTCGGGACACACCCGGCTGCGGGTCGGCTACGCCTGGTCGGCGGTGGGGCGGCACACCGTGGCCTTCCAGCGGAGCTGGACCGCCACCCACCCCGGGACCGATCTGCGTCTCGTCCGGGTGAACACGGCCTCCGCCGGGCTCGGTGAAGGAAGCTGCGACCTGGCCGTCGTACGGCGGCCGCTCGAGGACCGGCGGTTCGACACGGCGATCGTGGGGCTGGAGCGACGGCTGTGTGCGGTGGCCACCGACGATCCGCTGGCCCGGCGCCGGTCCGTACGGCTCGCCGACCTCACCGGCCGGACCGTCCTGACCGACCGGCGCACCGGCACCACCACTCCCGAACTGTGGCCGGCGCAGTCCCGCCCGGCCGTCGAGGAGACGCACTCCGTCGACGACTGGCTCACCGAGATCGCCGCCGGACGCGGCATCGGCGTGACCGCGGAGTCGACCGCCCACCAGTATCCGAGGCCTGGCATCGTCTACCGCCCGGTGCGGGACGCCGAACCGGTGGCCGTCCGGCTGGCCTGGTGGCGGGACGATCCGCACCCCGCCCACCAGGCCGTTCTCGAACTGCTCAGCGAGTTGTACCGCAACGGCTGAGCGCGCGGGGCACCGGATTGCCCCGGCAATACGGCGGACAAAATTGTTGACAATCTTGTTTGGCTAGATTTACGTTCGACAGGCACTCACTCAGGGAGGGCAACGATGCCGAAAGAAGCCCGTCCGAGCACCGGAGAGCAGGCCAAGCAGCATGCGCTCGCGCTGCTGCGGCAGGCGATCCTGCACGGCGAGATGGCCCCGGCCCAGCGGCTGGTGGAGAACGAGCTCGCCGAGGAGTTCGGTGTGACGCGGGCCAGCATCCGTGCGGCGCTGATCGATCTGGAGGGGCAGGGACTGGTCGAGCGGATCCGCAACCGCGGCTCGCGGGTGCGGGTGGTGACCGTGGAGGAAGCGGTCGCGATCACGGAGTGCCGCATGGTCCTGGAAGGACTGTGCGCGGCGAAGGCGGCCGTCGCGGCCAGCGACGAGCACCTCACCGAGCTCGCGGACCTCGGGGCGGCCATGACCAAGGCCGTCGCGGACGGGGAACCGGTCACCTACTCCGAGCTCAACCACGGACTGCACGACAAGATCCGGGAGATCTCCGGGCAGCAGACCGCCCTGGAACTGCTGGAGCGGCTCAATGCCCAACTAGTGCGTCACCGCTTCCAGTTGGCGCTGCGTCCGGGGCGTCCGCAGCAATCCCTGAACGAGCATCTGGCGATGATCGAGGCGATCAGGGCCAGGGACCCGCAGGCGGCCGAGGCGGCCGTCCGCGCCCACCTCACGAGCGTGATCGACGCACTGAGCGACTGAGACGCCCGGGGCTGGGTGGGCGCACACCTGTCCACCAAGGAGATTTCTGCAATGACGCACGCCAACGCGCCTGCCACCCCACCTCGATCCACCCTGGTCGTCACCGCGCACGCCGGGGACTTCGTGTGGCGCGCGGGCGGAGCCATCGCCCTGGCCGCGTCCCGGGGCGAGAAGGTCACCATCGCGTGTCTGACCTTCGGCGAGCGCGGTGAGTCCGCCAAGGCATGGCGTGAGGGCAAGAAGCTTGAGGAGATCAAGGCGATACGCCGGGAGGAGGCGGAGAAGGCCGCCGCCGCCCTCGGCGCCGAGGTCCGCTTCTTCGACGCCGGCGACTACCCCCTGGTCGCATCCGCCGAACTGACCGACCAACTGGTCGCCGTCTACCGCGAGACCCGGCCCGACGTCGTGCTCACCCACCCCGTCGAGGACCCGTACAACGGCGACCACCCGGCCGCCAACCGCATGGCGCTGGAGGCCCGAATCCTCGCCCAGGCCATCGGCTACCCCGGCGAGGGCGACATCATCGGTGCCCCGCCGGTCTTCTACTTCGAGCCGCACCAGCCCGAGATGAGCGGCTTCAAGCCCGAGGTCCTCCTCGACATCACCGAGGTCTGGGACACCAAGCGCAAGGCGATGGAGTGCCTCGGCGCCCAGCAGCACCTGTGGGCCTACTACACCGACCTCGCCGTCCGCCGGGGCGTCCAGCTCAAGCGCAACGCCGGCCCCAACCTGGGCCTGGCGCACAGCACCATGGCCGAGGCGTTCATGCGGCCGTTCCCGCAGATCGCGAAGGAGCTGGCATGAGCGGCGTGATCGTCACCAACCCGCCGAAGGCGGAGCTCAAGGACGTCGGCGCGCTCGCCGGCTTCGGCGTGGCCACCGTCAGCGAGGCGATGGGGCGGACCGGCCTGCTCGGTCCGGGGATCCGGCCCGTCCAGCAGGGCGTGCGGGTCGCGGGTACGGCCGTCACCGTGCTCAGCTGGCCCGGCGACAACCTCATGATCCATGCGGCCGTCGAGCAGTGCGGCGAGGGCGACATCCTGGTCGTCACCACCACCTCGCCGTGCACGGACGGCCTGTTCGGCGAGCTGTTCGCGACCGCGCTGAAGCAGCGCGGGGTGCGCGGCGTCGTCGTCAACACGGGTATCCGCGACACCCAGGAACTGCGGGACATGGGCTTCGCCGCCTGGTCCCGGGCGGTCTCCTCGCAGGGCACGGTGAAGGCCACCGGCGGCTCGGTCAATGTGCCGATCGCGATCGACGGCCAGGTGATCAACCCGGGTGACGTGATCCTCGCCGACGACGACGGTGTCGTGGTCGTGCCCCGGGAGCGGGTCCGCGAGACGGCCGAGAAGTCCGAGGGCCGCGAGGCCAAGGAGGCCGCGACCCGCGCCGCGTTCATGGAGGGTCAACTCGGCCTGGACCGCTACGGACTGAGGGACACCCTGAAGCGGCTCGGCGTCGAGTACAAGACGTACGAGGAGTACGAGGAGTACACCAAATGACCGGGCTCGCGGAGGTGCGCTGCATGCTGATGCGCGGCGGCACGTCCAAGGGCGCCTACTTCCTGGCCGACGACCTGCCCGCCGACCCCGCCGCCCGCGACGGCCTGCTGCTGCGCGTGATGGGCAGTCCCGACCCGCGTCAGATCGACGGCCTGGGCGGGGCGCACCCCCTCACCAGCAAAGTGGCAGTGGTCGCACCGTCCGACGACCCGGAGACGGACGTCGACTACCTCTTCCTTCAAGTCGCCGTCGATCGACCTGAAGTGACTGACGGTCAGAACTGTGGCAACATCCTCGCCGGAGTCGGCCCGTTCGCCGTGGAGCGGGGGCTCGTGGCCCCCGGTGACGGCGAGACCTCGGTACGGATCCGCATGCTCAACACGGGGGAGTTGGCCATCGCCACCTTCCCGACGCCCGGCGGGCGCGTCGACTACACCGGGGAGGCCGAGATCTCCGGCGTGCCCGGCACGGCCGCCCCGGTGGTGATCGAGTTTCCGGCCGGCCAGAGCCCGCTGCTGCCCACCGGGAACGTCCGCGACACCGTCGCCGGCACGTCGGTGACCTGCGTCGACAACGGCATGCCGACCGTGCTCATCGTCGCGCGCGACCTGATGGTCACCGGGTACGAGACGCCCAAGGACCTGGAGGAGGACCTGGCCCTCGCCGACCGGCTCCACGAGATCCGGCTGGCCGCGGGGAAGCTGATGGGCCTCGGCGATGTCGAGACCGCCACCGTGCCCAAGCTCAGCCTGCTCGCCCCGCCCCGCGACGGCGGCGCGGTCACCACCCGGACCTTCATCCCGGTCCGCTGCCACACCTCGATCGGCGTCCTCGGCGCCGCGAGCGTGGCCGCGGGGCTGCGGCTGCCCGGCGGCGTGGGGGAGGGGGTCGCCCGGCTCCCGGAACACGGCGACCGTATCCGCGTCGAACACCCCACCGGATTCCTGGAGATCGACACCAGCGTCGACCCCGGGCCCGACGGCTCCCCGCCGGCCGCCCGCCACACCGCGGTCGTCCGCACCGCCCGCAAGATCTTCGACGGCACGGTTTTCCCCCGCGCCGCCGCCATCCCCGCACAATCCCAAGGAGGCAACGATGGCTCCGCCTCTCGGTGACATCGCCCATGTCGGCCACGCCCAGTTGTTCACCCCGGATCTGGACGCCAGTGTCGCCTTCTTCACCGACTACCTCGGACTGACCGTCAACGGCCAGGACGGCGAAACCGTCTATCTGCGCACCTTCGACGACTACGAGCACCACAGCCTGGTCCTCACCGCCCGGGACCGGCCGGGGCTCGGCCGGCTCGCCCTGCGCACCTCCAGCGAGGAGGCCCTGAGCCGGCGTATCAAGGCGGTCGAGGAGGCGGGCGGCACCGGACAATGGGTCGAGGACGAGCCCGGCCTCGGCAAGCTCTACGTCACCTGCGACCCGGACGGCCACGAGCACGCCCTCTACTGGGAGAGCGAGCACTACCGGGCCCCCGACGAGCTCAGGCCCGCGCTGAAGAACCAGCCGCAGGCCAAGCCCAACCGGGGCGTCGGCGTGCGCCGCCTGGACCACGTCAACTTCCTGGCCGCCGACGTGCTCGCCAACGCCGAGTTCCAGGAACAGGTGCTGGGCGCCCGGCCGACCGAGCAGATCTGCCTCGACACCGGGAAGATCGCGGCCCGCTGGCTGACCTTCACCAACAAGTCGTACGACGTCGTGTACACCTCGGACTGGACGGGCTCGACCGGGCGGCTGCACCACATCGCCTTCGCCACCGACACCCGCGAGGACGTCCTGCGCGCGGCCGATCTGGCCATCGACAGCGGTGTGTTCATCGAGACCGGCCCGCACAAGCACGCCATCCAGCAGACGTTCTTCCTGTACGTCTACGAGCCGGGCGGCAACCGCATCGAGCTCTGCAACCCGCTCACCCGGCTGGTGCTGGCGCCCGACTGGCCGCTGATCACCTGGACCGAGGCCGAACGGGCCAAGGGCCAGGCCTGGGGTCTGCAGACGATCGAGTCCTTCCACACCCATGGGACCCCGCCGGTCGACTGACCCGTTTTCGGCCATCAGGGGGGTGGGGACGCGCTGCTGTGCGTCCACCACCCCCCGTTGCCACCTGGGACTTTCCCGGTGTCCACGGTGGTGCGGCCGGTGTCTGGATCGTTGCTGAGATCGTTGACAAAAGCGTTGACACTCTCGCTTGCCGGTCCTTAGCGTCTACGCACCACGGGTCAGCCGCACGAGCCGCGCGGCCCGCTCCTTGATCCCCTCCAGGGAACGCCCTCCTGGACGAGAGGAAAACAAAGATGTCCTCCTCCCCCGCCCTGTCCGCTCGCGGCAGCAAACTGGCCCTGCTGGTCGTCGGTCTGTGCTGGCTGGCCGTGCTCTTCGACGGCCTCGACATGTTCATCTACGGCTCGGTGCTGCCCCACCTGCTGGAGACCAAGACCTTCGGCCTCACCGCGGACCAGGCCGGCGACCTCGGGTCCTACGCCACCTTCGGCATGCTGGTGGGCGCCCTGACCGCGGGCACGGTCGCGGACCGGATCGGCCGCAAGCAGCTGATGATCGGCTGCGTCACGCTGTTCTCGCTCGCCTCCGGCATCTGCGCGATCTCGGGCAGCGTCGCCGTCTTCGGCCTCGGCCGCACCCTGGCCGGCGTCGGCCTCGGCGGGCTGCTGCCGACCGCGATCAGCATGGTGTCGGACTACGCCAGGGGCGGCCGGGTGGCGATCACCATCGGCATGCTGATGACCGCCCACCACGCGGGCGGCATCCTCTCCGCCTACGTCGCCAAGTGGCTGGTCGAGCCGGCCGGCTGGCGCGCCGCCTTCTGGGTCTGTGTGCTCCCGCTGCTCTTCGTGCCCGTGCTGCTGAAGTTCCTCCCGGAGTCGCTGAGCTTCCTGGTCGCCAAGGGCCGCGGCGAGGAGGCCCGCGCGCTGGCCGGCCGCTACGAGGCCGAACTGCCCGCCGCAGCCGTCAAGAAGACCGCCGGCGACCGCTACGACGCGCTGCTCAACCTGTTCCGCGGCGGCGAGTGGGCGCAGACCCTGCTGTACTGGCTGGCCTCCTTCGGCGGTCTGCTGCTGGTCTACGGCGTCGCCACCTGGCTGCCCACCCTGATGCGCGGCGAGGGCTACGCGCTGGGCTCCGCCCTCTCCTTCGTCGTCGTCTTCAACCTCGGCGGCATCGTGGGCATGCTGGTCGCAGGCCGCGCCGCGGACAGGTTCGGCGCCCCGCGCATCTCCGCCATCTGGTTCGCCCTGACAGCCGTCGGCGTCTACCTGCTCAGCATCCACATGGCCACGGGCGTGACCATGGTGGTCGTCTTCCTCACCGGTGTGTTCCTCAACAGCGCCCAGACGATGATCTACGCGACCGTCTCCATCCGCTCCACCCCGGACAGCCGGGCCACGGCCGTCGGCTGGACCTCGGGCATGGGCCGCTTCGGCGCCGTCTTCGGCCCGTGGCTCGGCGGCCAGCTGCTCGCGGCGGGCAACGGCGACTGGGGCTTCACCGCCTTCGCGCTCGCCGGTGTCTCCTCGATGGTGTTCATCGGTATCGCCGCCCTGCGCTCGGCCAGGCAGCCGCAGCGCAGCAACGACCAGGAGCAACTGGCCGTCGCCCACTGACCGGTGTCTCCGACCGGTCCGGCGCCGCGCTCCTTCCACGGGCGCGGCGCCACTTCTCATTCCTCCAGGCCTGCCTCGGCCTCCAGTCCGGTGCATGCCCGTTTCCCCTCGACGTCCGCACACGCCTCCACCCCCCGGGGCGTCGGCACCGCGAGCATAGGGCTGGTGTAGCCGACGGAGTCCTCGGCGGGATAGCTCGCGGAGAGCACGTTCTGCCCGGCCCGGATCGAGACCTCCCGGGCGTGCGGGGCGCGGAGCCGCACCTCGGACCAGGCCGTGCCGCACGTGGGGGAGTAGCGCAGCCGGACGTCGTATGCGGTGTCGCTGACGGTGGTCATGGTCTGCGCGTCCCGGGCGCACGCCGAGGCGTCCGGCAACTCGCCCTGACAGGACCGGCCGTGACAGCGCGGTGCCCCCGACGTTGGCTGCGCGCCCTGGGCTGCGCGCCGGTCCGACACGGTCATGGCGGCCGCGGTCACCCCGGCCACGGCGAGCAGCGCGAGCGCGGTCAGCGGCAGCCGCCACCACCGCCTCGCCCGTGGCTTCTCCGAGGCGGAAGCCGTGGGCGGCTGCTTTTCGGCGGCCTTGTACAGGGCCAGTACGGCCGCCGGGTCGGCGCCCGCGAGCCGGGCCAGGGCCTCCACGGCCGGGCGCGGCGGCCGCTTGGCGCCGGTGAGATAGCGGTGCCAGGCGGACTTGCTGTACGGGGTACGGGCGGCCAGCGCCGCCAGGCTCAGTCCCGTGCGCTCCTTCAGCTCGCGCAGGCTCGCCGTCGGCGAATCGTCCGATGGGGTGGTGGTCGCTCCTTCGGGGTGCCGCATGTCGCGTGCCTCGACTTCATTACGCTATGGGCGTTTCGCCCCTGTTGTCGGGATGGCTTCCCATGGGGACCGGGCCCGCAATCGGCGAACAGGAGTGAAGAGTGGGAATCGGGGGGTGCATGTCGAAGGCCTGTTCGGGAACGGAGGTTCCCGAACAGGCCTCTGCGGTCAGGGAGTACGGCGGGACGGACCCGTCAGCACCACGGAACGGCGTGGCCGACCCGGACGTAGCGGGCGGAGACGAACCCCTTCTTGTGCGGGAGCCGGTACCAGGTGTGGTTGCCGCGCACCGAGGCGCCGTACGTCTTGCAGGCCACCGGGACGAGCCGGTTGCTGTGACGGTGGCCGACCACGCGGTAGTGGGTGCTCGGGCCGGAGCGGACGTTCAGCCGGACGTGGTGCGTGGTGACCCGGCCGACAGTGCGGTAGTTGTAGTGCCGGTGGTGACGGTGGGCCGCCGGGGCCGGCAGGGTGGTGTAGTTGTAGTACTGCACGATGCCCTGCGGTGCGGGGATCGGAGTGGCGGCGCTCGCGGTGGCGGCCCCGGCCGTGGGCAGGAACGCGAACACCGCGACCGTGGCCAGCAGGCCGCTCTTCAGGATCCGTCGGGACATGGAAACCTCCGTGCTGTCGTGCTCGTGACCACGAAGCGCGATCACGATTCGGAGGATTGCCATGGCCGGGGGCCATCATGTCGTCCCCGCGTGCCCCGGGACGGCTGGGACGTCCCTGGGGACGGGGCTCAGCCCATCTGGTCCTCGGCGGAGAGGTGCTCGACCGTCTTCTCCGTCTCCGTGAAGGTCCGGGTGACATACCCCGACGAGTACACCCACAGGATCCGCAGCGGGGTGTCACCGACGTTGCGGAACAGGTGGGGGATGGGGGACGGGACGTATGTGGTGTCGAACCGCTCCAGCCGGGTCGCCTCGCCGTCCACCCACACCTCGGCCTCGCCCTCCAGAACGGTCACGTGCTCGTCGCAGTTGTGCGAGTGCAACGGCGCCCCGGAGCCAACCGGATAGACGCTCATCCCGCCGCTTCCAGGGGGAACTCGGCGGCCAGAACGCCTCGGTGCTGCTGCGCGACGCCGCCCTGCCGCCCGCCGCGAAGGCCGTCGTTGCCGCCGCCTTCGGCCAGGCCGGGCAGCGCTGCACCGCCACCGGCCGGGTGGTCGTCGAACGACCGGTGTACGACGAGTTCGTCGCACTGCCGGTCGCGGAGGTGGCGGCGCTGACGGTCGGCCCGGGCAGCGAATCGGCACCACCCTGTGCCCGCTGTCGCAGAACGCCCTGCTCATCGCCGTGGATCCGGCCGCCTTCGGCGATCCGGACGCCTTCGCCGCGGCGGTCTACGACACCCTGGGCACGCTGAAGGGCCTGCCGGTCGCGGAAGGCGCGGACGGGGTGTTCTCCCCGGGGGAGCGCAGTGCGGCGGTGGCCGAGGAACAGGGGGGAAGGGGATTCCGCTGGCGCCGAAGGTATGGCGGGAACTGACGGAACACGCGGAGAGGCTGGGCGTGGCACTGCCGGCCTGATACGCGGCACCCCACTGTCTTTGATCCGAGCGACGGTCGCTGCGCAGGAGCGTGTGTGAACGCGCGCGTAACTTACTTGAGTTACGCAACGATATGCTAAACTGGCCGGTATGTCCACAGAACCCCTGCCAGCCGTCCCCGCCGCCACCGCGGAGGTCATCGAGATCGAGCGTGCGCTGACGCGCATCACCTACCTGAGCACCCGGGCCCGGCAGCACGAGCGGCTGATGGCCCTCGCCGGTGTCCCGCTGGACCGCGCCGCGGTGGCCCTGCTGCGCCAGGTCGCCGACTCCGAGCCGCTGCGCCCGGGGGAGCTCGCCCACCGGCTCGGAGTCGAGGCGTCCCATGTGACGCGCACGGTGCAGCAGCTCCAGAGGTCGGGCTACGTCACCCGGGTCCCCGATCCGGACGACCGCCGCGCTCAGCGGATCGAGCTCACCGACGCCGGACGCGAGGCCGTCCACCAGGTCCGGCACGCCGGAGCGCGCGGGATGCAACTGGCCCTGGCCGAATGGAAGCCGGAGGAGCTGCGGCAGCTGGCGACGCTGTTCCACCGCATGGTCGACGACTTCCTGGCTTACGCGGTC
The DNA here is from genome assembly GCF_040629895.1 of Streptomyces sp. NPDC005866. NCBI lineage: Bacteria > Bacillati > Actinomycetota > Actinomycetes > Kitasatosporales > Streptomycetaceae > Streptomyces > Streptomyces sp. NPDC005866. Next base: position 25,246 of record NZ_JBEXWP010000025.1, read on the forward strand.
GAGGATGACCCCGGCCCGGAGACCGGGGAGACAGTGCCCTCCTCGGGCCGGACCGTGTGAGTCGGTCGATGATCGCCCCGGCCGCCCCGGCCGCCGCGCCGCTCGGGCCGCCGCGGCCATGGGTGCGGTCACGGTGGCACGGCTCGCCGTGTTCACCGGCGGCGTGGACGCCCGGCACGCCCGTCCGCGCGAATGCGTTGACCTCCACACAGGCGTCCGGAAACACGGCCCTACTGCGGCGCATCTGTGAGATCGCAGCCTCGCGCACACTGATCGAGCTGGAGTGGGGCCCGACGGGGCGTGCGCCGGTACCGCCCGGTAATATCCGGCGGCAGGTCGTCAGAGGAGGCGTCGTGTCCCGGTCCGAACGTTCACCCCTGGTGCTGGCGGGGCTGCTCGCCGCCGCCGGGGTGGCCCACTTCGCGGCGCCGAAGCCGTTCGACGCCACGATTCCCAGAGCACTGCCGGGCCCGCCGCGGGCGTGGACGTACGGCAGCGGGGCCCTGGAGCTGGCGCTGGCGGCGGGGATCGCCCTGCCGCGCACCCGCAAGGCGGCGGCCCGCGCGGCCGCCGCCTTCTTCATCGGCGTGTTCCCGGCCAATGTGCGGATGGCCGTCGACTGGCAGAAGCGGCCCGAGCCGCTCAGGACCGCGGCCCTCGTCCGCCTGCCGCTCCAGATTCCCCTGGTGCTGTGGGCGCGCGGTGTCGCACACAACGAGGAGGGCCGATAGATGGCGGGAACCGTCGAGGTCGGGAGCAGGATCGAGGACTTCGCGCTGCCGGACGAGACCGGTACGACGCGGACGCTCACGGAGTTGCTGGCCGACGGGCCCGTCGTGCTCTTCTTCTATCCGGCCGCCCTGTCGGCGGGCTGCACCGCCGAGGCCTGCCACTTCCGGGATCTGGCGTCCGAGTTCGCTGCCGCCGGCGCCCGGCCGGTCGGGATCAGCGGGGACAGCGTCGAGCGGCAGCAGGAGTTCTCCGGGAAGCACACGCTCGGCATGCCGCTGCTCTCCGACGCCGACGGCACGGTCCGCGAGCGGTTCGGCGTCAAACGAGGCATCGCGCTCGCCCCCACCAGGCGGGCCACCTTCGTCATCGCCCAGGACCGCACGGTTCTGGAGGTCGTCCGCAGCGAACTGCGCATGAACACCCACGCCGACCGAGCGCTCGCCGCACTGCGCGGCCATCAGGGCTGAGACAGCCCGTCCCCGAGCTTGATGCGGTGGGGCATAGGTCCCATCCTGGGGCGTATGGAGCGTGTCGCGGTCGCGGCGATCATTGATGCCCTGGGCAGGGTGACGGGGTGGAGCGACGGCGCGCGGATGCTCACCGGACGCCCGGCGGAACAGGTGGTGGGCCGCCCCGCCGCCGATCTGCTCGCCGAGGCGGTCCCCGCGTCAGCGCTCGCCGCCCGCTCCGGGACCGTCGCCCTGCGCCACGCCGACGGACGCCGGATGGACATCGCCCTGACCGCCTGCCCGGTCCTCGGCCCCGGCGGCGAGACCACCGGATACGTCCTGACCGCCGACCCGCCCCGGCAGACCGACCCCACCCTGGCCGGGCAGGCGTTCCAGCAGGCCTCCGTGGCCATGTCGGTCTTCGACACCCGCCAGCGCTACCTCCGCTCCAACGACGCGGCCTGCCATGTCATGGGCCTCCCCGAGGAGGCCCTGCTCGGCCGCTCCTTCCTGGACACCGTCGACGGCGCCCCGCTCAACGAGGGCTTCCTGCGCCATCTGCGCAAGGTCGTCGAGACCGGCCGGGCCGTCCGCTACGAGAGCTTCACCGGCGCCCCGGCCTTGAACCGGGACCACGCCTGGAGCATCGAGATGTGGCCCCTGCACGCCCCCGACGGTGAGCTGAGCGCCGTCGCCCTCGCCGCCTTCGACAGCACCGAGCAGTACCTGGCCCGGCTCAGACTCGCCCTGCTCAACGAGGCGGCCACTTCCATCGGCACCACCCTGGACGTGGTGCGCACCGCGGAGGAGGTCGTCGAACTCTTCGTCCCACGCTACGCCGACTTCGTCAGCGTCGACCTGCTCGACTGGGTCCTCGGCGCCGAGGAACTGCCCACCGTCCCGGAGGGCGACATCCTGCTGCGGCGCGTCGCCCACGGCTCGGCGACCGAGGGCACCCCCGAGGCGGCCGTCCGGCTGGGCGAGAAGGAGGTGTACCTGGCGGCGTCGCCGCCGGCCCGGGCACTGCGAGAGGGACGTGCGGTGGTCAGCCAGGCCGGCGACCCGGAGTTCCGCCGCTGGGTCGACGAGCGCAACACCCGTTCGCCCGAGGGCCGCAGGTACCGTCAGGGCGTCCACTCCATGATCGCCATCCCCCTGCGGGCCCGAGGCGTCCTGCTCGGCGTCGCCGTGGGCGTGCGCATGCGCCACCCCGACGACTACGCCCAGGACGACACCGTGTTCGCCGAGGAACTCGGCAGCCGCGCGGCCGTCTGCATCGACAACGCCCGCCGCTTCGCCCGCGAACGCTCCACCGCCCTCGCCCTCCAGCACAGCCTGCTGCCCAGCGGCCTCCCCGGCCAGGCCGCCGTCGAGGTGGCCCACCGCTATCTGCCCTGCGGATCACTGGCCGGTATCGGCGGCGACTGGTTCGACGTGATCCCGCTCTCCGGCAGCCGGGTCGGCCTGGTCGTCGGCGACGTCGTCGGCCACGGCATCCGCTCCTCCGCCACCATGGGCCGGCTGCGGACGGCCGTACGCACCCTCGCGGACGTCGACCTGCCCCCCGACGAGCTCCTCACCCACCTCGACGACCTGGTGGCCCACCTGGTCGCGGACGGCACCGGGGAGGAGGTCGCCGAACTGGGCGCCACCTGCCTGTACGCCGTCTACGACCCGGTCTCGCGCCACCTCGCCCTGGCCGCCGCCGGCCATCCGGCGCCCGCCGTCGTCCTGCCCGGCGGCGAGGCCGAGCTGATCCCGATGACCGCGGGGCCGCCGCTCGGGGTCGGCGGTCTGCCGTTCGAGGCGGTGGAGCTCGACCTGCCCGAGGGAGCCGTCGTCGCCCTCTACACGGACGGTCTGGTCGAGGACCGGGACCGGGACGTGGACTGCACCACCGAGGAGATGTGCCGGGCGCTGAGCGCGCCCGCCGACTCACTGGAGGCCCTCAGCGACAACGTGCTCAAGGCCGTCCTGCCGGAACAGCCCTCGGACGACGTCGCCCTGCTGCTGGCCCGCACCCGCGTCCTCGGCGCCGACCGGGTCGCCACCTGGGACGTGCCGCCCGACCCGGCCCAGGTGGCCCACTTCCGGCAGGCGGCCACCGAATGCCTCACCGCCTGGGGCCTGGACGAGGCCGCCTTCGTCACCGAACTCGTCGTCAGCGAACTCGTCACCAACGCCATCCGCTACGGCGAACCGCCCATCCAGCTGCGCCTGATCCGCGACCGCGCGCTCATCTGCGAGGTCTACGACGGCAATTCGACCTCACCACACCTGCGCCGGGCGCACGCCTACGACGAAGGAGGCCGCGGTCTGCTCCTCGTCGCCCAGCTCACCCAGCGCTGGGGCAGTCGCCAAACGGACGGCGGTAAGACGATCTGGGCCGAACAGCCGCTGCCCGAAGGGCCGTTGCCGGCCACCGACGTGTGACGGCGCAACCGGTCTACTGGAAGTCGCAGCCCGGGTTCGGCACCGACTCGGAGTACGGCGAGCCGTGCGGGAGGATGTACAGCACGTCCAGGACGAGGTCGGTGTCGCCCCGGTTGGCGCCCAGATGCACATCGCCCGGCCCGCCCGGCTCGTACAGCGTGCCGCCCTGCCGGTAGACGCCGTCCCCCTCGCAGTCCGAGTGGAAGTGGCTCAGCGTGCCCGTCTGCACGTATCCGTAGACCGGGCCGTCGTGGAAGTGCCAGCCGGTGGTCTGGCCGGGCGGGACGGTGATCTCCCGCAGGACGTAGTCCGTGCCGCCGATGGTGGTCTGGCTGATCAGCCGGCCGGTCACGCCGGGCCCGGCGGGGGTGGCGTGGGCGGTGCCGCAGGTCAGCAGCGTGCCGGCGGCAACCGCCCCGGCCAGGGCGGTACGGAGCGCGGTGCGCATACGAAGGGCCTCCTGAGCCGAAGGTCGAGTACCTTCGTGAACATAGGCCCTCACAGAGCCGGTCGGGGCGGGAACACCGCAATCGGTGGACCGGGCGACGCCCGGCGGTCATCCGGCAGCCCGCTCCCGGACCACCTCCCGGGGATCCTTGTCCGTCCGCAGCCCGAGGAACCGCGGATGCCGCAGCATCCCGTCCCGCGTCCACTCGGTGAAGGCGATCTGCGCGACGAGCACCGGCTTCGTCCAGTGCACCCGGGCCTCTCGCACCGGCCCGTCGAACGGCGAGCTCCGCACGACCAGTTCGTCGAGCCGCTCACGCAGCGCCAGCAGCGTCCGCCGGTCGAAGCCGGTGCCCACCTTGCCGGCGTACCGCAGCCGTCCCTGCTCGTAGTAGCCGATCAGCAGCGCGCCCAGTCCCACACGGCTGCCGGCCGGTTCGGTGAACCCGCCGACCACGAACTCCTGCTCCTGCGAGCACTTCAGCTTCAGCCAGTCCGTGGACCGCCGTGGCACATACGGCCCGTCGGCCCGCTTGGCGATCAGTCCCTCCCAGCCGCGGGCGCACGCGTCGGCGAGCAACTCGGCACCGCCCGCGTTGCGGTGGGGTGTGAACCGCAGCGGCGACCGGTAGGCGAGCGCCCGGCGCAGCAGCGACTTCCGTGCCCGCAACGGCAGTTGACGGGTGTCGCGGCCGTCCAGGCGGAGCAGGTCGAAGACGTAGTACGTCACCGCGACCCCGGTCGCCTCGATGTCCCGCTGCCGGGTAAGCCCCAGCCGCCGCTGCAGCCGGGAGAAATCCGTGCGGCCGCGGGTGAAGGCCACGACCTCCCCGTCCACGGTGAAGTCGCCCGCCTCCTGGGCGCTGAGCGCCGCGCCGACCTCCGGGAAGGTGTCGTCGAGCCGCTGACCCGTGCGGGACAGCAGCCGGGTGCGGCCGCCCTCCCGCACCACCAGCATCCGGACCCCGTCCAGCTTCCGTTCGAAGACCCACCCCTCGCCGAACTCACGACGGTCACTGAGGGTGGCCAGCATGGGGTGGGCGGCCAGTTCCACACCCGGCGGGGCCGGAGGGAGCCGGTCGTCGGCCAATGGGCCCGGCACCCCCCGTCACCCCTCGCCCGAGTCGGCCGCGACCTGGGCGAGGGTGCGGCCGGAGCGCACCGAGCGGGCCCGCCGGGGGTCGGGCGTGCCGTGGTGCCCGCCCGACCGTGCGGATCCCTTCTTCACCAGCAGCCAGGCATCCTCGCCGTCGCTGCCCCGGAAGCGGGTCAGGGCGTACTCGCCGCGCAGCTTGGAGCCGTGCAGCCGGAACGTCGCGTGCCCGCGCTCCAGCGACTCCTCGAAGCTGACAGGCCGGCCCTGGCGGTCGTGACTGAGGGGCTCGTACCAGCCGTGGTCCCAGACGATCACCGTGCCACCGCCGTACTCGCCCTTCGGGATCACGCCCTCGAAGTCCTCGTACTCCAGCGGATGATCCTCCGTGGGCACGGCCAGCCGCTTGTCCCCCGGGTCGGTCGACGGCCCCTTCGGGATCGACCAGGACTTCAGGACCCCGTCGACCTGCAACCGGAAGTCGAAGTGCATCCGGCGCGCGTCATGGATCTGCACCACGAACCGGGGCCGCTCGCCGCCCTGCCCCGCCTGCCCCGACGGCTCCCGGGTCCGCCCGAAGTCGCGCTTGTCACGGTACGTACGCAGCCGGTCCTCGCTACCCACCGCCGCTCCCTTCGTCGGATGTGCGCCCCGAGTACCCGGCTCCGGCGCTCCCGATCAGCCCGCGGTCGGCTGCCCGATCCCGTCCAGTTCGGTGATCGCGTCCTCGGGCAGCACCAGGGAGGCGGCCGCGATGTTCTCCCGCAGGTGTTCCGGCGAGGAGGTGCCCGGGATCAGCGCGATGTTCGGGGAGCGCTGAAGCAGCCACGCCAGCGCGACCTGCTGCGCCGAGGCCCCCAGCCGCTCGGCGACCTTGGTCAGCGTCTCGGACTGCAGCGGGCTGAAGCCGCCGAGCGGGAAGTACGGCACGAAGGCGATGTTTTCCGCCGCCGTGTGCTCGACCAGCGCGTCGTCCTGCCGGCTGGCCAGGTTGTACAGGTTCTGCACGGTGACCACGGGCGCGATCGCCTGGGCCTCGGCCAGCTGCGCGGAGGAGACCGTGCTCAGCCCCAGGTGGCGGATCAGGCCCGCCTCGCGCAGCTCGGCCAGGGCGCCGAAGTGGTCGGCGACCGGGTCCCCGTTCGGCGCTTCGACATCGCCTCCTGGGTCAGGGCGACGAGGTAGCTGGTGGTGTCGGAGTCCAGGCCGAGCACCCGGGCGAGGGCTTCCAGCACCTGGACGGAGGGGTTGCGGTCGCGGCCCTGCTTCCAGCCTCAGGTAGTAGTCGGAACTGATGCCGGCGAGCATCGCGACCTCCTCCCGGCGCAGCGCCGGCACCCGGCGCAGGCCGCCGCCGGGGCAGCCCCAACCGCCCCGCCGGCGCACGGCACGCCCGGCGCGCCCGGGCGCCGCACCGGCCCGAGCGGGTACCCGCGAGCATCCTCCAGCTGATCCACGGCTGGACCCGCAACCCCGCCTACGTCCAGAACCGCTACACCGACTGCCTGGCCGCCAACACGCTGTGCACCGCCCTGTCCCCGAACTACACGGCCGTGGTCAACCTGATGCGGGCCGTCTTCCTCGACCCGGCGAGCGGGAGCTGCGCCGCGACTGGGAGGAGCTCACCGAGGGCGGCGTGGCCGCCCTGCGCGCGTACGCCGGACCGGACACCGACGACCCCAGGCTGCGCGACCTGGTCGGCGACCTCTCCCTGCGCAGCGAGCGGTTCCGCACCCTGTGGGCCCGTCACGCGGTAAGTCCCCGGTGCGGCCGGGTGAGCCCACTGACCCACCCACTGGTCGGCGAACCGAAGCTGCACTCGGACAAGCTGTCCGTGGACGGCACCGACGGACTCACCCTGGTCGTCCTCCACGCCGAGCCCGGCAGCCGCGACGCCGAACTTCTGGACATCCTCGGAAGCCTCACCGCGACCACCGGGGCCGAGCGGGAGGCTCCCGAGCCTTCTCACGAACCGGTCGACGAGTAGCCCCTCAGAACTCCTCGTGGCTCTCCGGATCGCCGCCGAGCCGCTGGTGGGGCCGTTCCGAGACGGCCGCCATCTGGGCGGCGTCCAGCTCGAAACCGAACACGTCCAGGTTCGCGCGCTGCCGCTCGGGGTCCGCCGACTTCGGAATGGGCAGGGCGCCGAGCTGGATGTGCCAGCGCAGGATCACCTGCGCGGGCGTCACGCCGAGCGCGTCCGCCACGCCGGCGATCGCCGGGTCCTCGAGCAGCCGGCTGCCCCGGCCGAGCGGACTCCAGCTCTCGGTGACGATGCCCTTCTCGGCGTGGAAGGCGCGCAGTTCCTCCTGCGGGAACAGCGGATGCAACTCCACCTGGTTCACCGACGGCAGCGCCCCGGTCTCCTTCTCCAGCCGCGTGAGGTGCTCCTCGGTGAAGTTGGAGACGCCGATCGAGCGGACGAGACCGTCCTCGCGCAGCTTGATCATCGCCTTCCACGAGTCGACGTACTTGCCGACCCGGGGGTTGGGCCAGTGGATCAGATACAGGTCCACGTACTCCACGCCCAGCCGCTGCCGGGACTCCTCGAAGGAGGCGAGGGTCTCCTCGTACCCGTGGTGGCGGCCCGGCAGCTTCGTCGTCACCACCACCTCCTCGCGGGGCACGCCGCTGCTCGCGACACCCCGGCCGACCCCGGTCTCGTTGCGGTAGTTCACCGCCGTGTCCACGAGCCGGTAACCGAGCTGGAGCGCTTGGCGAACGGCCTGCTCGGCCTGCGCGTCGTCCATCGGCCAGGTGCCCAGGCCGACGGCGGGGATCGTCGTACCGTCGTTGAGCGAGTACGTCGGAATGCTGATCACGATGGGACCTTCCCTCGACGTTGTCCTCCCCCCACCCTCATGGAGGGGGGAGCGGTGATCAAGCGGGGCCGACGCGTTCGGTGACGGCTTTTGCCGAGCGCGCCGGGCTGTCACGATCTTCGAGAAGGCGGTACGGGCGAGCATCGGAGCATGCATGACGACGGACAGGGGCACGGCGGGGCAGGCGGAGCGTGTCGCGGAGGCCGAGGTGAAACCCGTGGCCGGACACATCGGGGCCGAGATCACCGGCGTCGACCTCGGCGGGGACCTCGACGACACCGTGGTCGCGCTGATCCGGGAGGCGGTACTGCGCTGGAAGGTCGTCTTCTTCCGGGAGCAGCGGCTGGACCACGCCGGGCATGTCGCCTTCGCGCGGCGGTTCGGTGAGCCGGTCATGCTGGGGCGGCGGGGCAGCGCCTCGCCCGCCGGCTTCCCCGAGGTGGAGACCACGGCGGACCGGCTGGAGCTGGGCGGACGGTTCGGCATGGAGCACGAGGAGTGGCTCCAGCGACGCCGGCACACCCTGCTGCGCGGCTGGCACTGCGACCACGGCGCCCGGATCGACCCGCCCGCCGCGACCATCCTGCGGGCCGACACCGTCCCGCCGTACGGCGGCGACACCACCTGGTCCAACCTGGCCGCCGCCTACGCGGGGCTCTCCGCGCCCGTGCGCGCCTTCGTCGACGGACTGCGCGCCGAGCACCGTCTGGGCGTCGGCTACCAGCCCCGGCCCGGCGACGACTCCTACCTGCGCCATCTCCTCGACCACCAGGTCGCCTCGGTGCACCCGCTGGTGCGCGTCCACCCGGAGACCGGCGAGCGGGTGCTGTACGTCAACGGCTACTACATCGAGCAGATCACCGACGTCTCCCGCCCGGAGAGCGCCGCGCTCCTGGAGATGCTGCTCGAACAGGCGGTACGGCCCGAGTACACGGTCCGCTTCCGCTGGGAGCCCGGCAGTGTCGCCTTCTGGGACAACCGGGCCACCATCCATCTCGCGCCCAGCGACAACGCCCACCTCGGCTTCCCGCGGGTGATGCACCGGGTGATGCTGCACGGCGACGTGCCGGTCGGCGTCGACGGCAGGCCGTCGGAACCGGTGACCCGCACGGAGGCCGGCCGCTGGTGAGTCAGGCGACGGCTCCCGGGCGCCGGCCCAGCGCCGGGCCGAGGCGGGTCGCCATGTCGGTGAGGATCTGTACGTAGTCCTCATGCTCCAACGTGAACGGCAGCGCGAAGGCCACCTCGTCGACCTCGCGGAACGCGGCGTGCGCGTGCAGTTGTTCGGCGATCTGTGCCGAGGTGCCCACCAGGTCCGGCGCGAACAGCAGCCGCGCCGGACCCTGCGGGGCCGTGGTACGGGGCAGCCGCTTGGCCGCGTACGCCTCGTACCTGGCGCGCTGCTCGGGCGTGGCGGAGTCGGTGGGGATGACGACCAGGCCCTGCGAGACCCGGGCCGCGTCACCGTCCGGGTGATGGGCGCGGAACTCGCGGATGTGCGACAGCTGGATCTCCGCGAAGTCGTACGGCCCCTCCGACTCCTGTGGCCCCTCGGCCTTGACGACACTGCTCGTCAGGAAGTTCATGCCGTGCTCGCCCGCCCAGCGCGCGGAACCGAGACTGCCGCCGCCGTACCAGAGACGGCGACCGAGACCGGCGGAGTGCGGCTGCACGACGTCGTCGAAGACCTCGAAGCCCTCCACCCCGCTGAAGTCGGTGGCCGGTTTGCCCCGCACGAAGTCCAGCAGCCGCCGCACCCGCTCGTAGCTGAAGTCCTCCGTGTCGGCCGTGTCCGGATAGAGGGCCTCCTTGACCTGCTCGTAGTGCATGGGCGGGCCCACGCTCACGCCGGGGTTGAGACGGCCGCCGGACAGGATGTCGACGGTGGCCAGGTCCTCGGCGAGCCGCAGCGGGTTCTCCCAGCCCAGCGGGATCACCGCGGTGCCCAGTTCGATACGGCTGGTGCGCTGCGAGGCCGCCGCGAGGACGGCCACCGGGGACGATATGCCGTACTGGAGGTGCCGGTGGCGCACCCACGCGCTGTCGAAGCCCAGCCGCTCGCCCAACTCGATGATCTCCAGCGTGGACTCGTGCCCCTTGCCCGGATCCGCCCCGTCGAACAGGCCGATGGTGAGGAAGCCCAGTCTGCGCAGGGGGCGGGGGGTGGACGGCACGGGTCCTCCAGCGGTCGCACGTCAGTTCTGCCCCGATTGTGGCACCCGAACATTGCGGGAGTGTGATCGGACGAGCGGGATGATGATCTCGTCCTCGACCGGCGGATCCAGCTCCTGCACCCGGTTCCCGGTCGCGGCGAAGCAGCGCAGCCGTAGCGCCTCCGGGCTCACGTCGAGGCGCAGGAAGCACTTGAAGAAGGGCGGGCTGTAGGTGGCCGAGCCCGGGGAGAACAACTGGGTGTAGATCTTCTTCACCGGCAGCCGGAAGCGGGAGGTGCGGTCCGGGCGGCCGCCGGCGCCGAGCAGGCTCGCGACCAGCCGGGTGCGGAGGGTGACCCGGGCGTCCGGGCCGGGAGTGCGGCTGGGCTTGATGCCGAGACGTTCGGCGATCACGGCCGTCGCCTCAGCCGCGGTGAGCGTGAAGAACCGGGGCATGCGCAGCCGGCGGCCGTACAGCCGGCTGTAGAAGGCCAGGGAGTCGCCGCGCAACGGGTAGCAGCGGAAGTCGTCCTCGGTGACGTTCGCGACGGAGACCCGAGGGATGGTGTGGGTGGCGTGCATGAAGGCACCGCCGCCGCCCGCGACCACGTACTGGATGGTGCGGCCGGCCACGTCGACCGGATAGCGCTGGTAGTTGTGGATGTCGCCGCCGATCGCCGCCACATAGTGGTGGGCCGGGTCGCGGACGATGTCGTCGACCGTGCCGCCGCCCTCGATCGGACACGGATGGTGTGCGCCGTCCACGTACAGCGGGGAGCCGGTGACGAGGATCTTCGGGCGCGGCCCCCGCGACACCTCCCGCAGCCAGGCGCCCTGTTCGGCGTCGACGGTGCCGAGCAGACCGGTGTCGATGCCGACGATCCGGACCGGGCCGGCGTCGATGGCCCAGTAGGGGCCGGGCTGTACGGTGTGCTGCTCCGGCGCCGGCCGCAGCTTCCTGGCCTCCGCGAGGAGTTGCTCGTCCGCCGGGCGCAGCCGGTGCCAGAGCAGGGCGCGCCACCAGGCGCGGGTGAGCGGGCGGGGCTTCGGCTCGGGCGGGAGCGGCGGGGCGTCGTCGCAGAATACGCGCATGAACGCGCCGAGGTCCTCGTACCAGTCGTGGTTGCCGGGTATCGCGTAGATCGGCGCCGGATAGTCCTGGTACGGGCGGAAGAACTTGGTGCCGTAGTCGTCGGCGGCGCCGACCGGATAGATCACGTCGCTCGCTATCACCGCGAAGTCGGTGTCCTGACCGGCCTTCAGAAAGCCGGGGACGACGGCGTACTGGGAGTCGTCGCCCTCACCGGTGTCACCGATCACCATGAACGAGAAACGGTCGGCCTCGTGACGCCGGATCACCTTGTCGGCCGCTGCCCCGGCGGCCGCCCGCTGGGCCACCCAGCGGCTGCGGGTACGGCCCGTCGGGTCGCCGAACCAGGACGCCAGCACCCCGTTGCGGGCGGCCCACATGGTTCTGGGGTTGAACCAGAAGAGCTTCTCGACATGGGCGGGCATCAGCCGGCGATAGGCGCCGCGCTCGGCCTCGCCCCAGCCGGCGCCTTCTGCGGTCTCGCGTGAGGAGTCAGACACGCGGGCACCGTAGCAATGATCAACGAGCGGGTGAGGACAGGGGGTTGGCGTCTTTCGGGGCGGGTCACCATTCGTAGGGGTTGGAGGGGGCGCCGTACGGGTTCTCGGGAGGGGTGGGGGAGCCGTGCTGGCCGGTGCCGCCGGGCGCCGGGCGTCCCGGGGCGCCGTACCGGTGCGGGCCGGCGGGTGCGGTGCGCGACGCCGTGCAGGGCTGGGCCTCGCCGTCCGGTGCCGGCCGCATCGGACGGCCGTGCCGGCTCCCGGGTGCGCCCGGCGCGCGGGCCCGGTGGCCGTGAGCGCGCCGCCCGGGGCGGCGTCGCCGGCCTGTCCTTCCCGGCCGCCTGCCGGTTCCAGTCGCCTTCGCCCAGGACCAGCAGCGCGTCGGACATCACCACCACACCGGCCAGCAGCAGGAAGACGGCCGGCCCCAACACCATCGGCAGCAGCAGCGAGGTCGGTGACACGCTCGACCAGGAGGTGACGGAGGCCGGGTGCACGTCGACGCTCACGGCCGCCATGGCGGTGAAGTGCATGCCGGACACCGCCAGGCCCATCACCAGGCTGGCGCCGAGGCTCGCCGTGAAGCCCCGGACCGACACGGCGGCCCACAGCGCGGCCGTGGCCGCCGCGATCGCGATCAGCACCGAGAGGGCGACCGTGACCCGGTCGTACCGGATCGTTCCGTCAAGGCGGAGCGCGGCCATGCCCAGGTAGTGCATGGCCGCCACGCCGAGACCCGTGATGACGCCCGCCGTCCACAGCGTTTCCGGCGGTCGCGCACCGGTAGCCGACCGCGAAGACGCCGATGCCGACCACCAGGATCGCCACCGCCAGACTGAGCGGGGTCAGGGCAACGTCGTAGCGGATCGTGGTCTCCTGAGGTGGAAGCCGATCATCGCGATGAAGTGCATCGTCCGAATGCCGCAGCCGATCGAGGCCGCCCCCAGCGCGAGCCCAACGGGCTTCCAGGACTGTGCAACTTCCCCGAGAACCAAGGCTGTTGTGGGGGAACGTACTACGCGCCGGGGGTGTGCGCCCCGGCGTTCACCGGGGCTTCAGCTGCCTCTCGGGCGCCCCGGGTCGGCACATCGTCTCCACGAACCGTTTTCAGTCCGGGACAGAAGCGGCTCAGGGCGTGACGATCTTGATCGCGCTCATCCAGCCGTGCCCCTCGGGGCGCGTCTGTAGGGCCATGTGCAGCAACTGGATGCCCTCCAGTTCGCGGGCGTGGCGCAGACCGCCGACGACCACCGGGTTGAGCCCGCCGGATGAGACCAGCTCGGCCACCTGGTCGCGGGCCGCCGGGTCGTCGCCCGCGATGAACACGTCCAGCGGCAGCCCGCCGACCTGGCCCGCGACCAGCGAGCCCGAGAACGTGGTGTTGAAGGCCTTCACCACCCGTGTGCCCGGCGCGGCGGCCTCCGCGATCTGCTGGGCGCCGGAGCTGTCCGCGGGCACCGTGAGTGAGTCGAAGGTGGCGAACTCCACCGGGTTGGAGATGTCGACGACCGTTTTCCCGACCAGGTGGTCCCCGTACTCGGCCACGACCTGCTTGGCCGCGTCGAACGGCACGGCCAGCACCACCACGTCCGCCGATCCGACCGCGTCCGGCACGGCGGGTGCCACATCGGCACCGGCCACGCGCTTGCCCAGGGCGTCGGCGAGCGTGGCGGCCTTCGCGGGGTCGGTGCCGATCAGCCGGACCATGTGTCCGCCCGCCAGGGCCCGGGTGGCGATACCGCCCGCCATGTTGCCTGTGCCGACGATGAAGACCCGCATGGTGAGCCCCTTCCGAAGGGGTGGAGCTGTCGACGACCGGACTGGGCCGCAGGGGGCTGCGCCTCCGGACTGCATCCGAATAAATAGGATAAATCGGACAGCCCGACGGGGCTGGCTCGGGCTGGTCACCCGGTATTTCGCCGCCGCGGCGGGATGCCCGATGCGTGCAGGCTGCTGGTGAGGGCGACCGAGGAGGAATGCCGGGCCACGGGCTAGCCTGGCCGGTCATGGGGGACTGGGAGATACGGCCGGCGTCGCCGGCGGACGTCGAAGCGGTGGCCGAGCTGCGGGCCGTCGTGCTGCGGGACGATCTGGAGCGGCTCGGGCGGTACGACCCGTGGCGCGTCCGGCAGCGGCTGCGGGACGGGTTCGACGCGGCCCACACCTGGGTGATCGAGGTGGGCGGCGCCTTCGCCGGCTGTGTCGCGCTACGGCCGGCCGCCGACGCCCACTGGCTGGAGCACTTCTATCTGGCCCCGGACGTCCAGGGCGCCGGCATCGGTTCGGGCGTGCTGCGCGAGCTGCTGGAGCGGTGCGACCGTGACGGCGTCCGTGTCCGGCTGAACGTTCTGCGGGCCAGCGCCGCCCAACGGCTGTACGAGCGGCATGGGTTCATCGTCGAGACGGAGGATCCGGTGGACGTGTTCATGGTGCGCACGCCGTCCTCGTGAGCCTGTTCCGCCTCAACCGCCCCTCATGGCACGGGGAAGTGTCCCACACCCGGAGTCCGGGTGCGGGACACTCACCTGTGTCAGCTCAGTGGGTCCAGCGTGAGGTACGCCTGCTGTGGACTGCCGTCGTTGACCAGTGACTCCTGGTTGCCGACGTCGTCGAAGGCGAAGGCGTACGCCTTGCCGTCTGCCATCTGGGCGTGGACGGCACGCGCGTACTGGTTGGTCACCGCGTCCTTGTAGAAGTCCGCCGGATTGGTGTCCGGCTGGTTCGCACTCGTCAGCAGCGTGGACCGGTTGAAGCCCGCGCACAGGGTGCGCGAGATCGGGCCGCGCACCTGGTCGTTGGGCGCGTCGAGCAGGTTGTGGCAGCCGAAGACGCTGCCCGCGTCCGGCTTCTGGAAGCTGGTCACCACCGCCCCGGCGGAATTGGTGAAGTTCATGACGTTGCCCGAAACCCGGCCGTAGTACTTGGTGTTCGGCTGGTCGGTGAACGGTGTGACGGTCAGGGTCGTCGTCGCGTACTTCGTCCAGACCCGGTTGACGTAGTCGTCCATGACGCTCGCGGGGACCGACCCGGTCTCCACCCCGTACAGCGGGGAGAGCGCGCGCAGCAGCGTGCCGTCGGACCGGGTCTGGACCAGGTTCGCCCAGCCGCCCGACTGTCCGCGCAGCGCGTTGAAGAAGCCGTTGTAGCCGCCCGACTTGAGATGTCCGGTCGTGCTCACGGTGCCGTCGGAGCGCTGCACCCCGACCGCGTACGGCACCGAGAACATGTCGACCTGGGTGCTGTTGATCCACAGACCCGAGTCGTTCAGCGTGTACTCGGACCAGTTGAAGAGGATGTTGCGGTTGGGGTCGCTCGGGTTCTGCACGGCGGGCTGCACCAGACCGCCGGTGGTCAGTCTGAAGTCGAGCTTCTGGCCGTAGGAGAAGTAGATCCGGCCGGAGAACTTCGGGATCCGGATCGTCGTCGACTGTCCCGCCGCCGGGCCCGTTATCGAGGCGTCCGGCGCGGGGGTCGGCGGGTTGCCGCCGGCCGGCCAGGCGTGGAAGGTGCCGTTCGCGTCGGCCCAGCCCTGCCGTCCGGTGGAGAGCTGGGTGCCGAGGTCGTAGATGTACACCTGGTCGCCGCGGCCGGAGTTGTTGGTGATCTTCAGCGGGATCGTGTCCGGTACCGCCGCGGCGGCCGGGTGCGGGGTGCCCAGGGTGAGCACTCCGCCGATCAGCGCCGCCGCGGCCGCAAGGGGCAGCATCCGGCGTGCGAGTCCTGTGCGCACTCTCCACCTCCGTGTGGGGTCGGGGTCGTACGAACATTGGTCCGTACCAGTTTGAGAGCGCTCTCAGCGTGGCGGTGGGGCGGGTGCATGTCAATGAGTGGGACGGAATCCGGGGCCCGTCGGCCGACGGGCCCCCGATCTCCCAGGACGCGGTCGGATCAGAACGTGCGCTTCAGCAGGCCGAGCAGTGCGTCCCAGTGGCGCTCGGCGGCCTCGGCGGAGTAGGCCGGGGTGTCGGCCTGGGTGTAGCCGTGCGCGGCACCCGGGTAGATCTCGCACGTGTTGCGCACCCCGGCGGCGGTGAGCGCCTCCTCGAACGTGCGGATCTGCTCCTCGGTCATCGACTGGTCCTGGTCCGCGAAGCCGAAGTACAGCTCCGCCGTGATCCGGTCGGCCAGCAGGTGGGGGCTGTCCGCCTCGTCGGTGACCAGCCGGCCGCCGTGGAAGCCGCCCACGGCCGCGACCCGCTCCGGGAACGCGGCGGCGGTCCGCATGGCCAGCCGGGCGCCCATGCAGTAGCCGGTGACCGCGACCGGCCCGTCGGCCACCAGCGGGCTCTGGGTGAACCAGTTCAGGTACGCGGCCGAGTCCCGGTCGCTGAACTCGGGCGTCAGCGCCTGCATGACCGGGCCGATCCGCTGCCAGAGCGTCGGGTCCGCGGCCGGGTCGATGAACTCGGGCAGGTCGATGACCGGGGTCCGGCCGTTGCGGTAGAAGACGTTCGGGACCAGAACCGTGTAGCCCTCACCGGCGAGCCGGTCCGCCATCGACTTCAGGTGCGGGCGGATTCCGTAGGCGTCCTGGTAGAAGAGCACGCCCGGGTGGGGGAGTCCGTCGGCGGGGTGGGCCAGGTAGGCGTCGGCGACGCCGTCCTCGGTGGTGATGTCCACGTCGGTGCCCTGTACGGCGGTCATGGCGCAGTGCCTCTCTGTGGAGTCGGTGTCGGGTCGGGGGAGGCCCGGCGCGGCATGTCCCGATCATCGTGGCACGCGAAGGTGAGAGGGCCGTTGTCCGGGGACCCTGGGGTCACTCGAAGCGCGAGGTGTCTCCCGCGCCCCGTCGGACGACCTCCGGCTCGCCGCCGGAGAAGTCGATGACCGTGGTCGGCTCGGTACCGCAGTCCCCGGAGTCGACCACCGCGTCCACCTGGTGGTCGAGCCGGTCCTTGATCTCCCAGCCCTGGGTCAGCGGCTCCTCCTCGTCCGGCAGCAGCAGGGTGCTGGACAGCAGCGGCTCGCCCAGCTCCGCCAGCAGCGCCTGGGTGACCACATGGTCGGGGATGCGCACGCCGACGGTCTTCTTCTTCGGGTGCAGCAGCTTGCGCGGCACCTCGCGGGTCGCCGGGAGGATGAAGGTGTAACTGCCGGGGGTCGACGACTTCACGGCCCTGAACACGTCGTTGTCGACGCGCACGAACTGTCCGAGCTGCGCGAAGTCGCGGCACATCAGTGTGAAGTGGTGCCGGTCGTCCAGATGCCGGATCGTCCGGATCCGGTCGATGCCGTCCCGGCTGCCGAGCTGGCAGCCCAGCGCGTAGCAGGAGTCGGTCGGGTATGCGATGAGTGACCCCGAGCGCACCGCGTCGGCGATCTGGGAGATGCTGCGCGGCTGCGGGTTGTCGGGGTGCACGTCGAAGTACTTCGCCATCCGCCGAGCTTATGCCGTACGCGGCCGGACGGCCGCGCGGACCCGGCGGGACGGCTACGGCCCCGGGTCGGCGCGCTGCTCGGCTCCGAGCTGACCGGAGCGGGTGTGCCCACGGCGCGGCCGGGCAGCTCACGGCGGCCGGGGAGGCCGTGGCCGTGGGCGGCGCCCCGGTCTCCGACGGCGTGCCCGACGCGTGACGCGAGGCGGTCGTTGGGGCAGCGGGAACGCGTTCAGGAACCAGGGGGCGCACCTCCACCGTGGTCACCGGCGTCCTCTGCGTGCTCGCAGCCGGCAGCCACCGGGCGCCGCGGGCTCACCTAGGTTGGCGTCTTCCGCCCGTCGAGGCCCGCTTCTCCCGGAGTCCGACGACGGCGACGACGGTCGCCGATCCACCCAGGCTCGCGTCTCCGGGATCCGTGTGCATATCCGCCGGATTTCCGGGCACCCGCTCATTCAGCCGCCCGAGGGCCCTCCCCCCGGCCCCGGGTGAGGCGTTCTCCGCCGGCGGCCCGTCCCCCGAGGGCCGCCGGCGGAGTCATGCCTGGCTCACCTCATCGTCGGGGACCTCCCGGCACCCGCCCTGCTCCGGGCGAATCCGGGCCAACCGGACTCACCTGTGCACGGGTGAGTTCTCGCTGCGCCCGAGCGGGCACCGGGGCGATACCCAACGGCCGGATCCGCACGTATTGTTCACGTTCCGCGGGGGCCCGACCGGAACGGGGGACCGGTCGCCGCCCCCGCGCCCCCCGACTCACGCCGCGCGCCCCCTGGACTCACGCCCCCAGCCGCACCGGGACCTCCTGCCGGCCGAACGCGATGAACGACGGCACCTGCCGCAACTCCTGCGCCCCGACCGACGGCCGCAGCCCCGGGAAGCGGTCGAACAGAGGGGGCAACGCGGCCGGCGCCTCCGCCCGGGCCGGCGGCGCGCCGATGCAGCGGTGCACCCCGATCCCGACGGGCATCCGTGCGGGCCCGCGCCCCACGACAGGTGCGAGGCGTCCCCGGCGTGCCGGCCGGCAGTGACCTCCCGCTCGGCGAACAGCCTCACGACGCCGAAGGAGACGACCGGGCCCGCAGCAGGCTGCCGCCCAGAGCGGGCGCGGAGAGCGTTCCGGCGGCGAGACCACCGGCCACCGGTCCTAGGAGCCCGGGGCCCTCCGTGTGGCGCTCGCAGCCGCGCACGGTGAATCGGCACCTCGGTTCGGATCCGCCCGGCGAGTGTTCGCTTCTGTGTGAACTGCCGGAAATGCCGTGCGCGGATGGAGTTGGGCCTTGCGCGGTCAGTGCAGTCAGCGCGTGGCGGAGGCCGGCACCGGCAGGTCGAAGACATGGGCGGGCGAGATGATCCGGGTGATCGCCTGGCCGAACAGTGTGCTGGGTTCGATGTTCCCTCGGTAGCTGATGTCGGTGTTCAGCAGCGCGACCACGGTCGTCCGGGTCGACGGCAGATAGACCGTCAGGGCCTCGTAGCCCGGCAGTGAGCCGTTGTGCCCGATCCAGCCCTGGACGTCGAAGATGCCCAGACCGTACCCCGCTCCCGGGATGTCCGTCGGCGGGGTCGTCAGCCGCTGCTTCTGGGTCGCGGGACCGACCATGATCCTGCCGTCGGGGAAGACTCCCGTGGCCGCCGTACGCGCCCACCTGTGCAGGTCGTCCAGATCGGAGATCATCGCACCGGCTGCCCAGGCCCAGGAGGGGTCCCAGTCGGCGGTGTCCTCGACCCTTCCGGTCGCCGTCTGGTCGGTGTAGCCCTGCGCGTGCGGGGTGGGGAACTCGTTCCCGGTCGGGAACGCCGTGTGGCTCAGGCCCGCCGGACCGAGGACGTGCTGCCGGAGGTAGTCGCCGAGCCGCTGTCCGCTCTCCTTCTCGACGAGCAGGCCGAGCAGGATCAGGTTGGTGTTGGTGTAGTAGAACTTCTGCCCGGGCTGGAACATCACCGGGTGCTTGAAGGAGTAGTCGAGCAACTCCTGTGGGGTGAAGGGGCGTTGCGGATCCGAGGTCAGTGCCTTGAAGAAGTCCTCGTCCTCTGAGTAGTTGAACAGTCCGCTGCGCATCCCGGCCAGGTTCCGCAGGGTGATCCGGTTGCCGTTCGGTACTCCGCCGATGTACTTGCCGATGGGGTCGTCCAGGCTCACCCTGCCCTGGTCGACCAGTTGCAGCACGGCCGTCACCGTGAACATCTTGGTCTCGCTGCCGATCCGCATGTACAGGTCGGACGACATCTTCTGCCCGGTGGCCTTGTTCGCGACCCCGAACGAGCGAACGTAGTCGGGCCGGCCGGGTGTCCAGACGCCGACGGTCACGCCGGGCACCTTCGCCTCTCGCATCACCTTCTGTACGGCCATGTCGAGTTGGCGGGCCACGGCCGGGGTCATGTCGCGGACGTCCGGACTGCCGGACGGTGACGGGGTGGGCGCGGGCGCGGCGAACGCGGACGGTACGGAGGCGGCCGCCCCTCCGGCGAGCGGCACCGTCAGCGTTCCCAGCACGACGGCGATCGCCGCCCCTCCGCGCAGCATGGCGGACGTGTGCGACATGGGCTGACTCCAAGCACGTGAGAGTGAACGTGCGGTGGGGTGGGACGTCAGGACCCTGACTTCACAGGTTACGAGCGCGCGCCCGACAGCGCCTGCCGGCCGGAGCCCGACCGATTATCTGCGGGAATGCTTGTCGGGCCGGCCGCTGGGTCCGATCGGGGGGGTGCCCTCACCCGACCCGGTGAGCGCGTCGGACGACGCGTACCACCGGCTCGGTCCGGGCGTTGGCCCGGCATGGACGGATCCTCACCCACGCCCTGGCGCCCGGCCCGGGAGCCGCGCGCCCTCCGCTCCCGCGAGCCGATCTACGCCCAGCTCCTCCGGGAGTGGCGGGATCAGGGCCGTACCGTGCCGGCCGAAGCCGAGGCCCGGCGGGCCACCGTACTCGTCCCCCAGCCGCGCCGCTGAGCTCGCTACTCCCCGCACGTCGGGGCCATCACCGCCAGTGTGCCGTTGGCCTCTCGCAGGGCCAGCTCCAGCGTGCCCGGGGCGTGCAGCGCGCCGCTGCCGTCCGGTGGCACCAGCCACTCCAGGTAACGCGCGGGCCGGTACGGCGGCGGTACGGCGACCCAGGAACCCTTGGTCGCGTAGCGCAGGCCGGCGCCGATCCAGCCGCCGGAAGGATCGGGGGGCACGAGGAAACCGACCCGGCCCGCCGCGGTGTCCACCAGGGTCGGCCCGGGTACCGGCAGCGACGGCTGCCACAGCAGGTCCAGCGTGAGCAGACCGAGGCGGTCCGGGACGCTCAGCACATCCCAGTAGCGGCCCACTTCCAGCAGTGCGACGCCCTCCCCGTGGTCCCACTGCCACTTGCACGTACGGGGGTCCGCTGCGGCCGCCGCGAGCCATTCCACACCCTGCATCCACATCGCGTTCGTCATGCACCGCTCCGGGGGATCACCGCTCACCTGTTTCGGGCGCAGGGAACGACCGACACCGGGCACTCGGTGCGTTCGCACACCGACCCGGCATATGCATGCTGGTAGATATTTCTAACTGGCGGAAGGGGTGGCGAACCCTGGCGTTCAGGGGCGAATGTTCGAAGGTCGAGCACTGGTGCGTTGGTTGAGCAACGTGACGGGCCCTTTCTGGCCCTTCTTTGGTCGCTCTTCGGGCACGGTGGCATTCGAATCCGTTGATGCGGCAAACGATTCGAGCGTCAGACCTTGATGAGGCGCTGGCATCAGTCATACGCTCCCGTCATTCCGTCGCCGCCGCTCCCGATCAGGGGTACCCCATGGACCGCTCCCGACTGCACGCCCTCCTGGCCCGGGAGAGCGCCGACGCCGAGCGGCGAAATCCCCGCTCCCGGGCGGCATATTCCGGCGCCGGGCATCTCTTCGGCCGGGTCCCGATGACATGGATGAACAAGACCGCCAGTGCCTTCCCGCGCTACCTGGCGACCGCGCGCGGCGCCCGGGTCACCGACGTCGACGGACACACGTACATCGACTTCTGCCTCGGTGACACCGGCGCGATGGCCGGTCACTCGCCGGCCGCCGTGACGGAGGCGGTGCAGCGCAGGTTCGCCGAGCTGGGCGGGGCCACCGCGATGCTGCCGACGGAGGACGCGGAGTGGGTGGGCGCGGAGCTGACCCGCCGCTTCGGACTCGCCCGCTGGAGCTTCTCGCTCACCGCGACCGACGCCAACCGCTGGGCGATCCGGCTCGCCCGCGCCGTCACCGGCCGCCCGAAGATCCTGGTGAACAGCTACAGCTACCACGGCAGCGTCGACGAGTCCCTCATCGTCGTGGGCCCCGACGGCAAGGGAGCGCCCCGCCCCGGGAACGTCGGCGCGCCCTGTGACGTCACCCTGACCAGCCGGGTCGCCGAGTTCAACGACCTGGCGCAGCTGGAGCGCGAACTCGCCCACGGCGACGTGGCCGCCGTACTCATGGAACCCGCGCTCACCAACATCGGCATCGTCCTGCCGGAACCCGGCTACCTGGCGGGCGTGCGCGCCCTGACCCGGCAGTACGGCACGCTGCTCGTCAACGACGAGACGCACACCTTCTCCGCCGGCCCCGGCGGCTGCACCGCCGCCTGGGACCTGGAGCCGGACCTGCTGACCATCGGCAAGGCCATCGGCGGCGGCATCCCGGCCGGCGCCTACGGCCTCTCCGCCGACCTCGCCGAGCGCCTCCTGGCCCGCGCCGACCTGGACCTGGTCGACATGGGCGGGGTCGGCGGCACCCTCGCCGGCAACGCGCTCTCGGTCGCCGCCACCCGGGCCACCCTTGAGCACGTGCTCACCGACGAGGCGTTCGCCCGCATGGCGCGGCTCTCCGAACGCTTCGAGACCGGCGTCCGGCAGGCCGTCGAGGCACACGCCCTGCCCTGGTCCGTCAGCCGCCTCGGGGCGCGCACCGAGTACCGCTTCGCCTCCCCGGCCCCGCGCACCGGCACCGAGTCCGCGGCCGCCGCCGACACCGAACTGGAGGACTTCCTGCACCTCTACCTCGCCAACCGGGGCATCCTCCTCACCCCCTTCCACAACATGGCCCTGATGTGCCCCGACACCACCGAGCAGGACGTCGACACCCACACCGCCGTGTTCGGTGCCGCCCTGCTCGAACTCGTCGGCTGAGGAGGAGAGCGCAGACGCACATGGACGACATCGACCGGGCCATCCTGCGCGAGCTGCAGACCGACGGCCGTATCGCCTACACCGACCTCGGACCCAAGGTCGGCCTCTCCGCCTCCGCGGCCCGGCAGCGGCTGCAGCGCCTGCTGGACTCGCGCGCCGTGCAGGTCGTCGGCGTCACCGACCCCATGGCCATGGGCGGCCAGGCGATGGCGCTGCTCGGCATCGGCGTGGACGGCGACCCCCGCGCCGTCGCCGACGCCCTCGCCGCACACCCCGAAGTGGTCTACTCGGTGTTCACCTCGGGTGGCTTCGACCTGTTCGCCGAGGTGGTCACACCCGGCCCGAAGGACCTGCTCGACCTCGTCAACGACGTGGTCCGGCCGATCGAGGGCGTGCGCGAGGTCCGGTCCTTCCCGTACTTCGGCATCCACACCCACCGCTTCCTGTGGGAGGTGGGCTGAGGCGGGCCGTGGGCCGCGACCTCAGGTGATGGCCGGCGCCAGGACGAGCATGGTGGCGTCGTCCCGTACCTCGTAGTGCCCGGCCAGGTCGGCCCACACCAGTTCGGCGAGTTCGGCCGCGTCCGCGCCGGCGAACCCGGCGAGCCGCTCCGGCAGCGGATAGAAGGCCCCGGCCCGGTCGCGTGCCTCCCAGACCCCGTCCGAGGCGAGGAACAGCTGGTCGCCGGGCCCCAGTTCCACCGTGACCTCCTTCGGCGGTTCCACCCCCACCAGCCCGAGCCCCACCGGTGCCCCCGGCGCGACGGACATCTCCTGGGCCCGGCCGTCGCGCAGCAGCACCGGCGCCGGATGGCCGCAGGCCACCACCCGCATCGACCGCAGATCGGCGGAGAACTCCAGCAGCAGGGCCGTCGCGAACAGCTCCGCGTGCGGTACGCCGGCCGAGTCCACCGTCAGCCGGCGGTCCATCCGCGCCGCCACCGATTCCAGGTCCGGCTGGTCAAGGACCGCCTCCCGGAAAACCCCGAGCAGCGACACCACCGTGGAGACGGCGGCCAGCCCGTGCCCGCGTACGTCCCCGATCACCGCCCGCACGCCGAAGGGCCCGTCACGCACGTCGAAGAAGTCCCCGCCGACCAGCGTCCCGTGCTGCGCGGCCCGGTACAGCCCGGCGCACTCCACCGCCCCGACCCGCTCCGGCAGCGGCGGCAGCACGGCCCGCTGCACCGCCTCGCCCACCGCCCGCTCGGTGACCAGCTGCGCGTCCCGGTGACTGCGCACATAGGACACGAAGACACTCAGTAGCGCGACGAACGTGACCGTGAGCAGGTCGGTGTCGCCGGGATGGTTCAGATGGGTGGCGGGTACGTTCAGCAGGACCACGACCAGGCAGCTGAGCACGGCCGTCGCCATCGGGCCGTACGACAGGACGGCCAGCGGCGGGATGGCCCCGAGCAGGAAGCCGAAGTCGTGTCCGTCGGGGGCGACCAGCGTCGCCACGGTCACGACCGCGAGCAGGAGCACCGGCAGCACCCGCACCCAGCGCGGCGGCGGCGCGCCCTGCAGCCAGCCACGACTGTCCCGGTAGTCACGCGACGACAAGCCGCGCACCGAAGTCACATCCCTAAGTTACGCCCGTGCCCGGACGCCGGTCCCTTCCCGATCTTGAAATGAACCCCGCGGAAAAAACCTTGGACGCGGCGGGCGCCCGCCACCTACTGTGTGAGGCCACGCCAGAGACCGGACGGAAGGAGGCGACTGCGATGTTCACCACACCCATCCAGCGCTCCCTCCCCGTTTCCCGGGCGTGACACGCCAGAGCTGATCCGGGAGCGCTCCGCGTAGCACACATCCCGGAGGAATCCGTGACCGATCCGGTCATCCGTACGCTCGACGACAGCACCGCCCCCCTCTTCGACGCCCTGCCCGACCCGCTGGGCCTGCGCGAGAAGCACCGGCACACCCGCCACCGGCCCGACTGGAAGCGCGTCGCCCTGCGCGACGGACGGGTGGTCGCCGGCGCCGCCTGGTGGGGCGGCCCCGAGGACAGCGAACCGCTCCTGATCAACTGGTTCGACGTGGCCGAGGGCGAGGAGGAGGCCGGGGCCGAGCTGCTGCGCAGCGCGCCCTGGCAGACCGACGAACTGGAACTCGATCTGCCCACCGGCTGGCGTGACGTACCCGAACTGCGCACGGCCGCCGAGACCCGTTTCACCGCCGCCCGCAAGGCCGGCTACGAACTGCTGGTGGAACGCTACAACTACCGCTGGACACCCGAGTGCGGCCTGCCCGAGCGGCCCGGCCGTCTCACCTTCACCCCCGAACCCGACGACGGGGTGTTTCTCGACCTCCTGCGCGGCATCAACTCCGCCACCCTGGACGCGCACGCCCGCCGGGCCGTCGAGAAGGGGGGAGCGGAGCTGGCGGCCCAGGAAGACCTCGAGATCTTCCACTGGTTCCCCTCGCCCCGCGCATGGTGGCAGGTCGCCCGCACCCCAGACGGGGAGCCGGTCGGCATCCACATCCCCGCACGCAACCCGTCGGGGCCGTGCATCGGGTTCATCGGCGTCCTGCCCGGGCCGCGCGGGCACGGCTACGCCTACGACCTGCTCGTCGAGTGCACCCACTTCCTGGTCGAGCAGGGCGCCGAGGCCATCGGCGCCGCCACCGACCAGGGCAACGTCCCGATGGCCGCGCACTTCGCGAAGGCGGGCTACCCGGTCGTGCAGGAGCGGGTGAGCTTCTGGGCCACGGCCGAGTCAGTGCCGGGTGACATGCTGAAGGCGCGGTGATCGACAGCGGACGGTAGGAGCCGGCATGGGGTGTGTCGCTGATCTCGCCGGACGGCCCGGTCCCCGAGTTCCTGCTGCACACCGAGGGGGACCGGGCCTGGTTCAGATGGAGCGACCAGCCCAACAGGGCAATACACCTAGCCGGCGTCCTTGCCAAGCAGGGTCTCCGCCTCCGTGAGGATCTCGGTGACCCGCAGGCCGAACGCGGCGTCACAGGGGTGCGGGCGGCCCGTGCGGGCGGCGATGACGAGGGCGTCGGCGGCCCGGGCGAGGGCGGGGACGGCTCCCTCCGCACTCCTCGGCAGGAGCGTCACCCCCGCCTCCCCGCGCAGCTCCACGTCGGCCCCGGCCGCCGCCGGGGGAGCGGTCAGGCTCAGCGTCATCGTGCTCGACGCCCCCGTGGCGTGGTCGAGGACGAGATGGACGGTGTCCGCGGGGCCGTGCACGGCGGCCGCCACCCGCCGTACGTCGCCCAGGACCGGCAGCAGGACGGACAGGGCGTGCGGGCCCACATCCCACAGCGCGCCCTTCTCCCGCCGCCAGGGTGACGCGGCGAACGCGCTGTCGCCGGTGAACACAGAAGCCAGCCACTGCGCCCGCGCGGTGAACCAGCCCGCCGCGGCCGCCTGTTCGCCGATCCACGCCTCCGGTTCGCTCTGGAAGCGGGTGGTGAAGAAGACCACCGAGGCGACCCCGGCCCGCTCGGCCGCCTCCACCACCGCCCGCCCCTCGGTGACACCGAGCGCGAGGGGCTTGTCCAGCAGCAGATGCCGGCCCGCCGCCGCGGCCCGCACCGCCAGTTCCGCCTGGACGGCCGGCGGCAGCGCCACCGCCACGGCGTCGACGTCGGCGAACAGCGCGTCCACGTCGTCGTACGCCCGGACCCCGTACTCCTCGGCCAGCTCCTGCGCGGCCTCCGGGCGGCGGCCCCATACCCCGGCCAGGTCCAGCGATCCGTGCCCCGCCAGCGCGGGGGCGTACGCCGCCCGTGCCCAGGGTCCTGTCCCCAGCAGTCCGATGCGCATCTCCCGTTCCTTTCTCCGTGCCCGGCTCCCCATCGTCGCCCACATCGTCAAGGCGTCGTGCTCCGGCCGCCGTTGACGTACGGCCGGTACCGCTCCGTGCCGTGCGCCAGCCAGCCGGCGATGGTCTCGGCGATCGGCTGACCGGTGTCCATCTCGACGAAACCGAACTGACCCGACTGGTTGCACTCCAGGAACCACCAGATGCCGTCGGCGTCCTCCGCGAAGTCGAGAGCACCATAGGCCAGTTCGGCGTCCTTCATATACCTGTGAACGGTCTCGGCGACTCGCGGCGGCACCTCCGCCTCCAGCCAGGGAGAGACGGACGGGGCGAACCGGACGTCCACCTCGTCGGGATGGGCGTCCGGGTTCACCGGCTTGCGGGCGGCCAGCAGCCGTTCGCCGACCACCGTCAGCCGGATGTCCGCCCGCTTGGCCACCCGCCGCTGCAACAGCGTCGGCCCGAACGCCACCGCCCCGAAGTCGGCGTCCGCCGCCACCCGGCTGGTCGGCACCGCCCGAGGCGGCTCCTGCGGATGCGCGCCCGACACCGGCTTCACCACCAGGTCCGGGAACCGCTCCGCGAACTCCCGCGCCGCCTGCGGGAACGTGGTGATCAGCGTCGCGGGCACGGCGAGCCCGCTGCGCTGCGCCAGCCGTAGTTGCCATGGCTTGTGGCGGGCCCGGCGGGCCGCGTCCGGATGGTTCATCCAGCGCGCGTCGGTCCCGCGCAGCATGCCGTACAACGCCTGCGCGGACTCCTCGGTCAGCCAGGCGGACGGCTGGGCGGCCCGGGCGGCGGCCACTCCCGGCCTGCGCACCCATATGGAGCGGAGGCCGCTCATGCTCACCAGGCGCCCGTTCACGGACAGATGCCCGCGGCTGACGCCCTGCACAAACTCGCCCGACAGGGCCACACCGCTGGTCAGATCGGCAGGATCGAGGCGGACGACGGGCACTCCGGCCTCGTGCAGCCGGAGGACCACCATGTCCGCCGTCACGTCCTCGTCACTGGTCAGGATGAGCACGGTCATCGTCGGGTCCGCGTTCAGTCGTCGAAGTGCGTCTTGGAGCCCGCGGTGGACGTCGTGGTCCCCAGGGCTCTGAGCGTTGCGTGATCGGTGGCCGCGATCCGGCCATCGTGGAGAACGTTCAACTGCATTCCGGAGTCATACGCGTACGGAGTGGTGACGTCCAACTGCACTGCGGGGCGTGCGTAGTTGAGCGCGAACGGTTGCATGGTCTCTCCCTGTTTCGTTCTTCCATGCACTTATACGATTCGAACGCGTGGTTGGTTTCCTTACTCTGCGTAATCTCAGTCCTAATTAAGGGCTTGTTAAGGAACCAGCCGGGAATCGGCGGCGAATCGTTCCCCCCGTGGCCGATTTCACATGCCCGTCCGGCATGTGACGGCGTCAGATACCCGCAATGGTCCGGGATGTCTCCAGGGTCTGTTCCGCGTAGCCCCGCCCGAAGAGCACGGTGTGCACCAGCAAGGGAAACAGCTGATGCACCTCCACACGCTCCGCCCAGCCGACGGTCAGGGGGGCCACCTCCTGGTACCCCTCCAGAATCAGGTCAAGGTACGGGCAGCCGAAGAGGCGGAGCATCGCGAGGTCGGTCTCGCGGTGCCCGCCGTGGGCGGCCGGGTCGATCAGGCGGACCAGTCCGTCGGCGCCCCACAGGACGTTGCCGTTCCACAGATCACCGTGCAGCCGGGCGGGCGGCTCGGGCGGCCCCGCCAGCTCCGGCAGCCGCTCGCAGACCCGCTCGATCACCGCGGCCTCGCCGGTTCTCAGGATCCCGCGGTCCACCGCCGCGCGCAGATACGGCAGTACGCGGTGCTCGGCGTACCAGTGCGGCCAGTCGGTGCCCGGCTCGTTGCGCATCGGGGCGAGGCCGATCCAGGCCTCGCGCGGGCCGTCCGGCGGCGCCGCCCCGAAGGCCGGGGCCCCGGCGGTATGCAGAGCGGCGAGCATGTGGCCGAAACGCGTCGCCGCCTCGGCGTCCGGACGTCCGGTGGAGACCAGTTCGGTCACCAGCCAGCGCTCGTCGTGCCCCAGCACCTTCGGTACCGCGACCGCCCCGGCGGCGGCCAGCCAGCGCAGCCCGGCCGCCTCGGCCCGTACCGCGCCGGGGCCGTCCCCGCGCTTGACCATCACCGCACGCCCGCCCGCGAGCGTCACCTCCGCCAGGCCGCCCGAGCGCGCCCGCTCGGCCGAGACCGGCCGCCCGGTGAGCCGGGCGGCCACCGCGCCCGGTCCTTCGCCGCAGTCGGCCACGGGCACCAGGGTACGGGCGGTCGCGGGTCGGGAGCCCCAGGTGCCCTGGTCGGCCGGTGCTCGGGACCGCCCCGGGGCGCGCGGATACGCCGGTGGCCAGGCCCAGTCGGGCGGCGGTGACGACGCCGAAGTCCACGGTCCCGGAAGAAGGGGCTTCCACCATTGCTACGACAGGTTCCGGCCAAACCCAGGCGGTATGGTGATCCGTCCGATGCGTCCGGCCGACTGCTCGGTGAACCAGAGGGCGTGGTCCGGCCCCGGGGCGATGGCGAAGGGTGCGCTGCCCGGGCTCGGGGTGGGGTGGTCGGTGACGGTGCCGTCCGCCGCGATGCGCCCGATCCGGGCGGCGCCGGACTGGATGAACCACACGGCCCCGTCCGGCCCGGCGGCGATCCCGGCCGGGAGGCTGTCGGCGGTGGTGGTGATCGGATACTCCGTCACATCACCGCCGCCGGCGCGGGCGGGGGCCGCGGCGGCGGTCACGCCGGTCAGGGCGCCGAGCAAGAGAGCGAGCGCACGTCGGGGGAGTCGGCCGGGCATACGGGGTCCTTGTCAGACGGACTTTCACGTCGAGGCCAGACGCGGCCGCGCGGCCGTACGACTCGGCCGGTCCGGACGGGGGACGGCGGTGCCGTTTCGGCAGGGGATCGCGGCGACGGCATCCGGCGCGCGGCCCTCACGCTCCCGGTGAAGAGGGGAAATCCGAGTAACTCCCTTGTTACGCAAGGATTGACGCGCCCTACGCGCCCCTCTAGCTTCTGATCGCCCCCCCGAACCACGTTCGAAATGCCGTACCTCCCCCCGTCGTCTGGAGCGCACATGAACGGCACCCCCCTGTCGCGCCGTCACTTCCTCGGCATGGCCGCGACCGTCCCCCTCGCCGCCACCGGCGCCCTCGCCCTCGGCGCCGGAACCGCCCGGGCCGCCACCAACTCGGCCTACGTGATGTGCTACTTCACCGAGTCCCCGGACATGCTGGCCGCCAACTACGGGCTGCATCTGGCCGTCAGCACCGACGGCCTCCAGTGGACCCCGCTCAACCAGAACAACCCCGTCGCGACCCCCACCGCGGGCTCCCTCGGGCTGCGCGACCCGTTCATCCTGCGCAAGCAGGACGGCACGTTCGTTGTGCTCGCCACCGACCTGAACGGCACGGACTGGACCTACGTCAGCCAGTACATCCATGTCTGGGACTCCACCGACCTGCGCACCTTCACCGGCTACCGGCGGATGAAGCTGCACGACATGAACACCCACAGCTGGGCGCCCGAGGCGTTCTGGGACGCGGGCCGCGGCGCGTACGGCGTCATCTACTCCGCCGTCAACGCCAGCGGCCACAACGTCATCATGATCAACTACACCGGCGACTTCGTGACCGCCGGCGCCCCCCAGGTCTTCTTCGACCCCGGCTACGACGTCATCGACGGCGACCTGGCGGTCGGCGTGAACGGCGTCAACTACCTGTACTTCAAGAAGAACTCGACGCTGGTCGGCGCCCGCTCCACCTCCCTGGACCCGGGCAGCTTCACCGAGTTCAGCACGGCCGTCTCGCACAACGGCACCGAGGCCCCGACCCTGGTCAAGTCCCTTGCCTCAAGCTCGGCCTGGTACCTGTGGGGAGACACCTGGTCGCCGAACGGCGTCTTCTACGTCTGGCAGACCAGTTCCCTGTCCGCCGGCACCTGGACGGCCCTCGACCAGAAGACCTACACCCAGCCGCTCAACTCCAAGCACTGCGGGATCCAGCCCATCACCTCGACCGAGTACAACAACCTCGTCGCCAAGTGGGGCACCCCCACCTGGAATCGGCTGAAGTCCTACAACTACCCGGCCCGGTACGTCCGGCACAGCAACTACGTCGGCCGGATAGACGAGTACGCCTTCGACCCGTACGCCGACGGCCTGTGGAAGCTGGTCCCGGGCCTCGCCGACAGCAGCGGCGTGTCCTTCCAGTCGGTCAACTACCCGACCCGCTATCTGCGCCACTACAACTACCAACTGCGGCTCGACGAGAACGACAGCACGACGACGTTCGCCCAGGACGCCACGTTCTACCGGACAGCGGGTCTCGCCGACTCCTCCTGGTCGTCGTTCCGGTCGTACAACTACCCGACGCGGTACGTCCGCCACTCCGACTACGTGCTGCGGATCGACCCCGTCTCCACGAGCGCGGACCAGGCCGACGCCACGTTCCACGTGGGCTACTGACATCGCGACGGGACCGTCGTGCGGCGACACGCCGATGGCGGGCCCCCGGCACCCCCGAACGGCCGTGTGCCGTCGGGCGTGATTGACCCAGCCGGGCGGTGTTGGGCGTGTCGTCGCCACGGATGGGCGGCCCGGATGGTGCCGGGCGTGGGGCTGGCTGACGGTGGTTCATGTCGGGGCCGGGTCGTTTCAGCCGATGGAGTATCCGCTGCCCGGCCACGGCGGAAGGACATCGAGATGCGTTCTGCCCGCATGATCCTGGCGACGACGGCCGCCACCGCAGCCCTCGCCTTCGCGGCACCCGGCGCTCAGGCCGCGGTCGCGGGGGACTGGGACAACGGAGGCCGTGAAGACTCTTCCTACAGCAAGGAGCACGACGATGACAGCAGCCACGATGGGCCGCGTGGCGGGATGCACACGGGCGGCGGTGTGCTCGCCGCGGCGAAGCTGAGCGACGTCTGGGACTCGGGCAGCGGCAGCGACAGCAAGTTCGATCCCGAGACCTACAAGGGCACGGACCAAGGCCAGGGCGACAAGGGCGACAAGGGTGATAAGGGGGACAGCGGCGACAAGGGCAAGGGCGACGGCCGGGACGAGGAGGACCGCGACAGCGGCAGCTCGTGGGGCGGCGGCGAGGACAGTGGTGAGAAGCCGCACGGCGGCATGCACACCGGCGGCGGCGGCCTCGCCACGCCGGGGGTCACGGCCGGCGGGCTGGCCGTCCTCGGTGTGGCGGCCGCCGGCGCCTACGCGCTGCGGCGCAGGAAGACCGAGCCCGTGTCCTGACGGGCTTACGCATACGGGAGCCGCGGCCGCCGACCGTCGTCTGCGCGGCCGCGGCCCCCGTTCCGCCCCTCCCGCTGCCTTGCCCGAGAAAGGTGACCTCCGATGGCAGCTGGCCCCACCACCCCGAATCCCGGGGACCGCAACCCCGACGCTCCGAACTTCGCGGACCCGAACGGCGCCCGGCGCGGCGGACGACTGCCCGTGTGGGGCGTGGCCGTCCTGCTTCTGGCCGTGGCGCTGCTCGGCGGACACGGCAAGGCCTCCGACGCCACGGGCAACACGCCGGCCAAGAGCGCGGACGCCGCCACCTCCAGCGATGCGCGCGGGGACGGGGAGGGTCTGCCCCGGTCCGAGCCGACCCGCCTGCTCATCCCGAAGATCTCCGTCGACGCCCCGTTCACCACCCTGGAGCTCGCACCCTCGGGCCAGCTCCGGCCTCCTCCCGCCGCCGACACCAACCTCGTCGGCTGGTACGCCGATGGCGCGGCGCCCGGCGAGGAGGGCACCGCGATCATCGCCGGGCACGTCGACACCAAGACCTCGGCGGCCGTCTTCGTCCGGCTGGACGAACTCGGGCCGGGCGACCGTTTCGCGGTGCTCCGGGCCGACGGCACGACGGCGAACTTCGCGGTCGACAGCTCCGACACCTTCGCGAAGGAGGACTTCCCCAGCGAACGCGTCTATGCGGACACCCGCCGCCCCGAGGTACGCCTGATCACCTGCGCCGGTGACTACGACCACAACGTGAAGGACTACACGGAGAATCTGGTCGTCTTCGCCCACCTCGTCTGACCTCGAACGCGTGATCGCGTGTCGGGCAGCACAGATTGAGCTGTGGTCAGGGATGGGCAGCCACGAGTGAGGTCATGATCGCCGTGAAGCGACATGAGACTCGTCATCCGGACGATGCTCACCGACCTCGGCCCGAGCCCGGACAACGGCCGGTTCTTCGAGAAGATGGGCCGGCCGGCCGCGGTCGGAGGCCGGCTGACCGGCTCAGCCGCCCGTCGACTCCCGTACCACCAGGCGGAAGGGGCCGGTGAACTCCGCCCGCTCCGGCCCGGACCGGGCCCCGTCGATGCGTGCCGCCAGCAGGGCGACCGCGCGTTCGGCCATCAGGTCGTGGTCCGGGTCGACGGTGGACAGGGAAGGGACGAGGTACGCGCTCTCGTCGACGTTGTCGAAGCCGATCACCTTGACCCGCTCCGGTACCCGGAGCCCGGTGTCGGCGAGAGCGCGCAGCACGCCCACGGCCACCGTGTCCGTCACACAGAACACCCCGTCGAAACGTAGGCCGTCGGTCACCTTCTCGCGGATGTGCCGGGCGGCCTCCTGCATGGTGAGCGACTCGGCGGTCACCACCAGCTCCGGGTCGGCCGGCAGCCCCGCGGCCGCCAGCGCGCGCAGATATCCGGCGTGCCGCAGGCTCGACACATCGACTTCGCCGCCCAGGCGCCCGCACACGAGGGCGATCCGGCGGCAGCCCCGCTCGACGAGATGGCGCGTCGCCGCCTCCGAAGCCGCCTCGTTCGGCATGGCGACATGGTCGACCGGCCCGCCGAAGATCCGCTCACCCAGGATCACCACCGGATGGTCCACCTCCAGCGCCTCGACATCGGCCGGCCCCATCCCGACGGTGCTGAGGATGAGGCCGTCGTAGAGCCGGTTGCGGGACAGGGAGAGGGCCGCCAGCTCGTTCTCCCGGCGGGCGCCGGTCTGCTCGATGCTCACCCTGAGGCCGTGCCGGGCGGCCGCCGCGATGATCGAGGCGGCCAGCCGGCCGTAGTAGGGACGGTTGATCTCGGGCACGGCCAGACCGATGGTTCCGGTCCGGCCCTTGCGCAGATTGCGGGCGGCGAGGTTGACCCGGTAGCCGAGCCGGGTCATCGCCTCCAGGACGCGGTCCCGGGTGGCCGGGCGGACGTTGGGGTGGCCGTTGATCACGTTGGAGACGGTCATCGCCGAGACTCCGGCGGCCTTCGCCACGTCCTGGATCGTCGCCACGCTCACTCCCGCCCGCTGTCCTCGGCAAGACGATAGAGGGCGGCACCGTGGGCGGGCAGCTCGACGATCAGCTGCCGGCCGTCGTGAACGGTGTCGGTGCGGGTCCAGAGCTCGCGGGCGGCGTCGCGGGGTTCGGCCCCGATCGACCCCAGGGGTACGGCGAAGCGGCGCTCCTCGTCGGCCAGGGAGAACACCGCCGCGTACCGGGTGCGCCCGTCGGTGTCCCGGGCGGTCCACAGCACCAGGTCCCGCTCCCGCAGCACCTCCCGGTTGGCGGTGCTGTGCCGGAGGACGTCGAGCGCCGCGTCGTTGGTCAGCAGTTCGATGGTCTCGGGCGAACTGGTGGGCAGGTCTCCGCCCATCATCAGCGGTGAGCGGGAGATCAGCCAGAGAGTGAGCAGGCTGATCTGCTCGGGATGGGTGAGGGCGCACTGGCGGTCCGCGCCGCGCTCCGCGCGGATGCCGATGTGGCCCAGCGGCAGCATGTCGGCGTCCGCCCAACCTCGTTGGCCCTGCCAGGGGGCCCAGCGGGCCATGCGCGCGAACTGTGCCTCGACGTCCTCCCAGCGGTCCCACAGGTCGTCGCAGACCCGCCACATGGTGGCGTGCTTCCCTAGGTGGTCGAGGCGTGCGAGGGACATGTCCGTGCCGGGGGAGAGGCTCAGCTCGATCGGCCGCCCGCTGCGCTCGACGGCCCGCGCATAGGCGGCGATCTCCCGCTGGTGGTAGGGGAAGAGCATGTCGTCGGCCTTGACGAAGTCGACGCCCCACTCGGCGAACTGGGCTACCTGGGTGTCGTAGTAGGCCTGGGCGCCGGGGTGGTCGTGGTTCAGGCCGTAGTTGTCGGAGTTCCAGGGGCACACGGAGGCGGTGTCGGCCACGTCGGCGGCCGTGAACTCCGTCCCGAGAACCGGGAGTTTCGCCTCGACCGCCCGCCGGGGGATGCCTCGCATGATGTGCAGCCCGAACCTCAGGCCCATGCCGTGCACTTGCCCGGCCAGCGGCCCGAATCCGGCCCCGGCCGCGGCGGAGGGGAACCTGTTCGGCGCGGGGAGCTGGCGGCCGTGGTCGTCGAGGACGAGCGGTGCGTCCGGGTTGTAGCCGTGGGCCCGCGCGGTGGGCTCGTACCACTGGATGTCCACGACCACGGTGTCCCAGCCGTGCGGCAGCAGACGCTCGCGCATGAACTCCGCGTTGGCGAGGACCTCTTCCTCGGTGACGGTGGTGCCGTAGCAGTCCCAGCTGTTCCAGCCCATCGGCGGCCGCAGGCGGCGGGCGGGCAGGGGGCGTGCGGATCGGGTCATGTGCGCTCTCCTGAGGGTCAGCGCAGGGGGGCCTGGACGGTGACGAAAGAGTGCGGCGGCAGGGAGAGCCTCAGGCCGTGGGTGACCGCTGTGAGTTCCTCGAACACCTGCGGGACAACGGCTGTTGAGGCCTCGGGTGAGTTGTGGGCCTGGAGCTTGCCGGCCGTGAGGACGCGGGCGGTCGGCTCGCCGAGGGTGCCGCCGCGCAGGTCGAGGGTCACCTCGGCGGGTTCCTCGGCGTCGAGGTTGCTCAGCGAGATCAGGACCTTGCCGTCCTTGACGCTGGCGGAGGCGGAGAGGGTGTCGAGTTCCGTGTCCCCGACCCGGCGCCGGGTGCCCTCGCCGCGTAGGTGCACCGGAAGTGAGGTCGCGCCCTGGTGGCCCTTGTTCATCTCGAAGACGTGGTAGGTCGGGGTCAGGACCAGGGCGTCGCCGTCGGTGAGCAGCATGGCCTGGAGCACGTTGACGGTCTGGGCGATGTTGGCCATGTGCAGGCGGGCGGCATGCTTGTGGAAGATGTCGAAGTGGGTGCTTGCCACCAGCGCGTCGCGCAGGGTGTTCTGCTGGAAGAGGAAGCCGGGGTTGGTTCCGGGCTCCACGTCCCACCAGGTGCCCCACTCGTCGAGGACCAGGCCGACCGTGCGGCCCGGGTCGTAGACGTCCATGACCGTGGAGTGGCCGGTGAGGATGCGGTCGATCCGGCGGGCCGACAGCATCGTGCGGTAGTAGTCGTCGGTGCCGAACTCGGTGGCGCTGCCCTTGGCCTCCCAGGGGCCGGCGAGCGTGTAGTAGTGCACGGACAGGCCCTGGAAGAAGTTCTTCGGGGTGGCCTCGCAGCCGAAGCAGCTGATCTGCTGCATCAGGGTCTCGGTCCACTTGTAGTCGGCGTCGGAGGCGCCCGAGGCGATGCGGTAGAGCGTGTTGTCGCCGTGGTCGCGGCAGTAGGTGGCGTACTGGCGGGCCAGGTCGGCGGAGTACTCGGCGCGCATGTTGCCGCCGCAGCCCCAGGTCTCGTTGCCGATGCCCCAGAACTTCACCCGCCAGGGCTCCTGGCGGCCGTTCTCCTTGCGCAGCCGCACCATCGGGCTGTCGCCGTCCCGGGTGAGGTACTCGACCCACTCGCTCATCTCGCGGACGGTGCCCGAGCCGACGTTGCCGCTGATGTAGGGCTCGGCGCCGAGGAGTTCGCACAGGGCCATGAACTCATGGGTGCCGAAGTGGTTGTTCTCCTCCACGTTGCCCCAGTGCGTGTTGACCATCCGGGGCCGCTGCTCGCGCGGGCCGATGCCGTCCCGCCAGTGGTACTCGTCCGCGAAACAGCCGCCGGGCCAGCGCAGGTTGGGGATGTCCAGGGCGCGCAGGGCTTCCACGACGTCGAGGCGGATGCCGCCCTCGTTGGGGATCGGAGAGTCCTCGCCGACCCAAAAGCCGCCGTAGACGCAGTGGCCGAGGTGCTCGGCGAAGTGGCCGTAGAGGTGGCGGCTGATGGTCGGGCCTGCGATGTCGAGGTTGATGATCGCGGTGGCGCTGGGCATGCGGATACTCCTGTCCGGAAGGCGGCTGTTCGATATCACGAACATTGTTCGCGGCGTCGTTTGTATCGATAAAAGCTGCCATCGGGGCGTGGGGCGCGTCAAGAGTGGTGGTACGCCCGGCACAGCGGAAACGGCCCGGCCGGCCTGCGGGCGCAGGGCAGCCGGGCCGCTGAGGCTGAGGAGCGTCAGACCGCCGTCGCCGGGAAGGTCGGGTACTCGACGCCGGAGACGTGCTGGACGACCCGGACGACCTGGCAGGAGTAGCCGAACTCGTTGTCGTACCAGAGGTAGAGGATCGCGTTGTCGCCCTCGACCTTCAGCGCGCCGGCGTCGACGATCGACGCGTGGCGTGAGCCGATGAAGTCGCTGGAAACCGCGTCCGGGGCGGTGATGAAGTCGATCTGGCGCTTCAGCGGCGAGGTCAGCGACACCTCGCGGAGATGGTCGAGGACCTCCTCGCGGGACGCCTCACGGGCCAGCTGGAGGTTGAGGATCGCGATCGACACGTCCGGCACCGGGACCCGGATCGAGCTGCCGGTGATCCGGGCCTTGAGGTCGGGCAGCGCCTTCGCGACGGCGGACGCGGCGCCCGTCTCGGTGATGACCATGTTGAGCGGCGCGGACCGGCCGCGGCGCTCCGACTTGTGGTAGTTGTCCAGCAGGTTCTGGTCGTTGGTGAACGAGTGGACGGTCTCCACGTGCCCGCGCAGCACCCCGTACTCGTCGGCCATGGCCTTCAGCGGCGGCACGATCGCGTTGGTGGTGCAGGACGCGCAGGACAGGATCTGCTCGTCCGGCTTGATCGTGTCGTGGTTGACGCCGTGCACGATGTTCGGGACGTCGCCCTTGCCCGGCGCGGTCAGGACGACCTTTTCGATACCGGGCCGCAGGTGCTTGGAGAGGCCCTCGCGGTCCCGCCACTTGCCCGTGTTGTCGATGAGGATGGCGTCCCGGATGCCGTACGCCGTGTAGTCCACGTCGGTCGGGTCGTCGGCGTAGATCACCTTGATCTCGTTGCCGTTGGCGAGGATCGTGCTGTTCTCCTCGTCGACGGTGATCGTGCCCTGGAACTGGCCGTGGATGGAGTCGCGGCGCAGCAGCGAGGCGCGCTTCACGAGGTCCCCGGCGCCCTGGCCGCCGCCGCGCACCACGATGGCCCGCAGGCGCAGACCGTTGCCGGAGCCGGACTTCTCGATGAGCAGCCGGGCGACCAGGCGGCCGATACGGCCGAAGCCGTAGAGGACGACGTCCCGCGGCTCGCGCTGCTCGATCTTGTTGGCACCGGTGGCCCCGGCGACCGCCTCCGCGGTGAACGCCTCGACGCTCAGGCCCCGGTCGTCGGCCTTGTAGGTCGCGGCGAGCATGCCGATGTCGATCTGGGAGGGGCCGAGGTCGAGCGTGGTGAGCGCGCGCAGGAAGGGCATCGTCTCGGTGACCGAGAGTTCGGCGCCGGCGATCTGTCGGGCGAACCGGTGGGTCTTGAGGATGCTGACCACCGACTTGTTCACCAAGGAGCGGCTGTGGAGAAGGACGGTCACGTCCCGCTCCCGGTGCAGCTTCCCGATGATCGGGATCATCGACTCCGCGATCTCCTCGCGGTTCTTCCAGTTGGTGAACGAGTCCTCGTTGACAGTCACAGACCTGAATCTCTCGATCGAGCTTGGTGGCGCTCATATGCTAAACCGGCCGGTGAATGATCGATCAAGTGGGTCCGTAAGTGATTCGGGTCGCGAAGGTCTGAGCCGGCCGGGAAGACCGTAAGAAACTGCCGTGTCGAGTTGCGCCGTCACCAGCCGCTACCGAAGGTCGGAGTGTGAGCACGTCTTCCGTCCCGCGGCCCGAGTCCGCCGCGCCGTTCGGGCCCGTCCGTC
The DNA here is from genome assembly GCF_040629895.1 of Streptomyces sp. NPDC005866. NCBI lineage: Bacteria > Bacillati > Actinomycetota > Actinomycetes > Kitasatosporales > Streptomycetaceae > Streptomyces > Streptomyces sp. NPDC005866. Next base: position 63,233 of record NZ_JBEXWP010000025.1, read on the forward strand.
CCGCGACCGTCCGCCGGACCCCGTCCGGCCTGGTGACCGCCCTCGTCCTGTTCATGGCCGTCCGGCTCGCCGGAGCGGGCGCCGTGGTCCTCGCCAACCACTTCACGGGACGCCCCCTGGTCCGGAACCTGGCGCACGTCTGGGACGCCCGCTGGTACCTGCACATCGCCACGTACGGCTACGGGGACCTCATCGAGATCACGCGCCGGGGAGCCGTGCAGACCGACTGGGCGTTCTTCCCCTTGTATCCCTGGCTCATCCGCGCCCTGAGGACGGCCCTGCCGCTCACCCCCGGCCAGGCCGCGCTGCTCGTCTCCGGGGCGGCGGCCGTCCTGGCCGCGTGGGGCATCTACCGGATCGGCGATCACCTGTACGGCCGCGCCGTCGCCGTCGCGCTCGTCGCCCTGTGGGCCGTCCTGCCCCAGTCGGTCGTACTCACCATCGCCTACACCGAGTCCCTCTTCTCCGCCCTCGCGGCATGGTCCCTGTACTGCGTGCTCAAGGGCCGCTGGCTGGGGGCCGGTGCCCTCGCCGCGCTCGCCGGTCTGTCCCGTCCGAGCGGCTTCGCGGTCGCGGTGGCCGTCGTGGCCGCGGGCGCGTACGAGGCGGTACGGCTCCGGGGCCGCGTCCCCCTCGGGCTGTGGGCCGGGTGCCTGCTGGCGCCCCTCGGCTGGCTCGGCTATGTGCTGTGGGTGGGGCACCGGACCGGTGATCTCCTGAACGGCTACTTCGGTGTGCAGCGCGCCTGGAACTCACGGTTCGACTTCGGACTCGGCTCCCTGCGCTTCCTCAAAGGGCTGCTGTTGCACGGCGGAGGCTTCGTCTACGCGGTGGACCTGGTGATCGTCGTGTCGGCGATCCTGCTGTTCGGTCTGCTCTGCCTGGACCGTGCCCCGCTGGCGCTGGTGGTCTTCGCGGGCATGCTGGTCCTGGTGGTCGTGGGCGGCTCAGGCTCGTTCTCCTCCAAGCCCCGATTCCTGCTTCCCGCCTTCCCCCTCCTGATCCCGCTGGCCCGCGCCCTGGTGCGGAGCCGGCGCGCGCGTCCGGCTCAGGCCTTCCTCGTCGTCGGCGCCCTCGCGGTGGTCTCGCTGCTGTTCGGGGCCTATGTCATGACGGTCGCCCGCGCACCCCTGTGAGGTCCAGCTGCCCGAAGGCGGCGGCCACGTCGACCAGCAGCGTCCGGAAGACGTTCGCCAAGGCAGCGAGGACGGTGCCGGACCGGGTCACCGCGTACAGGTCGCGGGGGAGCGGAGGGTCGGCGAGGGGGCGGTGCGTCGTGCCGGGCCGGGCCGGGCCGGGGCAGTCCGACACCCGGTCACCGGTACCGGTGTTCGGCGCAGTGGCCTCACTCGAACGGGTAGCCCTGTTTGATCACGCGTTCCGCCCGCCCGCTCGCTGGCTCGCCGTCCGCGGCCCCGACGAGCCCTTCGGACCGGCCGCCGTACGCCTCGCCCACGCCGTCCGCGCCACCCCCGCGCCGGGCCGGGCACCCCTCGTCGCGGGACCGCCGGCCCTAGCGGGGGTTGAAGACCACGCTGGCGAAGCGGATGCTGCTGGGCGCCGAGTGCCCGGGGGCGATCCGGTGCGCGGTGCCCTTGCACTTCTTCTTGCTGTAGACGACGAGCGCCTTCTTCGTGGCGTTCTGCGCACCGCGCGCCTCCTGCGCCATGTCGAGGCACTTGCGGTCCGGCGGGCTCTGGATGGCGTACGCCTTGCCCTTGGGTCCCAGCCAGACGAAGGACCCGTCGGCGGCGGCGGCCGGACCGATGGTGATGACGGCGAGAGCGAGGCCACCGAGAGCGGCGGTGAGCGGACGGCTGAGACGCATGGTGATGTCCTCCGTGAGCGGTGAGAACGGTGACGACGGTGACGACGGAATCGACGGAGAGACCGAGGTCCGGCGCCATCACACACCGTTACCGCGTCCGGACGCCCCGGCGACACGGAAACGTCCCACGTCCGGGGGATGCCCGTCGGCGGGCTGCGATGCGCCCGAGGGCAAGTGCGGGCACCGTCAAGGTGGTTGGTCGATGCCGGTCACCCGTGCGCGTGTGGCGGAGGGGACGCGCGAACCGTCGGCGATTCATTGCCGGAAATGAGTGACATAAGAGTAAATTCCCGACCATTGCTTGAGAGGTGTCACCGGCGGACGGGGCAAGGGATGAGCACGGACGACGGCGTGGCGGTGACGACCGGCATCGCGCGACTGCACGACTCGCCCTCACTCGCCGGGGCCGGCCGGTTCGGACTGGTGACCAACCACGCCGGAGTCCTCCCCGATCTGCGCCCGGCGGCGCCCGCGCTGCTCGCGGCCGGCGCGCCGCTGGCCGCCCTGTTCGGTCCCGAACACGGGCTGCACGGGACCGGCCAGGCCGGCGAGACCGAGGCCGTCCGGGCGGACCCCGACACCGGCCTGCCGGTGTACGACACCTACCGGTGCGAAGGCGAGCGCCTCGACAAACTGCTGATCGACAGTGGCGTCGACACCCTGGTGTACGACCTGCAGGACATCGGGGCCAGGTTCTACACCTATGTCTGGACCATGTTCGACCTGATGGTCTCGGCGGCCCGCACCGGCGTCCGCTTCGTGGTCGCCGACCGGCCCAATCCCCTCGGCGGACTCGTGGGCGAGGGCCCGCTCCTCGAACCGGCGTGGGCCAGCTTCGTCGGGCGCGCCCCGATCCCCGTCCGGCACGGCCTCACCAGCGGCGAACTGGCCCGGCACTTCAACGCCGCCGCCGTGCTCCAAGCGGCGGGACGAGCCGTCGACCTGACGGTGATCGAGGCCGTCGGCTGGCAGCGCGCCATGGACGCGCAGGCCACCGGCCTGCCGTGGATCGCCCCCTCGCCGAACATCCCGACGCCCGCCACCGCCACCGTCTACCCCGGCACCTGCCTGTTCGAGGGGACGAACCTCTCGGAGGGCCGCGGCACCACACAACCCTTCGAGATCGTCGGCGCCCCCTACCTCGACGCTCGGTTCACGCCCGCGCTCGCCGAACTCGCCCTGCCCGGGGTGCACTTCCGCGACCTGCGGTACGTACCGGCCTTCCACAAGCACGCCGGACGGCCGCTGCGGGGAGTGCAGCTGCACATCACCGACCGCCGGGCGTTCGCACCCGTACGCACCGCTGTCGCGATGCTCGCCGTGGTCCGCCGGCTGTACCCGGACGACTTCGCCTGGCACACCGTCGACGGCGGCGCCGAGGAGACCGGCCACCGTCACTTCGTCGACCTGCTGTGGGGGTCCGACCGGTTGCGGCGTGCCGTCGACGCGGGCGACGACCCGCTGCCGCTGTGCGACCCGCCGGCCCCGCCCGGCCGCTGGGCCGGCGACGACGTGCTGCTCTACCCCGCGGACCCGCCGCCCGGCCCGGAAGGACGATCCCGTCGATGACCGACCGCACGACGACACCCCCGGCCGGGATCCGTGGCTTTCGCGCGGGCGACGGCCCACAGGTGGTGGAGGCCTGGCGCCGGAGCGCGCCGGCCGACCCCATCACCCCGGACCGCTTCCGCACTCTGGTGCTGCTCGACCCCAACTTCGACCCCGAAGGGCTGCGGGTCGCCGTCGACGGCGACCGTGTCGTCGGCGCCGCCTACGCGGTGCGGCGACAGACACCGATGGCCGGTAGCGACCTGGAGCCGGAACAGGGCTGGATCCCGTTCTTCTTCGTCACCCCGGCCGCCCGCGGGCGCGGCCTCGGCCACCGGCTGCTGACCGACGCCCTCGACTGGCTGCACAGCCACGGCCGTACCCGGGTGGACTTCGCCTCGTACACCCCGAACTACGTGTTCCCGGGCCTGGACGCCGAGGCCTATCCGGAGGCGGCCGGGCTCCTGGAGTCCCTGGGCTTTCGCACGCTGTACGAGGCGGCCGCGATGGACCGGGTCCTGGTCGGCTACCGCTTCCCGGACGACGTGACGCGCCGCCTGGACGAACTGACGGGACGGGGCTACCGGTTCGCCACCCCGGCCGACGACGACCTGGTGGATCTCCTCGCGCTCGCCGGGACACACTTCGGCCCGGACTGGGCGTGCACGATCCGGGCGTGTCTGGCCGCGGGCACACCGCTCGACCGGATCGTCGTCGCCCGTGACCCCGCGCGCCGCATGGTCGGCTGGGCGATGCACGGCGCGTTCGACTCGGTGGACGAGCGGTTCGGCCCCATCGGGGTGCTGGAGGAGATGCGCGGCACCGGACTCGGCGAAGTCCTCCTCCACCTGGTCCTGGAACGGATGCGGGCCCTGCGCGCCCACTCCGCGTGGTTCCTGTGGACCGGCGCCCAGTCGCCGGCCGGCCACCTCTACCGCAAGACCGGATTCACCACGACCCGGGTGTTCCGCGTGATGCGCCGCCAGGCGGCCGACCGATGACCCCGTCCCCCCCGGCGGGCCGGCCGAGCCGCCGTCGCCTCGCGCTCGCGCTGCCCTCGGCGCTGCTCGCGTCCGGCTGTGCCGCGCCGTACCGGGGCACCGGGCGGCCCGGGGATCCGGTCGTCCTCACCTTGCTCTCGCACTACGCGAGCGGGGAGCTCAAGGAGGCGCTGCAGGGCCCGGTCGACGAGTGGAACGCCACGCACGACCGGGTCAAGGTGGTGACCAAGGCAGTCGAGTTCACCGACCTGCTGACCACCTTCATGGTTCGCCAGGCAGCCGGCCAGGGCGCCGACATCCTCCACCCCTACTGCCTGTGGAACGGCCAGCTCGTCCAGGCCGGCGTCCTGCGGCCGGCCCCGGCCGAGCACGCCGAGGAGATCAGGCGCGGTTACGGCGCCGCCGCGGTCGGTTCCTCATCGGTCGCGGGCAGGGTCTACGGCTATCCCACCGAGATGCAGACGTACGCCCTCTACTACAACAAGCGGCTGCTGCGCGAGGCCGGCGTCGGCGAACCTCCGCGCACCTGGCGGGAGCTGGAGGAGACGGCCTACCGCACCGCCCGGCGGGACGGCTACGGCAACACCCTGGTCCAGGGGTTCGGCCTGTCGACCTTCGACGACTCCACGACCGTCGGCCAGACCCTCGCGCTGCTCAACGCCGCCGGCGGACGGTTCGTCTCCGCGGACGGCAGGAGCACCGCCATCGACTCGCCGGCCGGCCGGGCCGTGCTCGACCTGGAGCACCGCCTCGTCGTCAAGGGCGCGAGCGCCCCCGGCGTCAACGTCTACAAGGCGTTCGCGTCCGGGCAGGTGGCCATGGTGATCAGCGCCGGCTGGTGGACCGCCAACCTCAAGTCCCTGATGGGCGGGGACTACCGCGACGTCGGCGTGGCGCCCGTGCCCCTGCCCGAGGCGGACGGCCGACGTGCCACGCTGTCCACCGGGTTCATGCTCGGCGTCAACACCGCCAGTGAACATCCGCGCGAGGCCTGGGAGTTCCTGCGCTGGCTCAACGCCGAGAAGGTGAGCGGTGCCACCCGGATGAGCGCCCTGCAGGTGTCGGTCGGCTCCCTGACCGGCCGCGCCGACGACATGCGGACCCTGCTCGGCGCGGGCGGCGACCCGAACCTGCGGCCGTTCCTGGACGCGCTGGCGTATGCGGTGCCGGAGCCGAACGGGCCGGGCGCACAGCAGGCCAAGTCGCTGCTGCGCAAGAACATCGAGGCGCTGTGGACCGGTCAGCACTCCGTCGACGAGGCCCTGCGCACCACCCGCCGCCAGGTCGACCAGGAGGTGTCGCGCTCATGGTGAACGCCACCCTGACAGCGGAGGCGGCCGAACAGGCGGCGCGCCACCAGCCCGCCGTCGGTGTCCGCGGCCGCGGCCGCGACCGGCAGCGGCGTCGCCAGGCCCTCGTCGCCTACCTCTTCCTGGCCCCGACACTGCTGTTCTACGCCGTCTTCCTCGCCCTGCCGCTCGGCTTCGCGCTGCTGCTGTCCATGTCCCGCTGGGCGGGCTTCGACCTCGGCGACATCGACCCCGTCGGACCGGACAACTTCGCCGGCCTCTTCGCGGACGGTGCGACGTTCCTGACGCCGGTCCTCACCAACACGCTGCTGTTCGCCCTCGGCACCGTGGCCCTCGCGCTCGCCGGCTCCGTGCTCGTTGCCACCTGTATCGACAAACTGCGGTTCCAGGGGCTGTGGCGCACCCTGTACTTCCTGCCGATCGTCACGACCGTCGTCGCCGTCGGCAACGTGTGGAAGTACATGTACGAACCCGGCGGGCTCGTCAACGGCGTCCTCAACGCCCTCGGGCTCGGCTCGGTGGCGTTCCTCCAGGACCCGGACACCGCGCTGCCCGCGGTCGTGGTCGTCCAGGCCTGGGCCTCGGTCGGCTCGGCGATCCTCGTCCTGACCGCCGGACTGAAGTCCGTCCCCCAGTCGTACTACGAGGCCGCCGCGCTCGACGGCGCCGGGCCCGTCACCGTCTTCTGGAGGATCACCCTGCCCCTGCTGCGGCCGTCCCTGCTGTTCGTGTGCGTCACCCAGTTCCTCACCGGTCTGCAGTCGTTCGCGCTGATCATCGTGATGACCAAGGGCGGGCCGGGGGACGCGACCGACGTGGCCGCCCTTGAGATGTACCGGCAGGCCTTCTCGTACGGCGACTGGGGCACCGCCAGCGCGGCCGCCTTCGTGCTGTTCGCGGTGGTCCTCGCGGTCACTCTGGCGCAGTTGTGGCTCTTCCGACGCAAGGGGGAGGACGTATGATCCGCCGACGGTTCCCGTGGCTGTCGTATCTGCTGGTCGTCACCGGCGCCGTGCTCACGGTGGTGCCGTTCCTCGACATGGTGATGACGTCCTTCAAGGGGGCCGGCGAGGCCGGCACACTGCCCTACCGGTTCCTGCCCGAGGCGTTCGACCTGTCCAACTACCGGGCGGCGGTCCACCAGCTGGATCTGCCGGTGCTCTTCCGCAACAGCGTCGTCGCCACGGCCGTGATCAGCGGTTCGGTGCTGGTCACGTCGTCACTCGCCGGCTACGCGCTCGCCAAACTGCGCTTCCCCGGCCGGGACTTCGTCTTCCGCCTGGTGCTGTCGACGATGATGTTCCCGCCGTTCCTCTTCCTCGTCCCGCACTTCCTGATCCTGGTGCACTGGCCGCTTGCGGGCGGCAACGACCTGTTCGGGCGCGGTGGCGCCGGCCTGACCGTCAGCATCGCGGCGCTCGCCGTGCCGTTCCTCGTCAGCAGCTTCGGGATCTTCCTGATGCGCCAGTTCATGGTCTCGATCCCGGACGAGGTGCTGGAGGCCGCGCGCATCGACGGGGCCGGCGAGTTCACCGTGTGGTGGCGGATCGTCGTCCCGCAGACCAAGCCGGTCCTCGTCACCCTGGGACTGCTGACCTTCGTCGACGCCTGGAACGAGTACATCTGGGCGCTGCTCGTCTCGACCGCCAACCCGGACGTGATGACCCTGCCCGTCGGCATCCAGCTCCTGCAGGACTACGTCGACCCGACCCGCACGACGCCGATCCTCATGGCCGGCCTCGTCCTGAGCACTCTGCCGGTCCTGGTCCTCTTCCTGCTGCTGCAGAAGTACTACATCCGTGGTGTGATGCTCAGCGGCCTCAAGTGAACTGAGTTTCCTACCCGGAACGGGGTGTCGGCCGCAACTTGGATTTCTGCCTCGGCACCCACTTCTGCCTGGGCGCACCGCACGTCGACCGCGACGCGGAGAACTACCGGTTCTGGCGGGACGAGGAAACCCAGGACCAGCCGGAATGGAAGCGGTTCGGCATACGGGTGAGCACCGGTTCCGACTGACGCGGCAACAACCGATGTTTGGTCTGCACCATTGACATGTACGCGGACCAGGCCTTCAATGCGGCACGTCCATGTATGTCTTCCGACGTTCACGTATGAGGAAGGTGCTGGCATGATCACCCCCCGCCCGGACATCACCTGGCCCCGCACGCTGTTGAGAATCCTCGCCCTGGTCGCCGTGGTGCTCGGCGTCCAGGCCGGACCGGCACACAGCGCCCGGGCCGCCACGCCCGTCAATGTGATCGCCTTCTACGACGGCACGTACGACGCGGCCCACATCAGCTTCGACCACGAGGCCAACGCCTGGTTCCCGCAGGCAGGCACCCAGAACGGCTTCACCTACACCGCGACCACGGACTGGAACCGCCTCAACTCCGCGACGCTGGCCAACTACCAGGTGGTCATGTTTCTCGACAACTACCCCCACACCGCGTCCCAGCAGGCCGCCTTCCAGAACTACATGGCGGGCGGTGGTGGCTTCATCGGCTTCCACGTCTCGGCGTACAACGACAACGCCAGCGACTGGCCCTGGTACCACAACACCTTCCTGGGCACCGGTACCTTCCGCAGCAACACCTGGGGACCCACCCCGGAAACCCTCCAGATCGACGACCCCGGCCACCCCGCGACCGCGAACCTGCCGGCCACCATCACATCGTCGGTGAGCGAGTGGTACAGCTGGCAGAACGACCTGCGGCAGAACCCGGACATCGACATCCTCGCCTCGATGGCCCCGTCCACCTTCCCGATCGGCACCGACCCCAACCAGACCTGGTACAGCGGCTATTACCCGATCGTCTGGTCCAACCGCCACTACAAGATGGTCTACAACAACTTCGGCCACAACGCGATGGACTACTCGACCAACACCGCCCTCTCGTCGACGTTCGCGAGCGCCCAGCAGAACCAGCTCCTGCTGCAGGAGATCAAGTGGGCGGCCGGCCAGTCCGGTCCGGTCACCCCGCCCGCGAACACCAGCGGTCCGATCCACGGATACGGCGGCAAGTGCGTGGACGTCGCGGGCGCCGCCACCGCCAACGGCACCGCTGTACAACTCTACGACTGCAACGGCACCAGCGCCCAGAACTGGACGGTCTCCACCGCCGGGACCCTCACCGCGCTCGGCAAGTGCATGGATGTGACCGGCGCCGCCACCGCCGACGGCGCCAAGGTGCAGCTCTACGACTGCAACGGCACCGGCTCACAGGTCTGGCAGCCCGGCGCGAACGGCTCCCTGGTCAACCCGCAGTCGGGCAGGTGCCTCGACGCGACCGGCCCCAGCTCGGCCAACGGCACCCGGCTGCAGATCTGGTCGTGCTCGGGAGCCGCCAACCAGAGCTGGACGCTGCCGTCCTGAACCGCCCGCGGCCCCACCGCCGAATCCGCCCGTGAAACGCCGGCATGCCGCAGCCCGCGGCATGCCGTATTCCGTGGAACCAGATGTCTCCGGTGCATGGGTGCGCGCTCGGTCATGGTCACATCCCGGGTCCCAATACCCGCCCCCAACTGCTGCCGCGGCTGGCATGCGTGCCGAGCGTGATCACCCGCGTGACCGGGCGGGGGCCGCGCAGAAACGGGCGGCCGGCGGCCCGTTGCCTCAGTCGGGAGGGGTTGGGGTCTCGGTGGTGTTCGTCAGGGTGTCGAGTTCGGTTGCGAGGTGAGGGTGGGTGGCGGTCAAGTGGGGACGCGTGGCGTTGAGGGGGTGGACGAGGTCGGCGGGGTCGTCCTGGGCGAGGGCCGCGTGGAGTTGGCTGAGGGGGAGACGGGCGTCGGTGGGCAGGTCGGTGAGGGCGGTGATCTGGCCGGCGATGCGGCGCAGGTCGGCGGCGTTGTGGCGGGCCCAGGTGGCGGTGGTGCGTTGGGCGGCGCGGCGTTCACGGGTGGCCTGGACGCGTTGTTCGCCGGTGGTTCCGGTGGGGCCGGGCCGGTTGCGCAGGTAGCGGCGTTCGGCGGCCTGGCGGCTGGTGACGCCGAGGGGGTGGGCGAGGTCGGCCCAGCTGGCTCCCGCGTGGCGGGCCGTCTCGATCAGGCCGCTTTCCCATCCGGCGAGCTGCTCGCGTACCTGTCGCAGCAGCAGCAGGGAGGCCAGGGCCTGTTCGGGGTCGACGTCGTGGGCTTCGGGGATGTCGGGGGCCTTGCGCCGGGCGGCATGCAGGGCTTCCTCGATGGCTTCCAGGGCCGCCGCGGCGGCGAGGAACGACGCCGGGCTTGTCGCGTCGGCGCTGGGTGAGGCCGGCTGGTCGGCCGGGGTCATGGGCACCTCCCTCGGGTCGTCATCATTTGGATGACGTCAATGTTTGTCATCCATCGGATGACATGTTACAACGGTTCCAGTGAGGCGCATTGGCAGCAACTGCCCGAACCTGCTGGAGGTGTTACGCGATGTTGATGCGCACTGACCCCTTCCGTGAACTCGACCGGCTGACTCAGCAGCTGCTGGGCCCGGGCACCTGGACGCGGCCGTCCCCGATGCCCATGGACGCCTACCGCGAGGGCGACGAGTACGTGGTGGCCTTCGACCTCCCCGGCGTCAGCCCGGACGCGATCGACATCGACGTCGAACGGAACATGCTGACCGTCAAGGCCGAGCGCCGGCCGGTGCCCAAGGGCGACGAGGTACAGATGGAACTGTCGGAGCGGCCGCTGGGCGTCTTCTCACGCCAGATCGTGCTCGCCGACACGCTGGACACCGAGCACATCAAGGCCGACTGCGACCAGGGCGTGCTCACCCTGCGCATCCCGATCGCCGAGCGTGCCAAGCCCCGCAAGATCGCCATCGGCGGCGGATCAGACCGCAAGGAGATCTCCGGCTGAGACCGGTCACGCGGGCCGAACAGGTGCGGAGGACGGGTAACTGATCTCCCCCTCTGCCGTCCTCCGCACCCCACGGACAGTCCGAAGGATGGGGGTGGCGATGGTGACCCTGAGACGGGAAGCGTTCCTCGACCAGGTGAAGGAACGCGGCGAGTACGAGAGCCTGGGGGAAGCCGAGCGCGCGGCCCGTGTGGTGCTCGCCCTGCTGGGCGCGCACCTGGTCGGCGAGGTGCGCGCCCAACTGGCGGCGCGCCTGCCGGAGGACTTCGCCCTCGTGCTGCTCAACCCACTGCACAGCGCCGAGCCACTGCCGCCGGAACGGTTCGTGCGGGCGGCCGCGGCCTGGATCGAGGGCGCGACCGACCAGACCGCGGCCTGGGACGTCAGCTCCGTCCTCTCCACGGCCGCCGACGCCGCGGGCGAGGACCTGCTGGGACAGATCCTGCTCCAGCTCCCCGCGGGCTACGACCTACTCTTCGGTCGCCCCCAGCCTGGCTGAACACCCGCACCCCGGGTATCCGCACACCAGCACCGCATCCCCGGTGACAGACAGAAAGGCGAGAACCACAGTGATCACCGACCGGCTCACCCCGCAGCACACGCAAGGGACGGCGTACGAGCAGATGCTGGAGAAGGTTCGCTATGAAGGCGCCTACCCCACCCGCGAAAGAGCCGAGGAGGCCGTCCTCATGGTTCTCGCGGGACTGGGACGCCAGCTGACCGGCGACGAACGCGTCGAACTGGCCGCCAGACTCCCCTTCGAAGCCGCACGCGTCCTCACCACCCAGATCCCCGACACCCAGCCCCTGACCGGCTGGGCCTTCGTCAAGGACCTCGCCGCCCGCACGGGCGCCTCCCTCGCCACCACCCGCTGGGACACCGGCTCCGTCTTCTCCGCAGTCGCCGCCTGCGCAGGCCCCGACCTGATCACCCGCATCCTGCGCCGGCTCCCCTCGGGCTACGCGCTGCTGTTCGGCCGCGCCGAACTCACCCCGGCCGCATAAGCGGTTTTGCCGTGCGGTCCTCAGTTCCTCGCCGACGTGGGGCCGGGGACCGCGAGGGTACGGGTGTAGTCGCCGATCTTTTCCATGGGGATCAGACGTCAGAAGAGTGTTCGTAGGGGCGTTCCGGCGCTCCACGCGGCGATGTCCTCGACCGCATCCCGGTAGAAGACCTCGTACAGATCCCGGCTGACGTAACCGATGTGGGGAGTGACCACGGTGTTCGGCAGGGTGCGCAGCGGGTGACCGGCGGGCAGCGGTTCCCGATCGAAGACGTCCAGCGCAGCTGACGCGATCCTCTTCTCGGTCAATGCCCTGATCAGTGCCGCCTCGTCCACCACGGGCCCGCGCGAGGTGTTCACCAGGATCGCCGTCGACTTCATCAGGCCCAGTTCGCGCTCACCGACCAGGCCCCGGGTGCGCCCGCTGAGTACGACATGAATGCTCAGCACATCCGAGCCGGCGAACAACTCGTCCCGCGAAACGTATTCCGCTCCTTTGGCCTGTGCGTCCTCAGGCGTCAGATTCTGACTCCAGGCGATGGTCCGCATGCCGAAAGCCCGCCCGATCTCCGCTACCGCTGTCCCGAGCCGGCCGAGGCCCAGTACCCCGAGAGTGGCACCCCTGAGGCTCGTCCCCAGGCCCTCCTGCCAACCACCTCGGCGTACGGAGTCCACCTGTTGCGGGATCCGCCGTGCCGCGGAAAGGATGAGCGCCCAGGTGAGTTCGACCGTCGGGTACGAGAAATACCCCGTGCCGCAGACGGTGATACCCGCACGGCGAGCGGCGTCCAGATCGATCGCCGCGTTGACCGGCCCGGTGGTCACGAGCAACTTCAGCCGCGGCAGCCTTCCCAGAGTCGAGGACGGAAAGGGAGTTCGCTCCCGCATGGCGACCACTACCTCGAATTCGGTGAGCGCCGCAACAACCGCCTCCTCGTTCTCGAAGGCATCGGTGAAGACGTGCACCTCGGCGTGGAGGGAATCCCAGTCGGCCAGGCTCAGGGCCACGCCTTGGTAGTCGTCCAGGATCGCGATCCTCATACGGGCTCCTCTCGTTCTCGGCAGCCGGGCCGGCGCCTGCCGTGGTCTCAAGCGAGGGTACGGGGGCCGGACCTCGTCGCGTTGCGGCGCCGTGCACCGCCGTCCCCTCCTTCGCGTGGCCGGTTCCTCGCGTGCGACGCTCCGTGGCGGCGCAACCATGCGCCGCCAGGTCCGCACGGACTCTAAGCTCGTGCGAAGCCGCGCGCCCCCGACGACCGGGTGCGCCGGTCTCACATGTCGTCACAGTCGGTACAGGGGACTCGGTGCGTACACGATTTGCCGTGCTCGGACCCGTCAGGGCTTGGCGCGGCGGCACGGAACTGGTGCTGGGCCCGCCCAAGGAGCGCGCGCTGCTCGCGTTGCTGCTGACCGAGGCGGGGCATCCGGTCGCCGTGCACGAGATCATCGACGCGCTGTGGGGCCAGGACCCGCCGGACAGCGCCGTCAACGTCGTCCAGCGGCACATCGGCGCCCTGCGCCGGCTGATCGAACCCGACCTCCCGGCCAGGAGCGAGTCCCGGTGGCTGGTGCGGGGCTCCGGTGGCTACCGCCTCGAGGCCGACCCCGACTCTCTCGACCTACTCCGCTTCCGGGACCTGCGGCGCCAGGCGGACCAGGCGGCGCAGGACGGGCAACCGGCCACCGCCACCGAGCTGTTGATCGAGGCACTGGCGCTGTGGCGCGGGCCGGCGGCCTCCGGGATCGCGGCCGAAGTGCGGTCCCACCCGGCCTTCACCGCCCTCGACGCCGAGCATCTGGCCGCCGTCAAGGCGGCCGCCGAACTGGCCCTGGAAGCCGGCCCGGGCCTCGGCGCGCGGATCCTGGTGACCCTCCGGCAGGCCGCGGCTCAGCACCCGCTGGACGAAGGACTGCAGGCAAGACTGATCCTGGTGCTCGCGGCCACCGGCCACCAGGCCGAGGCGCTGGACGTCCACCGGACCGTACGCACCCGGCTCGCCGACGAGCTGGGCGTCCAGCCGGGGCCCGAACTCCAGGCCGCCCAGCAGCGGGTCCTCGGCCGAACCCCCACCGCGCGGACCCCGACGGCGTCCGGACCCGCCGACCCCGGCGAAGGCGCGGCCGCGGCCGCCCGGCCGGCCACCGTCGTCACCGTGCGCCCTGCCCAACTCCCCGTGGATCTCGCCGCCTTCACCGGCCGGCGCAGTGAACTCGCCCGCGTCCGGGCACTGTTGCCCGCCACCGACGAACCGGCGTCGACGGTCGTGATCAGCGCCATCGGCGGCATGGCCGGCGTCGGCAAGACCACCCTGGCGGTGCACTGGGCGCACAGCGTCGCCGGCCGGTTCCCCGACGGACAGCTCTACGTCAATCTGCGCGGCTTCCATCCCACCGGCTCGATCATGAGCGCCGCGGAGGCGATACGGTCCTTCCTCGACGCCTTCGGCGTCCCCGCGCAGCGCATCCCCGCGGGGCTGGACGCGCAGGCCGCGCTCTACCGCAGCCTCCTCGCCGACCGGCGCGTCCTCATCGTCCTCGACAACGCCCGGGACAGCGAGCACGTCCGCCCACTGCTGCCCGGCGCGCCCGGCTGCATGGTCGTCGTCACCAGTCGCAACCAGCTCTACGGCCTGGTGGCCGGGGAGGGCGCGCACTTCCTGAGCCTGGACGTGCTCAGCGACGCGGACGCGCGCGAGTTCCTGTCCCGTCGGCTCGGTGCCGAACGCGTCGCGCGCGAACCCGACGCCGTCGCGGAGATCATCGCCCTGTGCGGACGCCTCCCCTTGGCGCTGGCCGTCGTCGGCGCCCGCGCGGTCGTGAACCCGACGTTCCCGCTCGCGTCCGTCGCCGCCGAACTGCACGACAGCGAGGACAGCCTGGACGCCTTCTCCGGAGAGGCCCCGGCCGCGGACGCACGCAGCGCGTTCTCCTGGTCGTACCAGCTCCTCACCCCCGCCGCCGCCCGCGTGTTCCGCCTGCTCGCCCTGCATCCGGGATCCGACAGCTCGCTCGCCGCCGTCGCCAGCCTCGCCGGGCAGCGGGCCGGCCAGGTCCGGCCCCTGCTCGCCGAGCTGGTCCGCGCCCATCTGATCTCCGAGCCCGCGCCGGGCCGCTACGGCTGCCACGAGCTGCTGCGCGCCTACGCGGGCGAGCTGGCCCGGGCGCGGGACACCGCACAGGAGCGGGACACGGCACGGCGCCGCATGTTCGACCACTACCTGCACACCGCGCACGCGGCCGACAGCGTCCTCGCGCCCGGCCGGGAACGCATCCGGCTGCGGCCCCCCGCGACCGGGGTGACCGTCCCGCGGCTGCCCGACCAGGCCGCCGCGGACCACTGGCTGGAGACCAACCGCTCCGCCCTGCTCGCCGCGATCGAGCAGGACGCCCGGCACGGCAGCGGCGAGCACAGCTGGCAACTGGCCACCATCCTGGAGCTGTACCTGGACCGCAACGGCCGTTGGCAGGAGCAGCTCACCGCGCAGACGGCGGCCGTGGGGGCGGCCCAGCGCCTGGGCGACATCAGCGGTCAGGCGGACGGGCACCGGGCGCTCGGCTTCGCCAGCGGCCGTTTCGAACGGTGGGACGAGGCCGACGCACACCTGTCGCGGGCCCTGGAACTGTGCGCCGAGACCGGCGACCGGGCGGGCGAGGGCAGGACCCACCGCCGCTTCGCCTTCCTCGCCAACCGGCGCGGACGGCACAAGGAGGCCCTGGACCACTACGCCCGGGCCAGCACCCTCTACCGCGCGGCCGGACTGTGCGGCGTCGAGGCGGCCATCGCCAACGAGGTCGGCTGGACGTACATCCTGATGGGCAAGTACGAGGACGCCCTGGAGGAGTGCGGCCGGGCGCTCGCCGTCCACCGGGAAACGGGCGACCGCAACGGCGAGGCCGCCGCCTGGGACAGCGTCGGCTACGCCCATCACCATCTGCACCGCCACGACCGCGCACTCGAGTGCTACGAGCACGCGCTGGAGCTGTACCGGGAGATCCGCGACCGCTACCTGGAGGCCGACACCCTGGTGCACATCGGCGACACCCACCGCGCGGCCCGCCACGACCCACAGGCCGCGCTCGCCTGGCGCGAGGCACTCGGCATCCTCGACGAGATCGGCCACCCCGAGGCCGGGCAGCTGCGTGACCGGCTGGAGGACCTTCCCGCACCCGACCCGCCCCGGCGTCAGTAAACCGTCAGAGTTCCGGAAGCGGGCCCTGCCTACGCTCCCCGCGCTCCGCTCCACCAGGAGCCGAAGGGGCGTACGGCATTCCCCGTCAGGAACTCGAAGATGACTACGACCACCCACGCGCACGCCGCGCCGGCCGCAGACCGCGACCAACTGCTGCACACCATGATGTCCGACCACGCGAAGGCGCTGGTCGTCTACGCCGAGAAGCTGCTGAACGACCGTCACATGGCCGAGGACATCGTCCAGGAGGCCCTCATCCGTGCCTGGCCGCACGCCGAACGCCTCTACAGCACCGAGGGATCGGTGCGGGGCTGGCTCCTCAAGGTCACCCGCAACCTCGTCGTCGACCGGATGCGCAGCGCCGCCGCCCGCCACGAGACCCTCGGTGCCGACGACCGGGACGTACCCCTGCCCGACCACTCCGGCGCCGTGCTGACCTCGGTGGAGGCCACCGATCTGCTGCGGCAGCTGTCGCACGAGCACCGGGAGGTCCTGCTGCACACCTACCTGTGCGGCCGGACCGCGCAGGAAACGGCACGCATCCTGGGCATACCCGCCGGGACCGTCAAGTCCCGCCAGCACTACGCCCTCACCGCCCTGCGCGCCAAGGCCGGCAGGGGACTCACGCCGGAACGGTGAGCCGCACGTCCAGCACCGGGATGTCGACATGGCCGTCGGCGTCGGTGTGCCAGCGCCAGTGCGCACCCTCCGCCTCGCCGTACACGAGCCCGGTCCAGCCAGCGCCGTCCGGTCCGCACAGCGCGGCCAGTTCGGCGGCCGCCGGCCCGCCCGGTGTCCCGGCCACCACGACCAGGCCCCGCACCGGCCTGCGCGACGCGCCGGCACGCACCGTCCCCCGGCCCGCGACCGGTACCGCCGTGGCCGGGGTCTCGACCCGCGGAAGCTGCCGCAGACCCGCGGGCACCGTGAGCGGCTGCGCACCGTCCGCGCCGCGCAGCACGGTCACCGGAGTATCCGGCCGGGTCCGGGCGATCTCCGCCAGCAGGTTCTGCACGACGTCCCGGGCCACGCTCTGATCACCGCTCACGCTGAGCACGCCGTCCAGCCGGCTGAGGTCCACGAACACCGGCTCGCCGTCCGCGTCCGTGCCCGCCCGCACCAGGCAGGCGGCGCCGACCGCGGCCTGTGACGTCACACCGGCCTCCTCGCCGCGGCTCAGCCAGCCGGTGGCGGCCGCGGGGCGGCGCCAGCGGGTGCCGTCGACGTTCGCCCACGGAGCGTCGACCGAGTCGGAGGCCGTCAGCCACACCGTCACGCCCGCCCCGTCGACCCGCAGCGCGTGCACCGGCCGCTCCGGCTGCCGGCGGGTGGCCGCGAACTCGCCCAGGGTGCCGTAGGCGCGTCGTACGCCTTCCGCGTCGGTCGCGAAGCGGCGGCCCGTGGCCCGGCGCTGCGTCAGGCGGCGCTTGCGGCGCATCGGCTCGCCGAGCCGGCCGACGGCGTGCCGTACGGCGGCGTACGCCATGCGCACCTTCCGCCTGCCGACGATTCCGGCGGTGATCAGGGCGAGCAGAATCGTGCCGAGCACCGCGACAGCCGCGGCCAGCGGAATCGTGAACATCGTGGACTGCTGGGCGCCCGGCGGGGACGTCTGCTGTCCGGAGGCCGGGGGGATGGTGGCGGCGCCCTGGCCGCCGGTGTCCCGGGCCAGCCGGACGTCGGGTCCCGAGGCGTCCTGCGGCAGGCGCAGGATCCAGCCGGGGTGCAGCTGGTCGGCCGGGCTGTCCAGGGTCCCGCCGTCCTTCTGCGCCTGACCGCGGTTGAGGTCGAGGATCTCGCCCGACCGGGACGCGTCGCCCAGCGTGGAGACGGCGATCGACTGCAGGGTGGCGAGCTGCCCGCCTGCCTGCGCCGGGTCCGGTACCACGAACACCTTGATCAGATCGTCGTCGGGGGCCGCGTGCGCGGACGCCGTCCCACCCAGCGCCATCAGACAGGCCGCCAACAGCGCCACCATGGTGCGCAGCAGCATGCGCACCGTGGGGTTCGCCGGCCTGTGCCCGTACCCGTCGTCCCCGTTGCCGCTCATCGTGTCCACCCATGTCCTCCTGGTTCCGTTGCACCGACTACACGGAGCCGCCCGGTGGAATCGTTCGAAGCGAACTCGGATTGAACCCTTCGCGACACCGACCCCGTGTACCTGGCGAACACCCGTCACAGGCACCGGACCGGGGGATCCCCATGGCACGTCGGCACGCGAGTCCCGAGGACTTCCAGATCGTCGGCATGGACTCCGATCCGACTCCCGGTGACCCCGACCTGATCCAGGGCGTGATGCAGCGGTACCGGGACATCGGGGACGCCGCGGAGAAGGCGCTGAACGTCCTGAAGAAGGACGGCACGATCTCGCAGGGCCGTGGTTCGGCGATGGACCAGCTGAAGCAGAAGATCGGCGACGATCTCCCGGAAAAGCTGACCAAGACCATGACCTCCTACCACGACGCGGCCCAGGCTTACACCGACTACATGCCGCGGCTGCGGGAGGCCCAGGACACCTTCGACCGGGCGGTGGACCAGGCCCGGTCGGCCGCTCCGCAGGCGAACCAGGCGCCCAAGCAGCTCGGCGCGAACCCGACGGACGAAGAGAAGTCCGAGGCGCGCAGGACGCAGGACGCCATCGACGCCGGCCAGTCGGAGCTGAGCGCGGCCAAGAGCCTGGCCGAACAGGCCAAGTCGATGCGGGAGAGCGCGCAGGGCCGGTGCGCCGACGTGCTGGACCGGGCGGCGCAGGAGGCGATTCCGGAGCGGAACATCTTCCAGAAGATCGCCGACTTCTTCAAGGATTTCCCGTTCGTCCAGATCCTGCTTGCCGCGCTCGTCGCCGTCGTGGCGGTGTTCTTCCCGGTGGTGGGCGCACTGCTCGGCGCGGCGTTGTTCGTCTTCAACCAAGTCGTGGCCAGTCAGACCGGCGGTATCAAGGCCGGTGACTTCGTCGTCGGTCTGCTCGGGATCGTGCCCGGCGGCTCCCTGCTGAAGCTCGGCGGCAAGGCCGTCCAGGCGATCGCCCCCGCCGCCGTGGCCGCCGTGAAGAGCTCGGGCTTCATCACGAAGGGCACCGGGTCGATCACGAAGATCGGTGAGTCCCTCACCAACAGCAAGATCGTCGGCGGTGTGCTCGCCAACCCCGTCGGCAAGGTGGCCACCGAGGTCGGCGGCAACTTCCTGACCAACTCGGCGCTGGAAGCGGGCGCCAAGGCGGCCAACCACGACCAGATCACGGCCGCGGGCGTGTTCGCGGGGGCGGCGGCGGGGGCCGTGGCCGGAGCCGCCTTCAAGGGAGGCATCGGCAAGATCGGAAAGAGCCGCGGGAACCCAGCGGTCGAGGAGGGCAAGGGCGGCCGGTTCGGGGACACCACGGCGCCCGCGGCCGGGGACACCGTGGGCAAGCGGGCCACCGACCAGATCGGAGGCGCCGTCGAGGAGGGCGCCACCCTCGGCACCAAGATCGGCGTGGGTGTCGCCCAGGGCGGCGACCCCAACGAGGTCGCGGCCGGTGAGATCGCCAACTCCGCACCGAAGCTCGGCGCCGGACCCGTCGGAAAGGCGGGCCTCGGCCGTTCGATCGACGGCCTCACCGACAAGATCCCCGTCAAGGGCAGCCCCAGACCGCCGGCCGGTCCGGCGAACACACCCGCCGACCAGACGTCGACGCCGGACCCGGCGGCCTCACCGACAGGGTCGCGTCCCTCCACCCCGGCGCCGGTGGACCCGGCCAACGTGCCGCTTCCGCCGTCGCCGACGGGGTCCCGCCCGTCCACGCCGACCCCGGTGGACCCGGCCGACGTGCCGCTTCCGCCGTCCCCCACCACTCCGCACCCCACCGACGCGCCGCCGTCCTCGCCCGTCACCCCGGACGCCGGCAGCCCCCAGGGACGGCCCGGCCTCCCACCGATCAGTACGTCCGACGCGCAGCCGAACTCCGGCAGCGAGTCGCCGTCCCCGTCGAGCGACGGGTTCGTCACGGCGCCCACGAGCCCCAGCGGGTCATCGTCCCCGACGAGCGACGGGTTCGTCACGGCGCCGACGAGCCCCGCTGAAGGCCCGGACGGCCGGTAGTCCCTCTGCCGTCCGCACATCACAGTCGTCCACCCCCGAAGGGTGGATCGCACCAACAACCAGCAAGGAGTCCTCCCATGCCCAACTACAGCGTCAACTCGGACACCACCTCCTCCACCTCGCAGGCCCTCCTCAACGACTTCTCCCAGCTCCAGGACAAGCTCAACGAGGTCAAGGGCAAGATCTCCAGCCTGCTTGCCGACGGCTACACCACGCCGGCCGCCCAGCAGAAGTTCTCGCCGTTCTTCGACGAGTTCGCCAAGGGCTTCGACCAGGTCAACCAGGGGCTGCAGGGGATCGGCCAGTACGTGAAGTCCGTCGGCGAGGCCTTCGACCAGACCGACAGCCAGCTCGGCTCCAACCTCTCCTGACCCACCGGCCCGGCTCGCCGCCATGGCGGGCGGTGCCACACCCACCTCCACACGAGAAGGACGATGAGCAGTGCGATTGACCGTCAGCGTGCGTGACCCGCAGGTCGAGGGGGTGTCCACCACCGTCGCCGTGGAAACCGAACCGTCCGCGCAGACGGGCAGTCTCGCGGCCGAACTGGCACGGGCCGTCGGGTATACCGGGGCGGCCGCGGGGGAGCCGCCCCTGTACATCGGCCCGGCCCCCGTCGACCCGCACACCACCCTCCAGGGCGCCGGGGTGCGGGACGGCATGGACCTCGGGCTCGGCGCTCCCCTGCCACGGGACCCCGAGCCCGAGGGCCGCACCGAGGTCCGGCTGGTGTCGGGCCCGGGCGCCGGAACCGTCTTCCGGCTCGTCCCGGGCGACTACGACATCGGCAGCGGCCCCCTGTGCCGTGTCCGCCTCGCCGACACCGCCCCGCCGCTCGCGGCCCGGGTCCGGGTCCGGCTCGACGGCAGTGCCGAACTCCTCAAGACGGACGGGGCGTTGCTCGACGGCAAGCCCGCGCAGGACCCCGCCCCGTGGCGGGCGGGCAGCCAGCTCGCCGTCGGCGACATCCTGCTGGAGCTGACCTCACGCCCCACGGCCCGCGCCCCGCTGACCCCGGCCCAGGACGGTCTCGGCCTGGAGTTCAACCGGCCGCCGCGGTTCCTGCCGCCCGCCGCGGGCGCGAAGTTCCGGCTTCCCACCCCGCCGGTCAAGCCCGACAAGCGTCCCATCCCGCTGCTGCCGATCCTGCTGCTGCCGGCGGGCAGCGCGGCGATCGCCATCTTCGTCACCCACCGCTGGTCGTTCGTCTTCATCGCCCTGCTCTCCCCGATCGCCGCCCTGGTCACCCAGTTCGGCGGCCGCAAGCAGGCGATGCTCAAGTACCTGGAGAAGAAGGAGGAGTACGACCGGACGCTCGCCCGCGTGCGCGCGGACATCGACGCGGCCGTACTGGAGGAACAGCACAACCTGCGTCTGTCGCTGCCCGATCCGGCCACGCTGCTCCAGATGGCGGTGCAGCCCTCGGAGCGGCTGTGGGAACGCCGTTGGCAGGACCCCGACTTCCTCTCCGTGCGCGTCGGCACCACCGACCTGCCCTCGTCGGTCAGCGTCGACGACCCGGAGCAGGACGAGCACCGGCGCGGCACCGTGCCGTGGCTGAACCAGGTGCCGGTCGCCGTACCGCTGCGCCGGGCCGGTGTCGCGGGCGTCGCCGGACCGGGAGCGACCCGCCTGGCCGGCTGGCTTGCCGCCCAGGCCGCCGCCCTGCACAGCCCCACCGACCTGCGCATCGTCGTCCTCGCCGGACCGGACGGCGAAGGCGACTGGTCCTGGACCCGCTGGCTGCCCCACACCCAGGCACAGGGCGAGGACGCCTACGCCCTGATCGGCAGCACCGCCGAGTCCCTGGCCCGGCGCATCGGCGAACTCGGCCAGCTCGTCGCCGCCCGCACGGCGGCCGGCCCCGACGTCACCCGCGGCGGGGCGAACGGCTACCCGGACGTCCTGGTGATCCTGGAGGAGGCGCGCAGGGCCCGTTCGCTGCCCGGTGTGATCGCGCTGCTGCGCGACGGCCCGGCCGTCGGCGTCCACACCATCTGCATCGACCGCGAGGAGCGGCTGCTGCCCGAGGAGTGCGGCGCCGTCGTCGTCACGGAGCCGGGCGCCACTACGTCCCGGGTGCGCACCGGCTCCGGCGCCGCGCTGGAGAACGTCCGCGGCGACTCGCCGGAGCCCGACTGGTACGAGCACTTCGCCCGCGCGCTGGCCCCGCTGCGCGGCGTCGGCGACAGCGACGAGAGCGCGCTGCCCGGCTCCGTACGCCTGCTGGACCTGCTGCACATCGAACCGCCCACCGCCGAGGCCGTGGTGGCCGGCTGGTCGCTGGGCGGCCGCAGCACCCGGGCCCTGCTCGGCGTCGGATACGACGGTGAGTTCGCCGTCGACCTGGTGCGCGACGGCCCGCACGCACTGATCGCCGGCACCACCGGCTCCGGCAAGTCCGAGCTGCTGCAGACCCTGGTCGCCACACTCGCCGTGGTCAACCGGCCCGACGAGATGACGTTCGTCCTCGTCGACTACAAGGGCGGCAGCGCCTTCGCCGAGTGCGCCGACCTGCCGCACACCGTCGGCCTGGTCACCGACCTCGACACCCGGCTGGTGGAGCGGGCGCTGGTCTCTCTCGGCGCCGAACTGCGCCGCCGCGAGACCCAGTTGGCGCAGGCCGGCGCCAAGGACATCGAGGACTACCTCGACAAGCGTGCCCGCGGCGGCAACGTCCTGGCCCCGCTGCCCCGACTGCTGCTGGTCATCGACGAGTTCGCGTCCATGGCGCGGGAACTGCCCGAGTTCATCTCCGGGTTGGTGAACATCGCACAGCGCGGCCGTTCGCTCGGCATCCACCTGGTGCTGGCGACCCAGCGTCCCGGCGGCGCGGTCACCCCGGACATCCGCGCCAACACCAATCTGCGGATCGCCCTGCGCACCACCGACACCAGCGAGAGCCGCGACATCATCGACGCCCCCGACTCCGGGGACATCTCCCCGGCCAACCCCGGCCGCGCCTACGCCCGGCTCGGCCCCTCGGCCCTGCTGCCGTTCCAGTCGGGCCGCGTGGGCGGCCGCCGCCCCGGCGGCCAGGCCGCCGAGGGGACCGAGGTGGCCGTCCGCGCCGAAGCGGTGAGCTGGCAGAACCTCGGCGGTCCGCGGCCGGCCGCGCGCTCCCGGGGCGGCTCGGGCGCGGCACGGACCGAGGCCGTCACCGACCTGGCGGTGCTCGCCGGAGCCGTCGCCCAGGCGGCCCGGCTCGCCGAAGTGGCGCGCCAGCCCAGCCCCTGGCTGCCCCCGCTGCCCGCGCTGCTGCCGTGGACGCCACCGCCCGCGCCCAAGCCGGCCGCCGAACGTGCGGCGGCGCTGCCCGCAGTGGAGTACGGCATCGTCGACCTGCCCGCACAGCAGACCCGCGCCCCCCTGGTCCTCGACCTCGACCGGGCCGGCCATCTGCACATCGTCGGCTCGCCCCGCAGCGGACGCTCCCAGACCCTGCGCACCCTGGCCGCCGCCCTCGGCCAGGCGCACGGCGCCGACGACGTCCACCTGTACGGCATCGACTGCGGCAACGGCGCGCTCAACGCCCTGACCGCGCTGCCGCACTGCGGCGCGGTCGTCGACCGCAACCAGACCGAGCGCCTGGGACGGCTCCTGGACCGGCTGAGCGCCGAACTCACCGCCCGCCAGAGCATCCTGGGCGCACGGGGCACGGCCGATCTGACCGAACTGCGCGGCACCCAGCCCGCCGAGGAACGGCTCGCCCACATCGTGCTGATGGTCGACCGGTTCGAGGTCTTCGAGCGCGAGTACACCGCGTACGACAACGGCAGCTACATGGAGCGCATGATCCGGCTGCTGCGCGACGGAGCAGGCGTCGGCATCCATGTCGTCCTCGCCGGTGACCGGGTGCTCGGCAGCAGCCGGTTCTCCGGCACCACCGAGGACAAGATCGTCCTCAGGCTCAACGACCGCCAGGACTACTCCAGCGTCGGCATCCCCACCAAGTCAGCGCCGGCCGACCCCGCACCGGGCCGCGGCATCCGCACCCAGGACCTGAGCGAGGCACAGATCGCGGTGCTCGGCGAGGACCTGTCCGGCACCGCGCAGGCCGACATCCTGGTCACCCTGGGCCGGGAGCTGACCGAACGCGAGTCCTCGGTTCCGCTCGCCCGGCGCCCGATCCGCCTCGACGTGCTCCCCGACCGGGTCACGTACGCCGACGCGCTCGCCCTGCACACCCACGGCGGTCCGATGCGTCCCCTGGTGGCCGTCGGCGGTGACACGCTCACCTCGCTCGGCCCCGACCTGGCGGACGTGCCGACCTTCGTGGTCGCCGGTCCGCCGCGCACCGGCCGCAGCACCGCCCTGCTCACCGCGGCCGAGTCGCTGCTGGCCGCCGGGACCGGCCTCATCGTGCTGGCGCCGCGGCGCTCGCCGCTGCGCCGGCTGCGGGGCCGGC
The DNA here is from genome assembly GCF_040629895.1 of Streptomyces sp. NPDC005866. Taxonomy (NCBI): domain Bacteria; kingdom Bacillati; phylum Actinomycetota; class Actinomycetes; order Kitasatosporales; family Streptomycetaceae; genus Streptomyces; species Streptomyces sp. NPDC005866. The sequence goes on from NZ_JBEXWP010000025.1 coordinate 87,428, forward strand.
CGGGGGTGGCCGTCGTCATCACGGACGCCGAGGTGACGGCCGAGGAGTTCCGGCAGGCTCTGGGCAATGTGCCGGAGGAGCACGGCGTGATCGTGGTGGACGACGCCGAACTGTTCATGGGGGCCGAGATCGACCCCGACCTCGCGCTGCTCGCCCGGGGCGGTGCCGGAACCGGCTGGGGCGTCCTCGCGGCCGGCAATGCCGAGTCGCTGTCACTGAGCCTGGCCGGCTGGATGGGGCAGGTGAAGCGCAACCGCACCGGCATGCTCCTCTCCCCGCAGGGACTGAGCGACGGCGAGGTCATCGGTGTGAAGCTGAGCCGGGGCGTCGTGGGACAGGCCCCGCAGCCGGGCCGGGGTCTGCTGCACCTGGGCGACGGAACGCTGCGGACGGTCCAGGTGCCGTTCGTCGAAGCCCTCGAAGCGGACCTCTGAAGCGGGGAGGCGCACCCCCGCTTCCCCCCTGGGGGTGCGCCTCCCTCCTCTCCTGCGGCCCGGACGAGCGGCCGGTCCCGCGGAGCGGTGAAGGGCGGCCGGAGCTTGGGGGCCCGGCCGCCCTTCGTCATACCGTGCCGCGTGGATCAGGCGGCGGCGCCGTCACCGTCCGGGGAGACCTGGACGCCGTCGTCCGTCACGAAGCGGAACGTGCTGGTGATGGCGTCGAAGAGGTCGTACACCTCACTCTTCAGCGGCAGGTTGGGGCTGGCGAGGGTGACCACGAGGAAGTCGTCGGTGCTGCCGGGCACCGGCATCATCGTGTGCATCGTCAGCAGCTTGACGTCGATGTCCCCGGTCAGCCGGGTCACCTCGGTGCCGGTGACGCGGGCCACCGTGCCCACATGAGGCACCTTCGCCGACGCGATGACCCGGTCCCTGGGCGCCGCGCCGGTAGCCGAGGAGACACCGAGCCGCGCCGACAGCACGGGCAGGGTGAGCTCCTCACCCTCGGGGGTGCTCACGGCGAAGACCATGCCGTACGCCATGAAGAGGCCCTCGGTGTACATCGTCGCCGTGCCCGCGGCCAGCAGCGCCCCGTGGCGGCGGGCGGCCCGGGTCACCTCCCGGCCCTGCCGGAACATGTCGTTGATCCGTGCCTTCTCGCGCGGGTCGTCGGTCGCGGCGAGGGCCTGGGCGCGGGTCCTGGCCAGCTCCTCACCGCTCAGGTCGACCTGCTGCCACTGGTCCGGGATGTCCAGCAGAAAACGCCGTGCGGTGCTCATCGGTCGGCCGCCACCTTCGGGGGAAGTGTTGGACAAGTCGGGGGACTCAGGGAAGTGCTCGGCGGGGGAGCTCACCGGCCGCTGCCGTCGTCGAGGTTCGCCACCGCGTCCTGGTCGGTCTTCTCGAAGGAGTCCAGGACGGTACCGATGGCGTCACGGATGCCCTGCACCTGCTTCTGCAGCTGGTGCTTGCCGTCCTCCCACTTGTTCTCGAAGTTCTGTGCGGAGCCGTGGGAGAGCTCGGGCCCGAACGCGGCATCGAAGTCGAACGTGTGGTGTCCGATGTCGATGAAGTCGTGCACGAAGCCCAGCATGTCCTGGGCCTCTTTGAGTTCACTCCCGGGGATGTTGACGTCCGACGCCACTGCGGGCCCCCGTTCCTGGTGCGGTGAGGATTCGTCTCTGCCGGGAACACGAGGTCGCGGGCCCAAAACGTTCACCGCCGCGGCGGTCCGACCGATCCCGGGCGGCCCGGCGGCCGGCATATTGAACCCTTACCGGTGCCTGTCTCGTGTTGCAGGCATGACCTCGCTCTCCACCCCGCCGCCGTCCCACGGCGGCGCCGTACGCCGTGCCGTCGTCGCGTCCGTGCTCGCCCTGTGCGGTGTTGCCGGCCTGTCGGCCTGCGGCAAGACGATCTCCATCGGCGACAGCTCGACCCCGGCCACCTCGTCCTCCGCGGCGCCGTCCCCGTCCCCTTCCACCACGACACCCGGCCAGGGCACGGGCAACTCGGCCCTCCAAGTGGTCGACTCCACCGCGCAGAACGCCGGCCTCAGCGGCACCGGCGGCACCGTGGTCGGAGCGGTGGTGCAGGAGGCGCCGCCCAAGTGGGTGCAGTTGTCGGCGGTGACCTCGGCGCCGCTGTCCACCGCGCACCTCATCAACATCAACCAGGCGGCGCTGTACCGCTTCGACGCCGACACCGCCAACCCGTCGCAGACGGCCTGCACCGGCGCCTGCGCGGTGAAGTGGCCGCCCGTGACCATCCAGGAGGGCGGCAACGTCTACCTGGCGGGCGTGAACGCGAAGGCGGTCGGCGCCATCCGCCGCCCGGACGGCCAGGTCCAGATCACCGTCGGGGGCTGGCCCGTCTACCGCTTCTCCGGCGACAGCAAGCCGGGCGACCTGAACGGCCAGGGCCTCGACGGCAAGTGGTTCGCGGTCGCACCCACCGGGGAGAAGGCGACCCACTAGCGACAGCCGCCTGCGGTGGCCCTTACAGACCGCGCCACACGTTGTCGAAGGCCGCGTCCTCGATCTCCCGCCGCTGCCGCACGGCGGCCAGCTCCGTCACGGCGTCGTCCACGGCGGCCACCACCGTCACGGTGGCGTCGGAGGCGTCACTCGCAAGGTCCTTGGGCGTCTCGTCCTGGATGCCCACGGCGGCCGCGAGGGCCCCGAGCACGGGCTCACCGGACATCCAGCGCTCGCGCGCCCGGGCATGCTCGGGCGAGTCGGCCGGCGCCGTCCGCCCGCTCGGCAGGGGCAGCCAGCGCCGCCGCTGCCGGGCGACCGTCCCGTCCTCCTCCAGCACGGCGAGATAGGCGGCGGACAGGCCACGCCCCCGGCGCCACAGCCAGTCCTCGACCGACTCGTACGGTGTGTCGCGCTTCAGCGCCGCCGCCGCCTGGTCGAGGAGACGGTCGCCCGTTTCGCCCTGGGGAGCGGGCACGACGAGCTCGTCGTCGAGGGTGGCCGCCCCGGCGCCGAGGAGATCGACCAGTTCGGCTCCCGCGAGGGCCAGCGAGAGGTCGCCCTGCTCGACGGGCCGGGCGGCGGCGTCGTACACGGTGACGATGAACAGGTCCCGGGGTGTGGTCATGTCGGACTCCCCAACAGAGACAACAGAGGCACCAGAAGTACCAGAACTTCCGGAGGTATCGGGAACAACGGTGGCGCGGACGAAATCGATGCCCGGGCGGGAGCCTCGCGGGCTGCACGGCGGGAGTGGGCGAGGCGGCCCGGGTGCCGGCATCCGCACCGCCGGTGGAGCGAAGGCTCGCGCGATAGGCTGCTTCGCGATCAGAAGGGTGACATCGGCCGGAGGTGGGTGGACATGACAGCGCAAGTCGAGCCGTCGTCCGCCGTCGGCGCGGGCGGGCGGGACAGCCGGCTGGGCCCGCTGATCATCACCCTCTTCGGGCTGTACGCGCGCGGTGAGCACGACTGGCTCTCCGTGGCCTCGGTGATACGCCTCATGGCCGACCTCGGTGTGGAGGGGCAGGCCGTACGCTCCGCCGTCTCCCGGCTGAAGCGGCGCGGGGTCCTGCGGAGCGAGCGGCACGGGGGTGCCGCCGGATACGCCGTCGCCGACTCCACCCTGGAGGTGCTCGAGGAGGGCGACATCCGCATCTTCGAGCGGAACCGGGCCGCGGCCGACGACGGCTGGCTCGTAGTCGTCTTCTCGGTGCCCGAGTCCGAGCGGGACAAGCGCCACGCCCTGCGCACGGCCCTGACCCGTCTGGGCTTCGGCACCGCCGCCCCCGGTGTGTGGGTGGCCCCCGGCATCCTCGCCGACGAGACCCGCCGCACCCTGCAACGGCTCGAACTGACGCCGTACGTCGACATCTTCACCGGCGACCACTTCGCCTTCGGTGACCTGTCGGCGAAGGTCCGAGAGTGGTGGGACCTCGACGAGCTCACCGCGCTCTACGCGGACTTCCTCGCACGGTACGGGCCGGTGCGCGAGCGCGCGGCCGCGGGCGGAATCGAGCCCCACGAGGCGTTCGGGATCTATCTGCCGATGCTCACCGAGTGGCGCCGGCTCCCGTACCGCGACCCCGGGCTGCCGCTGTCCCTGCTGCCGCCGGGCTGGCACGGCGAGACGGCCGGCGCGCTCTTCGAAGAACTCGACAGGACGCTCCGGGCCCCCGCCCGCGAACACGCCCTGGCGGTCATTCACACGGCCTAGGCATCCGGCCTGATCAGCCGCTCGTCCGGGATCACGGCCACGCCGAGGATCTCGATCATCGCCTCCGGCTGCCAGAGCGCGGTGCAGCCGATGCCCGCCATCGCCGGATACACCTGCCCCGCGAGCTCCCGCCACACCCGGCCGATCGCCTTGCCGTGGGCCTGGTAGTCGGGGATGTCGGTGAGATAGATCGTCACGCTCACCAGGTCCGCCGACTCACCGCCCGCCGCCCGCAGCGTGGTGAGCACATTGCCGAACGCCTGGCGGAACTGCTCCACGATGCCACCCGGAACGATCTTCATATCGGCGTCCAGGGCGGTCTGGCCGCCCAGGTGGAGCGTGTTTCCCGCGAGCGTCCCGTGCGAGTAGCCGCTCGGGGCGGGCAGTTCGGGCGGGTTCACGGCGACGGGAGTCATGAGGCCTCCGGTTCGGTGGGGTCCGGTTCCGGCCGCACGGCCGGTCGTATTGACAATAAATGACGACCGTGAAAGATACGAGATAGAGCGCGGTCCTCTTCCCGACCCCGACAGGCCGACGATCCCGGCAAGCCCACGGAAACGGAGCCGTTCCATGGAGCCCGACCTCAGTAAGTACCGACTCGAAGACGACAACGCGACGTACCGGCTGCCCAGCGGCATCGTCGCGCCCGTCGTGACCCGGGCCGGTCAGGAGGACGTGAACACCGCCGACTCGGGCGGCGCCGTCCGGGTGTCGGGCGTCAGCGCCCAGCACACCCCCGCGCGCCGCCTGTGGTACGGCAAGGTCAGCAACGAGCCCGGCTACCGCTCCGTCACCCACCACCACGGCGAGGCCGAGACCGGCGGATACGTCCTGTCGGGCCGGGCCCGGATCTACTTCGGCGAGAAGTTCGAGGACTACGTCGACATGACGGAGGGCGACTGGGTCTTCGTGCCGCCCTTCATGCCGCACGTCGAGTGCAACCTCTCCCGGACCAAACCGCTGGTGTGGATGACCACCCGGACCCCGGAGAACATCGTGGTGAACCTGCCCGACGTGTCCGACACCGACCTGCGCGACTGGCTGAACCGATGACCGCCGCCCCGACCTCCGCGATCGTCACCGCCGCCCTGACGCTCAAGCCCGCCGCGCCGGAACACTTCGACCTCGCCTTCACCGCCACCACCCAGCCCTGCCCCTGGCCCAAGGCCTACGGCGGCGACCTCGTCGCCCAGGCCGCCGCGGCCGCCATGCGCTCGGTGACCGACGGCAAGTCGCTGCACTCGACGCACAGTTACTTCCTGCGCCCGGCCGACATCGGCACCGAGGTCCGCTACGAGGTGGAGGTGCTGCGCGACGGCCGCGGCTACAGCACCCGCCAGGTGCGCGGCTACCAGAACGGCAAGGTGCTGTACGTCTGCCTCGCCAACTTCGCGGCGGGGGAGCCGGGTGCCTCCTTCCACGCCGGGTTCACCGGGGAAGTCCCCGCCCCCGAGGACCTCCCCAGCTCGGCCGAGTACCTAGCCGACCGCACCGGCGGCACCATGACCGCAGAGTCCAAGGCCTACTGGCGCGGCGGCCGCGGCTTCGACATGCGCCATGTCCCCGGCCCCGTCTACCTCGCCGTGGAGGGTGAGCTCCTGCCCCACCAGGCGGTCTGGCTACGGCCGTTCGACACGCTGCGCCCCGTCGAGGGACTCACCGACGCCCAGCGCGACCTCGCCGTCCTCGCCTACGTCTGCGACTACACGATCCTCGAACCCGTCCTGCGGGTCCTCGGCCTGGCCTGGGCCGACCCCGGCCTGGTCACCGCCAGCCTCGACCACGCCATGTGGTTCCACCGCCCCGCACCGATGGGCGACTGGCTCCTCTACGCCCAGGAAGCGGTGGCCGCCGACGCGGGCCGCGGCCTGGGCACCGGACGCTTCTTCAGCCGCGACCACCGTCACCTGGCCACTGTCGCCCAGGAGGGCATGATCCGCCCCGCCTGACCGCCCGCCGTACACCACCGGCGGGCTCCCGGAAGGAACCCCACGTTGGCTGTTCCGCTCTCACCCTCCTCGCACCTGGACACCTTCGCCCGGGACCATCTCCCGCCCGCCGAACTGTGGCCCACCATCGAGTTCACCACGCCCGAACTGAGCTACCCGGCCCGCCTCAACGCGGCCACCGAGCTCATCGACGCGGCCGTCGAACGCCACGGCCCCCACCGCCCCGCCCTGCGCACCCCGGCCGGGGAGCTGTGGACCTACGGCGAACTGCGCACCCGCGCCAACCAGGTCGCCCAGGTCCTCACCGAGGACCTGGGCCTGGTACCGGGCGGGCGCGTCCTGCTGCGCGCGCCCAACACCCCGTGGACGGTGGCGTGCTGGCTCGGCGTCCTGAAGGCGGGCGGGGTGGTGGTCACCACGATGGCCGCCCTGCGCGCCCGCGAGATCACCCCGATCGCCGAACGCACCCGGCCCGCGATCGCACTGGTGGACCACCGCTTCACCGAGGAAGTCCGCACCGTGCTGCCCGGCCTGCGGCTGGTCGCATACGGCGGGCCCGGCCCCGAAGACCTGGTGGCCCGGTGTGCGGCCAAGTCCGGTGAGTTCAGCGACGTGGAGACGGCCGCCGACGACGTGGCACTCCTCGGCCCCACCTCGGGAAGCACCGGCGTCCCCAAGATCACGATGCACTTCCACCGGGACATCCTGTCCATCGACAACACCTTCGGCCGGCACCTCCTGGGGCTGCGGGAGGACGATCTGGTCGCCTGCACCGCGCCGTTCGCCTTCACCTTCGGCCTCGGCATGCTGGTCGTCTTTCCGCTGCGGGCCGGCGCCTGCGCCCTGCTGACCGAGACGGCGACACCGGCCCAGCTCGCCGACCTCGTCGAGAAACACGGGGTCACCGTCCTCGCGACCGCGCCCACCGCCTACAAGGCGATCGTCCGCGACGGCAAGGAACGGCGACTGAGCAGTGTGCGGGTCGGGGTGTCGGCCGGCGAACACATACCGCTCGCCGTCTGGCAGGAACTGCGGGACCGCATCGGGCTGAAGGTCATCGACGGCATCGGCGCGACCGAACTGCTGCACATCTTCATCTCCGCCGCCGGCGACGACATCCGGCCCGGCGCCACGGGGCGTGCGGTGCCCGGCTACAGCGCCACGGTCCTCGGTCTGGACGGTGCGGAGGTCGGCCCGGGGGAACCGGGGCTGCTCGGCGTCATCGGCCCGGTCGGCTGCCGCTACCTCGACGACAAGCGCCAGCAGGACTACGTCGTGAACGGCTGGAACGTCACCGGTGACATCTTCCACCGCGACGAGGACGGCTACTTCTACTACCACGCCCGCAGCGACAACATGATCGTCTCCTCCGGGTACAACATCGGCGGCCCCGAGGTGGAAGCCGCCATCGACACCCACCCGGACGTGGTCGAGTCCGCCGTCGTGGCCCGCCCCGACCCGGAGCGCGGCTCGGTCGTCTGCGCCTTCGTCGTGCTGCGCGAGGGCGTCACCGGAGATCCGGCGAAGGCCATGGAGATCCAGGACCACGTCAAGCAGGTCCTGGCGCCCTACAAGTACCCGCGTGACGTGCGCTTCCACGACGCCCTGCCGCGCAACACCAGCGGAAAACTCCAGCGGTTCGCGCTCCGCAAGATCATCGAAGCCGAATCGGCCGCTGAGCAGTGAGAGGAACTCCCTTGAAGATCGCGATCATCGGCGGTGGCCCGGGAGGGCTCTACCTCGCGGCGCTGCTCAAGCAGCTGGACCCCGCCCACGAGATCACCGTGTGGGAACGCAACGCCCCCGACGACACCTTCGGCTTCGGCGTGGTGTTCTCCGACGAGACCCTCGGCGGCATCGAGAACGCCGACACCGTCTTCGCCGAGGCCATGTCCCGCCGCTTCGCCCGCTGGACGGACATCGACATCCACTACCGGGGCGAGACCCACACCGTCGGCGGCCAGGGCTTCGCCGCGATGAGCCGCAAGGAACTCCTCCGGCTCCTGCAGGAGCGCTGCCGGGAGCTGGGCGTCACCCTGCACTTCTCGACCCCGGCACCCGAGGTGGCCGAACTGCGCGCCTCGCACGACCTCGTCGTCGGCGCGGACGGCGTCAACTCGGGTGTCCGGGCGGCCCACGCGGGCGCTTTCCGCCCGTCCCTGGACCGGCGGTGCAGCAAGTACATGTGGCTGGGCACGGACCGGGTCTTCGAGGCCTTCCAGTTCTTCGTCAAGGAGACGGAGTGGGGGGTCATGCAGGTCCACGGCTACCCCTACTCCGACACCGGCTCGACCTTCATCGTGGAGATGCACGAGGACGTCTGGCGCCGGGCCGGCTTCGACGTCACGGAGGACACCGTGTTCGCGCCGGGTGTCTCCGACGAGCGGGCCGTGGCCCGCATCCGTGAGCTGTTCGCCGAGGAACTCGGCGGGCAGCAGGTGTTCGCCAACAACTCCAAGTGGCTGAACTTCACCACCGTCCGCAACGAGCACTGGCACCACGGCAACCTCGTCCTCATCGGCGACGCCGCCCACACCGCCCACTTCTCCATCGGTTCCGGCACCAAGCTGGCCATGGAGGACGCCCTCGCCCTGGCCGCCTGTCTGCACGAACACCCGGACACGGAAAGCGCGTTGACCGCCTACGAGAGCGAGCGGCGGCCGGTGGTGCAGTCCACCCAGCGGGCCGCGCAGGCCTCGCTGGAGTGGTTCGAGAACATCGGCATGTACGCCGGCCAGGAACCCACCCAGTTCTGCTTCAACCTGCTGACCCGTTCGCGCCGTATCACCTACGACAACCTGCGCACCCGGGACGAGGCGTTCGCCGACCGCGTCGATGCCGCCTTCGCCGCGGCGCAGGGGCTGAGCACCGGGGCGCCCGCGATGTTCCAGCCGTTCCGCATCGGGCGGCTGGAGCTGAAGAACCGGGTGATCGTCTCCCCGATGGACATGTACTCCGCCGTCGACGGCGTGCCCGGTGACTTCCATCTGGTCCATCTGGGTTCGAAGGCGATGGGCGGGGCGGGGCTGGTGATGACGGAGATGGTGTGCGTCTCGCCCGAGGGCCGTATCACCCCCGGCTGCACCGGCCTGTGGAACGACGAACAGCGCGGCTCCTGGCAGCGGGTCGTCTCCTTGGTCCACGAATGCAGCACCGCGCGCATCGGCCTCCAGCTCGGCCACTCCGGCCGCAAGGGCTCGACCCGTCTTATGTGGGAGGGCATGGACGAGCCGCTCCCCGACGGCAACTGGGAGGTCGTGGGCCCGTCCGGGCTGCGGTACGGCCCCGGATCGCCCGTCCCCCGCGAACTCACCCGCTCGGAACTCGACGACATCACCGCCGAGTTCGTCGAAGCGGCCCGCCGGGGCGCCGAGGCCGGCTTCGACCTCCTCGAACTCCACTGCGCCCACGGCTATCTGCTCTCCTCCTTCCTCTCACCCCTCGCCAACCACCGCACCGACCAGTACGGCGGCCCGCTGGAGAACCGGCTGCGCTACCCCCTGGAGGTCTTCGACGCGGTGCGGTCCGTCTGGCCCGCCGAGCGGCCGATGACCGTGCGGATCTCCGCCACCGACTGGGCCCCCGACGGCAACACCGAACACGACGCGGTGGAGATCGCCCGCGCGTTCATCGCGCACGGCGCGGACGCCATCGACGTCTCCACCGGCCAGGTCACCAAGGACGAACGCCCCGCCTACGGCCGCTCCTACCAGACTCCCTTCGCCGACCGAATCCGCCACGAGGTGGCCGCCGCGACCGGCGCGGCCGTGATCGCCGTCGGCGCCATCGCCTCCTACGACGACGTGAACTCGATCCTGCTGGCGGGCCGCGCCGACCTGTGTGCCGTAGGACGCACCCATCTGTACGACCCGCACTGGACCCTGCACGCGGCCGCCGACCAGGACTACCGGGGCCCGGCCGCCGAGTGGCCCGTGCAGTTCCAGGCCGGCCGCCGCAAACCGCCCACGGCACGCACCGACGCCGTACGCCCCCGCCTGTCCCTGCTGCGGGCGGACTCGGCAGGGGAGAGCGTTCACCTGCGGTGGAAGCCCATGGGGGAGGGACTACCGGTGGTGGGGTGACGTCAGGTAGTGCCGGCGGATCAGTTCCTTGCCGTAGCCGTAGCCGTAGCCGTAGCCGTAGCCGTAGCCGTAGCCGTTGCCGTTGGCGTGCGGATGACCGAGCGCACGTGCTTCTGAGTGTGTCGTCGAGGCGGGCCCGCGCCTCAGCCATGCGCACCCTGGCCGCGTCGGCCTTGGCCCGTGCGGCGAACGCCTCGACGGTGCCCGTCCGGGTGGGCAGGGTCCCGTCCGCCGGGATCCCGTCGCAGCAGGTCGAACGCCTTCGCGGTGAGTGAGATCGGCGTGCCGCTCCGGCGCACCTCGCGGGTCTTCTCGCCGAGCACCAGGTTGCCGAGCACGCGCACCGCTTCCTACTCGGCGACCTCGCCGGCCCCGGACCGGCGCAGCAATCCGCGCAGCCCGGAGCATCACCTCCTCCAGGGAGGAAGGCTTGACGGCGTGCGGGCTGTGTCTGCGGGCGGTGCGCAGGGTGCCGTACCCGCCCTGGGCCACGAGCGGCCGCCGGCCCGCCGCGGTGACCGCCGCCGAGAGCAGCTCGGTCGCCTCGGGACCGTCGTCGACGATCAGCACATGGATGGCGTCCGCCGCGTGTGTGAGAGGTGCCGGACATGCCCCCGGTGCTCTCCTGACGGGGCTGTACGCGAGCTGTGGAGCGACGTCCGGCAGGGTCGTTTCCGCCCCCCGAAGAGGCTGGAGAGCGTGACACCACCCATAGGAGGCAGATCACATCCTATCCGGCGTCGTAGCACCGGAACCCTCTGAACAGGATGTAAAGCTGCCATAACCGCTCATTTCGGGCATTACTCCGAAGAAGGATAGTACGTCACATCGTTGCGCCCCGCCGCGCCCACCGCTAACCATGGCTGTCGTCGCCGGGAGACGGGCGATGGACCGAGCGGATCCCCGCCGGGTCCGCCCACTCCCCGCCGACTGACCCGGGGCCCCGCCCCACGCCGCCGCCCACCGCGGCCGGCGCAGACGCCGTCCCCCACAGGAGAGTTTCCTTTCACATGACCATGACCACTCGCACCCGCATCGCTCGCCTGCGCACCCTCGGCCTCACCGGCATCGCCACCACCGGTGCCGCGGCCGCCGCCCTCACCCTGATGCCGACGACCGCACAGGCCGCCGAAGCGACGCAGATGCACGCCTCAACCTCGGTCACGGCCGCCAGCGACCACAGCCGCGCCACCTCCCAGCAGCAGTCCGGCCACTCCAACAACCTGGACGGCTGGATCAAGCAGTCCCTGCAGATCATGAAGGCCAAGGGCATTCCGGGCAGCTACGACGGTCTGAAGCGCAACATCATGCGCGAGTCCGGCGGCAACCCGACCGCGCAGAACAACTGGGACGTCAACGCCCAGAAGGGCACCCCCTCCAAGGGTCTGCTCCAGGTCATCGACCCCACCTTCAACGCCTACCACGTCGACGGCACCGCGCGCAGCGTCACCGACCCGGTGGCCAACATCACCGCGGCCGCCAACTACGCCGCCCACCGCTACGGCTCCATCGACAACGTCAACTCCGCGTACTGACCGCGAGGGTGGCTCATCGCGGGCCCTCGAGCTGGTCCGTCTCGGTGTCCAGGTCGAACCCGGCGGGCAACCGGCCCGCCGCCAGGGCCCGTGCCGGCAGGGCGCGGGCGCACCGGCGCCGTGGCCCCGGCACCGCGACCGGAACTCCCGGCGAACGCCGGATCGTGCTGGTCCTCCGCGAGCAGCGCACGCAAGACGGCGCCCGGGCCGGACTCCCCGAGAAACCAGGCGAGTCGGCGCAGACGGGCGCGTAGCCCGGCGGCGAAGTTCCCGGAGCCGGGCGGGGCGAGGTCCTCGCCCGAGCAGCTGCCGCCTCTGACGACTCCCCGCTAGGGCTCCCGGTGTTCGTGCGCCGCCTGCTCCAGTTCCGCGGCCTCCGCCTCGGCGATGCGGGTCTCCGCCTCGACGTCGATCGAGCGGCTCAGCCACCAGTACAGCAGCGCAGAGACCGGCAGCCCGACGAACAACGAGATGTCCGCGCCGCCGAGGGCCTTGGCGGCAGGGCCGACATAGAGCGTGCCGACGGAGAAGAACGGGACCATCACGGCGAAGCCGACCAGGTACGAGATGATCCCCCGCCAGCCCCAACGGCCGTAGATGCCGTCCGGTTTGAAGATCTCGGCGATCGCGTAGTGGCCCCGGCGCACCACGTAGTAGTCCATCAGGTTCACCGAGGTCCACGGGATGAACAGATAGAGCACCAGCAGCAGGAAGTTGTTGAAGTTCGTCAGGAAGTCCGAGGTCGCCGCCAGCGCGCCGACCAGGGAGAGCGCCGCGGTCACGCCGATGGTCACCAGCCGGACGCCCAGCGTCGGCCGCACCCGCTTGAACGAGTCGATGGCGCTGATCAGCGTGAGTGAACCGCCGTACATGTTCAGCGCGGTGACGGAGATCAAGCCCAGCGTGGAGAACAGCAGCACGATAGCGCCGAAGCCGTCGAAGATCTTGTCGCCGGCGGCGTTGATCGTCGAAATCGTGTCGAAGCTGTCGCCCGCCCAGGCGGCCAGCAGCGTCCCGAGCCCCATCAGCCAGATACCGCCGAGCGCCGAGCCGAAGTAGGTCCAGTAGAACGTCTTGCGGACCGTCACGTCCGGCGGCAGATAGCGCGAGTAGTCCGAGACGTAGATGGCCCAGCTGATCTGGTAACCGGCGACCACGCCGAACTGGGCCAGGAACGGCGTCCACTTGAAGGCGCCGAGGTCGAAGGAGCCCGCCGGATAGTGCAGGGTGACCAGGACACCGACGGTGAAGATCCCGAAGACGACGAGGAAGGTGTAGGTCAGGAACCGCTCGGCCTTGTGGATGATGTCGTAGCCCACCAGTGCCACGACCAGCGCGATCAGGGTGACCACGACGACCCACAGCTTCACACTGCCGTGGATCGTGGTGTTCAGTGCGTCACCGGCCAGGATGGTGTTGAACACGTTGAAGCCCGCGTACTGCACATACGCGAACAGCCACACCAGCAGCGCCCCGACATAGCCGAACTGCGGCCGCGACTGGATCATCTGCGGCAGCCCCAGCTGCGGTCCCTGCGCGGAGTGGAAGGCCATGAAGAACGTGCCGATCAGGGTGCCCGCGACGATCGCCAGCAGCGACCAGATCAGGTTGCCGCCCTCCGTGATGCTGATCAGCCCCACGGCCAGGGTGGCGATCTGCGCGTTGGACATGAACCACAGCGGCCCCAGATGCCACAGCTTGCCGTGCCGCTCGTCCAGCGGCACGTAGTCGATGGACCGCACCTCCAGGCCGCTCACCCGCGGTTCCGCCGATGTGCTCATGGGCACCTCCCAGGGGTCGGTCCGTCACTCTGGCCACATTCTTCCCCCGGAACGGTCCGGATGAGGCATACGGAATCCGCGTTCCGTAGCCGGGAGGCCCACCTCATCTGCGGCCTTGTTGTTCTGATCACAATTCGCCTGAAACCGGCCGGTTCGTGGCGGTGGTCACGTCGCCGACCGGCCATTTTGTCTATGTTCGCAGTTCTGTGTTCCCTCCGACCTGAACTGCCGAGGCTCCCCGCATGCTCAACCGCACCCTCGCCGTCCTGGCCACGGCGGTGACCCTGCTCGCAGGCGCCGCGCCGGCGGCCATCGCGGCGGGTTCCGCCCCCGGCTCCGGAGACTTCCGTACGGCCGTGCGGACTCCGGCCGAGGCGCGCGTGACCGCCGCCGTCCTCGACCTGGACGGCAGCGGCCGGGAACCCGCGGTCTACGGCGACGACACGCCGTACGACACGGCGAGCATCGTCAAGGTCGACATCCTCGCCGCGCTGTTGCTCCACGCCCGGGACCACCGGCGCGCCCTCACCGCGCGGGAGAGCACCCAGGCGGAGGTGATGATCCGCGACAGCGACAACGACGCGGCCAACGCCCTGTGGCGGGCCATCGGCGGGGCCCCCGGCCTGGAGTCCGCGAACAAGCGGCTGGGTCTGACCTCGACCGCGGGCGGCCCCGGCGGCAGGTGGGGGCTCACCCGGACCACTGCACGCGATCAGATACGACTGCTGCGCGCGGTCTTCGGCTCCGGCCCCACTCCGCTCGACACGGCGTCACGAAGCCGTATCGGCACCCTGATGACCGAGATCGCCACCGAGCAGTCCTGGGGCGTCTCGGCCGCCGCGGACTCGGGGTGGGCGCTGAAGAACGGCTGGCTCATGCGCAACACCACCCGCCTGTGGGACATCAACAGCGTCGGACGCGTCACGGCAGGCGGTCACCACTACCTCGTCGCGGTCCTCTCCAACGGCAGCGCGTCCATGCCGGACGGTGTGAAACTGGTCGAACGAGCCGCCCGCACGGCCGTCACCACAACGGCGGCACACTGACCCCGTTGGCGCAGCTCACCCCGCCCGCCGCCCGAATTGCCCCTAACGTGCACTAGAGGTGCCCTTACGCGCACCAGAGGCGACGGAAGCCGGCAGCGGGAGGTGCGGTGGCGGGTTCGGGCGGGCCGGCGGCCGGGCGGAACCGGGCGCGCCGGGCGCGTGGCACGGCGCCGGCCACCCGGTCCGCCCGCGCGGTGTGGATCCCGAAGCGCGCCCGTGATCCGGTCGCCTCCGCCTCCGTCAGCGCCGTCGTCGTCCTCGCCCTGCGGATCGCCGCCGCCTATGCCTGGCGGCTCATCGTGCTCGGCGTCGCCGTCTACGGCATCTTCATGGTCCTGGGCCGCTTCCAGCTGATCGCCGTCGCCCTGTTCCTGGCCCTGGTCATCACCTCGGTGCTGCGGCCGTTCACCGACCTGCTGAGCCGCCGGCTCCCCAGACCCCTGTGCGTGGCCGTGAGCCTGGTCGGCAGCATCTGCGTGTTCTTCGGGCTGCTCGCCCTGGTGGGCAACGCGGTCGCGCAGGAGTCGGCGACGCTGGCCGAGGAGTTCCGCGGTGGCATCCACCGCATCGAGGTCTGGCTCCAGCGCCCGCCCTTCCGGCTCGGCCCGGGCGCCCTGTCGCATCTCCAGCAGCAGGTCGTGAACTACGTCCAGGCCCACCGCTCCAACCTGGCCAGCAGGGCGCTCAGCGGCTTCGGCACCCTCGTCGAACTGGTCACCGGAGGCGCGCTCGCGCTCTTCGCCTCCGTCTTCTTCATCAACTCCGGCGAACGGCTGTGGGCCTGGACGAGCCGCGAGCTGCTGCCCGCCGGGGCCCGGGCAGCGTGGGACCGGGCGGGGCACGCAGCCTGGCGGACGTTCGCCGGGTACACCCGGGGCATCATCATCGTGGCCGCCACCAACGCCGTACTCGTCGGCATCGCCCTGCTGGTGCTGCGGGTGCCACTCGCGCTGCCGCTCACCCTGCTTGAGTTCTTCGCCGCGTTCGTCCCGCTGGTCGGCTCACCGGTCGCGCTGGGCGTGGCCACCGTGGTGGCGCTGGCCGGGCGCGGGCCGCTCACGGCCGTGGCCGTCCTAGTGCTCATCGTCGTCATCGGGCAGATCGAGGGGCATGTGCTGCACCCCCTGGTGATGAGCTGGGCGGTGCGTCTGCACCCCCTTGTCGTCGCCGTCTCCGTCATCGCGGGCAGCATCGTCGCCGGGGTGATCGGGGCCGTCGTGGCCGTGCCGTTCATCTCCGTCATCTGGGCGGTGGTGCGGGCCCTGCGGACGGCGCCGCCCTGACCCGGCTCCCGGCGCCCGGCCGTCCTTGGCGGGGCGCCGGGCGCGCTTCGACCGGGTGCCAAGATGCCGTCGTCCGGACCACCGCGCAGCTGCCCCGCACCCGGTGGCCCGTCAGGTGAGACGAAGGGTCAGCGTCTGTCCCCGGCGAGAGGACGGCGGGAGACGGTGGCGCGGATGGTGGTCTGCGGGTGCCGTTCCACGGCGGGGTTGCCGGATCCGCCGTTCGGCTCGCCCCACACCGGGCCGACTTCCCGGCCGTAGGCCACCTCCTCCTCGTCGATCATGCAGACCGAGATCCGGCCACGGACGTTGGCCGTGTAACTGCACAGGGCCGACACGCCGATGAGCCGCCCGTTGTGCTCGATCCGGTCGAACTGGGAGGCCGAGTAGAACGCGGCCGGCATCTCGATGTGCAACGGCGGTTCCGTGTCCGCGCATCCGCACATGGTCGGCGACTCCTTCGCACCTGGTGCGCGGAATGCTGCCTGCGGCTACGCCCGGCGGGGGAGCCCACGGCGCACAACATTGGATGGCGTGCTCGTCACTCCGGCGGAGTGGGCGTGTCCGGCGAGCGGTACATCGCCTGCACGTCCAGCTCCAGTTGCACCGTCGGACCCACCACCGCGATGCCACGGGCCAGCATCGACCGCCAGTTGAGGGTGTAGTCCTCCCGGTGCAGCTCCGCCGTGGCGAGCGCCGCACAGCGCAACTCCTCGCCGTAACCGCCGTTGACCGTGCCCAGGTAGGTGGTGTCCAGTGAGACCGAGCGGCTGACACCGTGCATCGTCAGGGAGCCGAGGAGCGTCCACTTGCTGCCGCCCCGGTAGGCGAAGCGCGCGCTGGCGAAGTCGATGTACGGATACCGCTCGACGTCCAGGAAGTCCCCGGAACGCAGGTGGTTGTCGCGGGTCGTGTTCCCGGTGTTGATGCTGGACGCGTCGATGCGCACCTGCACGGTCGACTGGCTCATGTCCGGGGCGACGTTGATCACGCCGTCGAAACGCTCGAAACGACCGTGCACATGAGCCATGCCGACATGCTTGGCGATGAACCGGATCGCCGTGTGCGGAGGATCGAAGATCCAGCCACCGGTCGGCGGCAACGGCAGCTGCCGGGCCGGCTGCAACCGGATGTGCCCGGGCGCCGGACAGTTGCCGGCGACGATCTCGACCGTCTCGCGGTGCGGGTCCAGACCCTCGGCGACGATCAGCAGGCTGTAGCGCCCGGGCGGCAGAGCGGCCATGAAGAAGCCGAAGGGTCGGTGGTACCCCGCGTCACCACCTGGTGGGTGTCGAGCGCGGTGACCGTGACCTCAGCGCCGCCCAGCGGCTGGTCGACGGGGTCCAGAACGGTACGGGCGACGCCGCCCGCACCGGAGGGGAGGGGCAGGGTGAGTCCCGCCGAACGGGCCGGGGCGTCCTTGGACCACCGGCGCCTGAGCAGCCCGAGGGGCATGCTGTTCACCTTTCGTGTCGCGTGGGTTCCGGGGACGGCACGGCCGTCACTCCGGATCGGTCAGGCCTGGCCGAGGATCTGCCGCAGTGCCTGCGACAGGAGTTCCTCCGCTTTCTCGGCGGCGGCCGGGTGCCGGAAGGCGACATACCCGTCGGGCCGCACCAGCAGGGCGCCCGCGTCGGACACTTCGCTGAGCCGGGCCCAGTCGCCGTACGGGTCCTCGTACTCCTGCCCCGGGCCGATGACGACCGTGGCGATGTCGAGGTCCTGGGCGTCCGCCGCGCGCAGCCAGCCCGCGCCGCCGATACCGGTCAGCAGGGTGAACCGGCCCTTGCCGACGGTGTCCAGGGTGGACACGGTCCTGGTGCCCGAAGTGATCCAGGCGTGCGGGAGCTTGGCGCCCGGGCGGGAGCTGGGCTGGTGGTACAGCTCCGGGTCGCGGGCGAAACCGGGGTCGGGGGTGCCGTCGGGGACGACCGCGGCTGAGCTTTCGGCGGAGTAGCGCTGGTTGAGGTCGACGCCGTGCGCGTTGAACTCGTACACCTTGTACGCGATCGCCTCGCGCAGCCGCGCCCGCTGCTTCTCGGCGCCCTCGGTGGCCTCCTTGCGGGCGGCGATGCTGGCCCACAACCGCTCGGGAGCCTGTGGGGTGAGACCGCCGAGCGCCTCGAAGATCGGTGCCGTCTCGCCGATCGACTTGTTGGCCCGGGTGACGATCTGCCTGCCGACGGGCGCGCGTTCGGCGCTGTAGCTGTCCAGCAGGCCCGGGCCGGCGGTGCCGTCGAGGACCAGCTTCAGCTTCCAGGCCAGGTTGTAGGAGTCCTGGATGGAGGTGTTCGAGCCGAGTCCGTTGGACGGCGGGTGCCGGTGCACGGCGTCACCGGCACAGAACACACGGCCGTTGGAGTACGTCTCGGCGTACATCTCGTTCACCGTCCACGCCGAGGACGACTTGACGGTCACCGGGATGTCGTCGTCGCCGATCAACTGGCGGACGACCGATTCCGCGTACTCGGTGGTGAGGTCGGGAGCGCCCGCCCTGACGTCGTACCCCCACACGATCAGCCACTCGGTCCACGGGCGCACGCAGCGCACCAGGCCCGCGCCGATGCCGCCGACGGTCGCGCCCGGGGCCAGCACCCAGTACAGGGTGGAGGGGCGGTGGGCGGTGTACTCACTCAGGTCGGCGTCGAAGACGATGTTGATGCTGCCCGCGACGCCCATCTGGCCGCCCATCGGCAGCCCGGCGTCCTCGGCCACCTTCGAGCGCCCGCCGTCCGCACCGATGAGGTACTTGGCCCGGACGGTGTACTCGTCCCCGCGCACCCGGTCCTCGACGGTGACGGTCACGCCGTCCGGTCCCTGCGTGAACGACTTGTAGACCGTGCTGTAGCGGAAGACGGTCCCGCGTGTGATCGCCGCGTCCACCAGCACCGGCTCCATCAGATGCTGCGGCATGTCGCACATCCGGGTGGGACTCGCGAGGTCGTGCGCGGCCTGCACCAGCGGGTCGTTGCCCCAGGAGCGCACCCGGCCCAGCTCCTCACCGGCCAGGCTGGTGCAGAAGGTCGTGTTCCCCATCAGGTGCTGCGGAGTGGCCTTGGCCATCACCTCCTGCTCCACCCCGAGGTCGCGCAGGACCTCCATCGTGCGCTGGTTGGTGATGTGCGCACGCGGGGTGTCGGCGAGGCTCGCATAGCGGGTGACGACCATGTTCGGTACGCCGTAGGTGCTCAGGGCCAGGGCGGCTGAGGCGCCGGCGGGGCCGCTGCCCACGATCAGGACGTCGGTGACGACATCGGTGTGCACGGGTAACGCTCCGGTGGGGGGAGGACGGAAACCGACCGTTCAAGATCTTGAAACGGTCCGGGCGGTCATGGGTGTCTCAATCCGAGACACCGGTGTAGGGCGGAACCGACCGGGCACACCGGTCGTTGCTCCTTCAACTGTTCCCGGTACGGTGAGGGGCGCCATGACCACCGCAGAGCATCCCCCCACGGCCGGCCGGCATGCCTCCGCCCGCCCCGCCCTCGGCCAGCTGCGCCGGGCCCGCGCCCGCTTCCTCGCCGGGCACCCCCTGCCCGAGGACGTGCCGGACGAAGTCGCCGCCGCCTGGCGCCGGGCCCGCTTCTTCGGCGTACGGCACGACTCCGCGGAACCCTTCGCCGCCCAGGCCCCGCCGCCACCCGAACCCGCGCTGCTGGAGGTGGCCCGGCCGGTGTTGGAGCGCCTGCGCCCGGTCCTCGGCCACGAGCACGCGACGCTCGTCCTCACCGACGCCCGGCTGCGGGTGCTGTGGGCCGCGGGACACGACCCGCACGACATGCTCCGCCCTGACCTTTCCGAGCAGCGGGTCGGCCCCAACAGCGCGGCCCTGGCCCTGCGCACCGGCCACCGCGCCGAGGTGCACGGGCCCGAGCACTTCCTCGACGTGTGGCAGGAGGTGTCCGCGGTGAGCGCGCCGCTGCGGGCCCCCGGCGACCACAAGCCGGTCGGCACGGTCACCGTGGCGTCCGCCCTGTGCGGCGGTTGCGCCCCGCACCCGCAGGCGGCCCTGGCCGAGGCGACCGCCGCCGCGGTGGAGGCGGAACTGCGGGCCCACGCACGTTCGCCGGAGCGGGCCCTGCTCGACGCCTTCCTCGGGGCGTGCGAGGGGCAGGACCGGCCGGTGGTGGCCTTCACCGGCCACAGCCGGCTGGTGAGCGAGGCGGCGGGCCGGCTGCTGTCGACGCGGGACATCGAGGACCTGGAACGCACCGTGCACGCGGAGCCGTGCCAGGACGGCCCCGGCACCCGGATCCCGCGCGGCGCCCAGGTGAGACCCGTCCGGCACCTGGGAGCGGTCGTCGGGGCCGTCGTCGTACTGGAACCTTCCTACGACCGCGAATCCGCCGCCCCCGCCCGACGGCCGCAGACCACACTGGCCGGACACTCGCTACCGTGGCGGCACGCCACCGAACGGGCGGCCGAACTGGCCGCCACCCGCGCCCCGCTACTGCTCGTCGGCGAACGGGGCACCGGGAAGACCACCCTGGCTCGCGAGCTGCTCGGCGAGAGCGACCCGCTCGTCGTCGACGCGGCCGCGGGGGACCTGCACAACGCCCTGCCCGCCGAACCCCGCGGCCTGGTGCTGCGCCACGCCGAGCGCCTGGCACAGCCGGACGTGGCGGCGATCGTCGCCCTCCTCGAAACCCGGCCCGCCACACGCCTGTTGGTCACCTACACACCGGGTGCGCCGCCCGGACCGTGTCTCCAACGGCTCCTCGACACCCTGGCCGCCCGCTCGGTCACCCTGCCCGCCCTGCGTGAACGCACCGAGGACATAAGGGAGTTGCTCGCCGCCGTGACCCCGGCGCCCGATCCGGGAGAGCCTCCGCTCAGCTGGACGCCGGACGCCCGGCGCGCGCTGGAGCGGTACCTGTGGCCCGGCAACGTCACCGAACTCGTTCATGTCGTAAGGTCGCTGGCGCGGCGCCGCAGGGCGACCGGCCCGGTACGGCGGGCCGAACTGCCCGATCCCGTACGTGAGGGGCCCGCCGGCCGCCCGCTGAGCCCCATGGAGCACGCCGAACGCACCGCCATCCTGGAGGCCCTGCGCCGCAACGGCGGCAACAAGGCCCGCGCGGCGGCCGCCCTGGGCATCGGCCGCGCGACCCTCTACCGGAAGCTGCGCACCTACGCCGACTAGGTGTATTGATCACGAACGTTGTTGACACTCGCGGGTTCTTGATCATGGCGAAGACCTCCGGTGTGGTGGAGCTGTCTAGGACTGCACCTCGCGGAGGTCTTCGTGTCCCACCGTAATGCCCGGCTGACCGTTCACGGCCGACGGCTGCTGATTGAACGAGCCTGCTCGGGTCGCCCGGTCGCGCATGTCGCAGCCGGGATGGGCATCTCGCGCGCCACGGCCCACAAGTGGGCGGCGACCACGGCCGCCAGGCAGGCAACGAGTCTGCGCATGTGGGTGTCTCCTACGGGGAGGTGTGCGCCGAGTGGGTGTGGGCATGCCAAAATGGCACACCGAAACGTAATGGCAAACGCTTTCCCCGAACCCCCGTCACGACCGGCCTATCGGGGAATTCCATATGACGACCAGAAGATCAACTTCTGTCGGCGGCTCCGGTCGGCCGCTGACTGTTACTCACTTTCGGGTGAGCCGATGGCTTCTGAGGGGCCGCAAGGCCCCCGTATGGGGCAAATCCGTCCATTCACTTAGTGAATGGACGTTACAGTCGAGTGTCATAGCCGTGCGAAAGATCGGTAATGGGCGTGGTGCGTGCTCCGCGCGTCCCACCGCGCGGTTGCAGGGTGTGGCTGCGCGGCCGCCCGGCCGCCACCTCGGTACCACACACCCCTCGCGAACCGCGGCTTGACACCGCACCCGTCGAGGTGTGCCCGAACCCCGCAAAGGGGGACCTCGTGTCCGTATCCGTCTCCGCGACCGCCCGTCGTCTCGGTTCCGCCACCGCCATGGCGGCCGCCATGGTGGGCGCACTGACCCTGCCCGCCGCGGCCGCGGCCGCCGCCCCGCACTCCGCGATGCCGCCCCGCGACGCGGTCGTCATCAGTGCCGTACAGCACGACCAGCAGGGCCGCGCGGTCTTCTCCGGCCGTGCCCTGAACCGTGAGTGGGTGGACGTCACCAACACCTCCCGTCGGGACGTCAACCTCAGCGGCTGGACGCTGTCGGACGCCGACGGCCACAGCTACACCTTCCGTCACTACCTGCTGGCCGGCCGCAGCACGGTCCGCGTCCACACCGGGCAGGGCCGGGACACCATGACGGACCTCTACCAGGACCGCCGTGAGTCCGTGTGGAACCACGACACCGACACCGCCACCCTGCGCAACGACCACGGACGCTATGTCGACTCCGCCTCCTGGGGTCTGCACCACCGCCGTGACGCCGACCGCCGGCACGCTCTCGGCCACCGGCACTGATGAGCCCAACGGCCGCCGCCGGGTCCCGGACCGGGACCCGGCGGCGGCCGTTTCGTGTCGCGTTCAGTCGACGACGGGCCCGTGCACGGTGGAGGTGAAGACGGTCTCGCCGCCCTGCCGGCCGACGACCTCCACGGTCATCGTGCCGTCCCCCCCGGGAGTCACCTCGGTCACGTCGACCCAGCAAGGGCTGTCGAGTTCGACGTAGCGGTCGAAGGTCGTGGACGTGCTCGCCGGTATCAGCGCACGCGGGGCCAGCCGGGCGCAGGCGGCCTGACGGGCAGCCTCCAGCAGGACCATGCCGGGCAGATGGTCGCCGCCGTGGTCGAACAGGATCGGGTGGTCCAGGTCAGGGCTGAGCAGCCACCGGCCGGGCGTGTCCGTGGGCGTCAGCACCACGTCGGCGGGGGAGGTGCGGCCCACGGCGGACGGCGGCATCGGGTCGGCCGCGACCACCGGCTCCGCCGAAGTCACCTGTCTTCCGGGCCGGCTGGCCCGCAGCCGCGCGTAGACGGACGGCGTGACGATGGAGTACCGCCCGTCTCCGTGGGCCACGGTCCGGCCGGCCCGGCGCAGCGCGAACCCTATGCCCATCCGGCGCGCGGACGCCCTGCCGCACGGGGCGGTGTCCGGGCACGTCACGTCCAGATGGAAGTCGGTCGGGCGGGAGCCGATCCGCAGTTGCTCCAGATCGGTGTGGCAACTCAGCGACCACAGCACGAAGTGATGACCGAGCGGTACACCGTGTTCGGCGTGCGTCACGAACATGCCGGCCTGCCGAAACGTCTCTGCGGCCTGGAGCGGGTCGTGACTTGAGCCGTCGGCACTGTTGAAGAAGGTGTGGGCGCGTGGCCACTGTCCGGTGAGGGAGAACCGCAGCCTGTCGTCCTGGGCGGTACAGCCGGAGAGAAACACCTCGGCCAGGGACGCCCGGTGGACGTACTCCTTGGGGACCGTCGTGGTCAGCCGGGGCAGTGCGGGCAGACCGACTCCGATCTCGCTGGCGGACAGGCTCATCAATAACCCCCCGTCGGAAAGCTCTTCGTTGGCTGGAAGCTCTGTTCGACGCCTATAAGATACGGACCTACCGGTTTTCTCGGGTCGGCCACAAGGTAAAGGATTCGCCAAGCGTGGTGGGACTCGATCCATGCATGACTCCGCTCGGTGGTGGCTTGGCCAAGTATTTTTGCGCTCAATCAAGTCGAAGGCGCGGCGAAAAACGGACTAAACAGCAGATGTCGGCGGCTGGTTATCGTGGGTGACGAGCCCGCCTCGACTCCGCCAAAACCTGCCGAGCGGTCTCTTTCAGCCATGTCACTGGGGGAGTTCGCCCCCCCGTCGGCGGACCCATGCCGCACCCGGTCCCGACAGCCACTGCATGATTGTCGAACGGCCTGGGAGAGGAAGACCCCGATGGAACCACTGCGCACCCTGCGCCTGGCCGCCGTCAACATCGACGGCGTCCTGCTCAACGACAGCTTCAGCCCCGTCCTGCACCGCCTCGTCCTCAAGTACGGCGGTGAGTACACCCGGGAACTGGAGCAGCGGCTCTTCTCGCAGTCCCGCCTCGCAGCCGCCCGGGTGCTGCTGGAGGAGACCGGCGCCGACGTGAGCGAGCAGGAGGCCGTCGCCGACTACTTCGCCGAACGCGAGCGCTACCTGCGGGCCCACCCCGTCCACACCCTCGACGGCGCCGAGGAACTCCTGCACCGGCTGCGCGCCGTGGGTCTCGACATCATCTGCTACGGCGGCCTCGACGAGGACCACTTCCGCCGCCATCTCGGCGCCTGGGAGCAGCTGTTCACCGCACCGCACTACATCTGCACCAACGACTTCCGCCCCGGCATCCGGCAGATAGTCCAGGACCACTTCGGTCTCGACTACCACCAGGTGCTCTTCATTGACGACGTGGCCCGCTTCGCCGGCCATGCCAAGGAGCTGGACACGCCGTTCGTCGGCCACCCCAGCACCTTCGAGCACGGCTTCCAGCGCGAGCTGATGCGCGAACTCGGCGTCCGGCACCTGGTCGGCGCCCTCGCCGAGATCGACGAAGAGCGCCTGCGCACCCTCGACCAGGAGGCAGGGCTCGACGTCTTCTGGCATGATCCCGACTCCCTCTCCACCGCGCGCGAGGTGACCAGGTGACCGCAGCAGAAGGAGCCGTACTGGCGGGCCGGGTCGCCCTCATCACCGGCGCCAGCAGCGGTATCGGTGCGGCCGCCGCCCGGGTGTTCGCCCGGCAGGGCGCCACCGTCGTCCTGACCGCCCGCCGCGAGGACAAGCTGCGCGACCTCGCCGACGAGCTGCGCGCCAAGGGCGCCGAAGCGAGCCATCGCGCCCTGGACGTCCGCGACGGGGAAGAGGTGCGCCGGACCGTCGAGTTCGCCGTCGAGCGTTACGGCCGTCTCGACGCCGCCTTCAACAACGCCGGCGTCGCGCTGCCGAAGACTCCGATGCACCTCATCGACGACGACGACTACGAGCGGGTCACCGAGACGAACGTGCGAGGCGTGTGGAACTGCCTGCGCCACGAGATCACGGCCATGCTGGAGACCGGGGGCGGCTCGATCGTCAACACCAGCAGCGTGGGCGGCCTGGTCGCCTCCTCGACGGCCGCGCCCTACATCGCCTCCAAGCACGCGGTGATCGGCCTGACCAAGGCCGCCGCCGTCGAGTACGCTCCGCACCGCATCCGCGTGAACGCCATCGCCCCGGGCCTGACCCGCTCCGAGATGATCGACGACTGGTTCGCCAAGTCGCCCGAGAACGAGGCACGGGCCTACCGCTCCGCCCCGCAGGCGCGAGCCGCCGATCCCGAGGAGGTCGCGGAGGCCGCCGCCTGGCTCTGCAGTGACAGGGCGAGCTTCGTCACGGGTGCCACACTTACCGTGGACGGCGGACGCACCGCCTGGTGAACTGCCTGACGAGTCCCGCGCCAACGCCCCGGCGCCGAAGCGGGACGGGCCGGGAATCGGCCCTCTGTGGCCGAAATACCGACCCCCGATTGGGGTAAGGTACGTCACGTCCGGTTTTGTTTTGACCGAGGAGGGGTCCCCATGGCGCGTCAGGAGCGTGCGATTCGGACCCGACGCGCTGTTGTGGAGGCCGCCGCCGCGGTCTTCGCCGAACGCGGATACACAGCGGCGACGATCGCTGAGATCCTTGAGCGAGCCGGAGTGACCAAGGGAGCCCTGTACTTCCACTTCGACTCCAAGGAAGCCCTCGCGCGAGGCGTGATCAACGCCCAGATCAGCGACGACTACTGGGTGCCGCGCGAGCTGAAGCTCCAGGAGTGGGTGGACATCGGCATGACGCTGGCCCACCGCATCCCCAAGGAGGTCATCCTGCTCGCCGGCATACGGCTGTCGGCCGACCTCCAGGGGCGCTCGCTGTTCGGCAGCGCCTGGCCCGCCTGGACCGAGCTCGTGACCGAGAAGCTGGTGGAGGCCAAGGAACGCGGCGAGGTGCTGCCGCACGTCACTCCCCAGGAGACCGCGGAGTGCTTCCTCGGGGCCTGGATCGGGACCCAGTTCATGTCCGAGGTGGTCTCCGACTGGACGGATCTCAACGACCGTATCTCCGTCCTCTACAACCATGTACTGCCGGCCATAGCCACCCCCGCTGCCCTGATCCGGCTGGACACCGCGCCCGACCGGGGCGCCCGGGTCGTCGAGGAAGTCGAGCGCCGGCGGCAGGAATCACTCGTGGCCACCGAGGCCTGACCCGCCTCGAACCAAACCACCTGTCTGGTTTGCTCCGCAGGGAAGCGTCGTGCTCCCGATATGCGGGAGGGCCACCGGAGCCCGGAGCCCTCCGCCCACACACAGAACTCCGGCAAACCTACCAATCGTGCTGTTTGCTAAGGTTCTCAAATCGGAATGTTGCAGGCCCAGGGGGAATCGGACCATCCAATTCCGGATTCACCCGGATAACAGGGGGACGCGATGGTCAAGCAGCTCCGGGCGGCTCGAACCCGCCAGGCCCTCGTTCACGCCGCCGCAGAGATCTTCGCCGAGGACGGATACGCCCTGTCCTCTCTGCCCGCTATCAGCCGGCGCGCGGGAGTGAGCGCCGGAGCGCTGCACTTCCACTTTCCCAGCAAGGACGCCCTCGCGGTCGAGGTGGAGGGCGCGGCCCGGCGGACCATTGAGCAACTGGTAGCCGACCGGCGGCCGCCGGCCACCTCCGCACTGCACCTGCTGATCACGGTCACCCGGGAACTGCTGCTCGCGGTCGCCACCGATGTCGTCGTCCGCGCGGGCTTCAAGCTGAGTGTCGATCCCTCCCGCAAGAACGGCATGGGCTTCGGGTGCTGGTGGCGTACCTGGGTGTGCGAACAGCTGGCACGGGCCCAGCACCAAGGGGAGTTGGCCGAGGGAGTGTCACCGGACCGGGTCGCCGCGGTGATAGTCGCCGCGACGGTCGGGTTCGAGGTGCTCGGCGCGGCGGACCGTGACCGGATCTCACCGAAGCACGTCGATCAGTTCTGGTCACTGGTTCTGCCCCAACTGGCCGCGCACAGCGGCGAGTTCGCGGGCGTCGCACTGTCCGATTCCTGACTGCGGGTCAAGGGGCGCAATGTCATCGGTGTTCATCGGTGTTCGATCTGACAAACCGTCCGTGCCGTTTATGGCCCAGGCCGGCTGACGGCCCGCCCGACGCCGCACGCGGTCGCTGTCCGCCCTCGCCTGTCGCGCCTGCTCCGTGGCACCGTCCATAGAAACAGCTCAGCGCTCCCCGGCCCCGCCGCAACCGAATTCCCCTGCTCAGGAGGCCCTGATGTGCCGGGCGATCCGGACGGCCGCGAACTGGGTGCCCGCCACGAACCGCATCATCGGCCCGAACACCGGTGCCGCGAGCGAGCCCGTGAAATACAGTCCCGGCACCGATGACTCGAAGGTGCCCCGCAGCGCGGGAGCCTTCGAACCCGGCACACACGCCACGGCGCGACGCACGGTGGGGGACAGGAAGGGCAGGGCGGCCACGTCCAGCCGGTAACCGGTGGCCGCCAGCACATGGTCGACGGTGAGGGACTCGCGCTCACCCCCGGGGCCGGCGACATCCAGGCGCACCACCGGTCCGGAGAGCACGGCACCGGTGACCCGGCGCGAGGTGTGCACCGGTACGACACCCTCCACCCGCTCCCGCAGCCACCAGCCGCCCGATGGGCCGAGCGCCCGCCGGAACAGCAGCAGCCGGGCGGCCGCCGGAAACCACCGCACACCGCCCGGTGCCGCACAGACACCGGCGAGGATCCAGCCCGTGCCCAGCGGCGAGGCCGGCTTGGCCAGCCGCTGCGTCCAGGGCCGGCAAAGGTCTGGGATCATGCCCCACAGCACCTTCGGCTCCCGCACCAGAACCTGCGCCTCGGCGCCCGACTCGTGCAGCAGCGCCGCGCTCTCCAGCGCGGACTGGCCACCGCCGACGACGGCCACCCGCCGGCCCGCGTACCCGGACAGATCGGTGTGGTGGCTGGTGTGCGACACCGGCGCTCGGGGGCCGGGCCCCTCGGGCGCGAGGTGCCGCAACTCGTCCGGGACATGGGCGAGTCCGTTCAGACCGGTCGCCACCACGACGGCCGAGGCCGCCATCTCCTGCCCGTCGTCCGCCCGGACCAGGAACCCGGATCCGGACGCGGACCGCTCGACCGCCGTCACCCGGGCCGGCTCCACCTCACCGACGTACCGCTTCTGGAACCACTGCCCGTACCGTACGAAGACGTCGCACGGGATCGGGGTCAGCTCGGTCAGCTCCGGCTCGCCGTGCTCACGCCGGAAGTCCGCCAGCCGGCCACCCGGCTCCGGCGCCGACAGGTCGGTGGCGGCCGGCGTCGATTTCAGGAACATCCCGGTGGCCATGGCGTGCCGCCAACTGCCCATCACCTCGCCGAAGACGCGGACCGGTGTCCCCGACGCCCGTAGGTGGGCGGCCACCGAAAGTCCGTACGGCCCTGCGCCGATCACGACGACCGGTGGCCGTCCGGGCCCGGCGAACGCCTGCTCCTGGGCAGGGCGCTGCCCGGGAAGCGACTGCGTCATGGATCCCTCCGCTGGTCAGCTCGCCGCCTCCCCCTGGGCGACGCGACACCGCGGGATGGCACGCCCGGCGTGACACGGTCGTGCTCGTCCCCCCTCCGCGGGTGAGTCTCTCCCGCGGGACCGGTCCGGGAAACGGTATCCACGCACGTTGGCCAAAACTTGGTCGAACCATACGGCAAGCGGACCCAACAGTGTCATTGGCATGCCCCGGACGGCCACCGGCGATCCGCCCGCCCGTCCGCCGGGCCCTGCCGGGCGGGAGCACAGTCGGCCGCCCCGCTGCGTCCGGGCCCGTTGACCGCCCGGACGCGGTGCGAGGCCGCCGGCAAGAATCGGCCCACGGCCGTCCGCGATCAGGGGCGCAGCGCGACGCAGAGCAGGGCGGCCGGCCCCTGGGCGCTGCCCACGCGGGTCGTGAAGGCGACCCCGGCGATGTACTCGCCGGCGGCGCACTGGCCCTTGTAGGCGCCGTAGGCGAAGTCGTCGCCCGCGCCGTCGGCGGGGCGGTTGTCGGACCGGTCGAACCACAGCGTCCGGCCGCCCGCACCCAGCGCCGTGGCGGACGGCACGCACAGCACCGCCGACAGCCGCTCACCGCGACGGCTGTAGCCGATGACGAACTGGCCCTCCGGGCACTGGAGTTTGGTGTAGCCGGAGGTCCAGTCGCCGCCCGCCGGAACATACCGCTCGTCCGTGACGACCGTCTGGGCGTTGCCCGCGGCCCGCAGACCGCCTGCGGCCGCGTCGGTGCACAGGCCGCGTCCGCCGGAGTGACCGAGGCCGATCAGCCGCAGCCCGTCAGGGCAGACCGCCTTGTAGGCGCCGGAGTCCCAGTCACCGCCGGCCCGCACCCGCAGGGACCGTACGGCGTCTCCGTGATCCGTGGCCAGCATCCGCCAGGTCGTCCCCGGCGCGATGTAGCCGGTGCGGCTGGGGGAGTTCATCACGTGGTCCCACGCGGTGGTCCGCCAGTCTCCGTCGTCGAGGAGGCCGTACCGGTGCCCGGCGGTGTCGTAGCGCAGCAGTGCCCAGTCGTCGTGGCCCTCCCAGCCGACCAGCGGCCAGTAGGCGAAGTCGGTGTCGTGGTCGGCGAAGTAGTCGGTGATGTTGCCGAACCAGGCGCGGGCGGCCGTAGCCGTCTCGCCGGCGCCGATGCCGAACTCGCTGACCCACACGGGTGCGGTGTAGTGCTTGCCCTCGGTTGTGACGAAGAAGGCCTGATCGGCGAGGACTTGGTACAGCTGGTCGCGGGTCAGGTCCTGGTAGCGGGGGTCGCTGGTCTCGCCGATTCCGGTGGCGCCGCTGTGCCGGGGGCCCGTGTAGCCGTAGAAGTGGGCGGAGTAGACCAGCTTGTGGGCGTCCACGAGGGTGTGGGAGAGGGTGCGGACGGGTGTGAGGGTGGGGCGGTCGTGCGGGAGTCCGTCGACGGGCAGGCCGGTCCAGTTGATGCCCTCGATGACGATCAGCAGATCCGGGTCGGCCTCGGTGAGGATGCGGTCGGCGGCGAGCTGGGCGGCGGCGTACCAGTCGTGGTCGTCGCCCAGGCCCCAGCCGGGGTCGTTCAGGACGTCACGGCGTACCTCGTTGTAGAGATCGGCGCCCACGACACGGGAGTTCGCCGCGTAACGGCGGGCCATGAAGACCCAGTCGTCGGCCCACTGCTGCGTCGACTGGCCGCTGTTCCACCGCTCGTTGCCGTCGATGCCGCAGCACCAACGGGAGGTGTTGGTGTGGTTGTTGAGGATGACGGCGAAGCCCGCGTCGGTCAGGTCGGCCACGACGGCGTCGTAGACCTCCAGGGGCGTCTTCCCCCGCAACTGCGGATTCGCCGTGACCGCGCCGTCCGGTACCGGCGCCGTCGTATGGATCATCTCGTTCGAGAACGGCAGCCGGATGCTGTTGATGCCGAGCGCCTGGAAGTCCGACAGGAGCCGGGGGAGGGAGGCGCGGTCCAGGCCGAGGGGGATGCCGTAGGAGTCCTGGCCGGCGTGGTGGTTGGCGGGGTCGGCGGTGCTGCCGCTTCCGGTCCAGGATCCCTGGGCGCCGTCCCAGTTGGCGGCCCTCAGGCGGAAGCGGTTCCCGGCGGCGTCGACGATGTAGCGGCCCCGCGTGGACAGCGGCGGCTGCCAGGTGCCGGTGGCGGAGACGGCCGGTGCGGGGGCGGGGAGCTGGGATGCGATGGCCGCCGGGGCGGCGGACCGCGGTGCGGCGGTTGCCGGGATGGTGCCGGAGAGGGCGAGAACCAGGAGAGTCACTGCCAGGTACCTGACAAGCAGGATGGGCTTCGTGATCGACATCAGCCGTCCTCGGAGTGGATGCCGCGTGGGGGCGCGGCACTTTATCAGGCCGCGGGTCAACGGAGAAGCGGCTCCTGTGCCCCGCAGGCCTCGGCCGTCCAGCCGTCGAGATCGCGCTCGGGACGCAGCAACCGGCGGATGGCGGCGGCCGAGGCCCGGTGCCAGTCGTGGCTGCGGCGGAGCATCGCGTGGTCCCCGCCCCTGAGCAGCACCATTCCGGCCTGCGCGCCGGCCTCGCGGGCCTGCCGTATGAATGTGGCCGACCCGGCGGGCTCGGTGACCCGGTCACGGTCGCCGTGCAGGACGACGATCCTCGTCCCGGTGAGATCGTCCACGGGGTCGCCGGGCGGGCACCAGGGCGCCAGCGCGAGCACACCCCGTACCGAGGGATCGGCCGCCGCGCGCAGCGCCGCCCGGCCGCCCATGGAGTGGCCGACCAGCACCACGGACACGTCCCCGGCCCGGCCGCGCAGCTCGTCGAGGGCGCGCAGCGTGTCCTGCAGCGGGTCGGCGGCGTCGTTCCAGCCGCGGTACCGGTACCGTACCTGGCCGACCAGTACGTCGCGGGGCGAGGAGACCGAGGCGGCCGCGCTCAGGAAAGGGCGCATGCGCAGCGCCGCCGGCTGCCAGGGGCGCGCCGCACGGCGCCCGTTCTCCTGCCCGCCGTGCAGGACGAGCACCGCCGCGCGTGTCCGGTCCCGCGGCGCACGACGCACCACCAGGGCGCTCCCGCCCACCTCGACGACCCGTCCGTCGGCCACCGCGTCCACCTCTGCTTCCTCAGGCCTGGAGCGTGCTGCCGTCATCAAACACTGCCGGGGGAAGCCGCAGCCACCGAGTGGGGCTGAGCGGCCCGTGCCATCGCCGTGAACATCAGTGCCCCGAACATCAGTTAGGCTCCACGGGCGCACAGGGGACGCACAGCGGGGGTGGGGGACATGACCGAAGGTTGCAGCGAGCCCGAAAAGGACGGCAGACCGGTCCTTCAGGCGATCGCGGCGGTGGCCCTGTTCCTGGGTGTCGTGGGCGCCCTGTGGGCTCAGAAGGCGTTCGTCCACCCGCAGGACGCGAGCCGTGAACCGGCGGCCTGCTCGAACTCGACCGACCGGCTGCCGTCCCGCTATGTCTCGGGCGCACGGTTGTGTACGTCGCTGAACCGCCCGGACCTTCCGGCTCTGTTGGGGACACCGGGGGAACAGATCGAGACCGCCAGTGGCAGCGGGGACTGGGTCAAGTTCCCGGGGGGCACGAAGATCGCCGCGCCCGACGCCACGGTGACCCTGAAGACGTACTCCGTGAAGCTGTCGGCGCCCTACTACGACCTGCCCGTCTCCGAGACGGGCGACCTGTCGGGCGACGCACGCAGGACGACC
The DNA here is from genome assembly GCF_040629895.1 of Streptomyces sp. NPDC005866. Lineage (NCBI taxonomy): Bacteria > Bacillati > Actinomycetota > Actinomycetes > Kitasatosporales > Streptomycetaceae > Streptomyces > Streptomyces sp. NPDC005866. The sequence goes on from NZ_JBEXWP010000025.1 coordinate 119,341, forward strand.
GTCCTGGGGCACCCGGCCCTCCTCTACTCCAGCCCGACCATCTCCATCGGCTTCAACCTCGCCGACGGGAAGGCACGCACAGGGCCCGGCGGCACCGCGCGCTGCCTCCTGGTCTCGAAGCACGCGCAGGACGACGGCAGGGGCACGTTCGAAGTCGCGATCTGGCGGCAGGACGACGTACCGCCCGACGACACGGCTCTCGTACGGGTCGCGGAGCAGGTGCTCCAGACGGTCCCGGGCTGGCAGGGGAACTGAGCTGACGGCCCCGGCACGGACCGGGTTCGCCGCCGCAGCGCCCTCGTGCCAGGGCGCTGCGGCGACGAACCACGGTCACTCCGGGTCAGTTCCTCACGGTGCGACGATCGTCGTCGACGCGGTGGTGTCCGCGGCGGCCGGCGACGGCAGCGCGGGCACGGCGCCGAGGAGGCCTGTGACCGCCTCGAGGATGGGGTCGAGCAGCCCGGTGACGGCGCTCACCACTCCGCCGAGGTCGAGCGTGGTCAGCGAGCTGAGCAGGCTGTTGACGGCAGCCTGGACAGCGTTCAGCAGGTCCGAGACGGGGTCGGCGGCCCGGACCGAGCGGTCGGAGGCGCCCGGCTTCAGCTGCTTCAGCCGCTTCTGGAGGGCGGCGCTCCACTCCTGTACTTCCTTGGCGTAGGCGGCGGCCCGAGCCGGGTCGACGGCGGTGCCGTGCGCCGCGGTGAGGTCGGGCAGCGTGTTCAGGAGAGGGGTCAGGGCACGGTCGTACCGCGTGGTGTCCATCGCTTCGACGCGGTCCAGCAGCGTGGCGACATCGGTACCGGGCCGCGGAACCGTCCGTGCGACACCGGGTCCCGAGGCATCTCGGCCGGCGTCGGCGGCGGCAGCGGTGGCGGCGGCCGGGCCGAAGACCAGGGCGGCACAGACCAGGAGGGAGACGAGGAGACCGCGGGAGGCTAGGGCGCGCATGGGTTTCCTTTCGAGACTGCTGTCCTTGCGCCCACCGTGGGAAGCCGTGCGGGGCACCGCAACCGGTGCCCCGGCCCACGTCCTGCCCGCCGTATCGCCAAGGCGTCCCTGACCAGGCGCTTTGCCCTGTTCGTAGGCTCCTTCCGGGTGTTGGCGGGAGGTTCGCCCGTCAGGCGCGTACGGCCGTCGTCGAAAGCCGTGGACGCAAAGAGCCCCGCCCCCGACGGATCGGGGGCGGGCCTCTTGGGATGGAGCGCCGGGCAGGCCTTGCACCTGCATTTCCCCGCAGGAAGCGGGGCGTCTTTCCTTGGACCACCAACGCATCGCGCGTAACGCTGAGTTGGAGCGCCGCGCGCAAGATCGACCATAGCGAGGCCACAGGGCGGACACCAAATCGCGAGCGCGCACGCCGACGGCCCGAGGCGCTGTGCGCGGGTGGCGGCCGACTGGCCCACCAGCCTCACCCGATCCCGCTACGCCTCCGGGACGCGCTCCAGGTCGTGCAGCCAGGCCTTCGCCGAGCTGTCCGACGGGGCGCGCCAGTCGCCGCGCGGGGAGAGGGAGCCGCCCGCCGAGACCTTCGGGCCGTTCGGCATGGCCGAGCGCTTGAACTGGGCGAAGGCGAAGAAGCGGCGGCAGAAGTAGTCGAGCCAGTGCCGGATCGCGGCCAGGTCGTACGCCTTGCGCTCGGACTCGGGGAAGCCGGGCGGCCAGGCCCCCGCCTCCCGGTCGTGCCAGGCGTGCCAGGCCAGGAAGGCGATCTTCGACGGCCGGAAGCCGTGCCGCAGTACCTGGTAGAGGGTGAAGTCGTGCAGTGCGTACGGGCCGATCTTGGACTCGGTGGACTGGAGCTGCTCGCCCGGAACCAGCTCCGGGCTGATCTCCGTGTCGAGGATCGCGGCGAGCGTCTCGCCGGTCTTCGCGTCGAACTGCTCGCTGCTGATGACCCAGCGGATCAGATGCTGGATCAGTGTCTTCGGCACGCCGGAGTTGACGTTGTAGTGGCTCATCTGGTCGCCGACGCCGTAGGTGCACCAGCCGAGCGCCAGCTCCGACAGGTCACCCGTGCCCAGCACGATGCCGCCGCGCTGGTTGGCGATCCGGAAGAGGTAGTCGGTGCGCAGTCCGGCCTGGACGTTCTCGAAGGTGACGTCGTACACCGGCTCGTTGTCCGCGAACGGGTGGCCCAGCTCCTTCAGCATGAGCCGCGCGGTCGGCGTGATGTCCAGCTCGGCCGCGGTCACGCCGAGCGAGCTCATCAGCTTGTGGGCGTTGCCCTTGGTGTGGTCGCTGGTGGCGAAGCCCGGAAGGGTGAAGCCCAGGATGTCGCTGCGTGGTCGGCCCGCGCGGTCCATCGCCCGGGCGGCGACGATCAGCGCGTGGGTGGAGTCGAGGCCGCCGGACACCCCGATGACCACCTTCGGGCCGCCGATCGCCGCCATCCGCTGCTGGAGTGCCGCGACCTGGATGTTGTACGCCTCGTAGCAGTCCAGGGCGAGCCGGTCGGGGTCGGCGGGCACGAAGGGGAAGCGTTCGACCCTGCGGCGCAGGCCCAGGTCGGCCGTCGGCGGGTCGAGCCGGAAGGGGACGGTCCGGAAGCCGCCGGTGCGGGCCGCGTGCGTACGCCGGTTGTCGTCGAACGAGCCCATCCGGGCCCGTTCCTGGCGCAGCAGGTCCAGGTCCACGTCGGCCACCGCGTACTGGTCGTCCAGCGGGAACCGGTCCGTCTCGGCCAGCAGTGCGCCGTTCTCGTAGATCATGGTCTGGCCGTCCCAGGACAGGTCCGTGGACGACTCACCGAGTCCGGCCGCCGCGTAGACGTACGCGGCGAGGCAGCGCTGCGACGCCGAGCGGCACAGCAGCTTGCGGTCCTCCGCGCGGCCGACCGTGATCGGGCTGCCCGAGAGGTTCAGCAGCACCGTCGCGCCGGCCAGCGCCGCTTCCGCGCTCGGCGGCACCGGCACCCACATGTCCTCGCAGATCTCGGCGTGCAGCACGAGACCGGGGACGTCCTCCGCGTCGAAGAGCAGATCGACCCCGAACGGCACGGACTCGCCGCCGATCCGGATCGTGCCGCCCCGCTCGTCGTCGCCCGAGGCGATCTGCCGGCGCTCGTAGAACTCCCGGTAGTTCGGCGGGTACGACTTCGGTGCGATACCGAGGATCCGGCCCCGGTGCACGAACACCGCGCAGTTGTAGATCCGGTTGCGATGGCGCAGCGGGGCGCCGACGACGAGGACCGGGAGCAGCCCGGCCGAACCGGCGACCACCGTCGCGAGGGCCTCCTCGGCCTGGTCGAGCACCGCGTCCTGGAGGAGCAGGTCCTCGATCGAGTAACCGGTCAGGCCGAGCTCGGGGAAGACGGCCACGGCGACCCCGTCCTCGGCACAGCGGCGGGCCAGGCGCAGGACCGCCTCGGCGTTGGCGCGCGGGTCGGCGATGACGGTGTGGCCGGTGCACGCGGCGACACGCGCGAAGGCATGCTCATAGATCGACCAGAAGTTCAACGGGGCTTCCTCGGGAGAGACGGACACGGTGCGGATACCGGACGGAGAGCGCCGCCGTACACGGGCATCCTCTCCTTCGACGGTCCGGCGAACCTCCTGCTCCAAGAAGCATAGATCGGCCGGTGATCCATGCTGACCAGGGGATTCCGCGCAAGCCGCGGGGCGGTCGACCGGGCGTGAGGGATCACGGGGCCGCGGTGTCGAGAAGGTCCGGGGCCCTCCGGTGGGCCGGGGCCTCGGTCGCGGCCGCGACCCGGTGGGACCCGGTGGGACCCGGTCTCCGCCCGAAGGCCCGGCCGCGGGGCCGCGGCTGTACGGCAGGACCGTGCCGTTCCGGCGGCCCGGCATGTCGAGGGCCTGCGCCGCGCCGGACGACGACGTGCCCTCGGCCTGCGCCGCTCCGACCCCGTTCCGCCACCGGCAGCCGGGCTGTGCTGCCCGGTCTGCCGGTGGACGGTGATGCGCGCGCCGCTCCGCCAGAGGGCTGCCGCCGCACTGTGCGGGTTCTTCGCGGCCAGGACGAGCCCCTCGGTCTGCGAGCAGGCCGCGTCGTCCTGCTGGGTGTTGACGGCCATACCGGGGTCGATCTCGGCCAGGGCGCCCAGGAACCCGTTCCAGAAGGACATGTCGTCGCGGACGCCGCCGAACTTCCACGCCGGGTTCTCCGGCCAGACGTTGCACCAGACGCCGTACCCGGTGGGCGCCTTGCCGGGCGCGTCGGCCGGCACCCGTGTGAACGACGTGTCCAGGGCAGCCGGGGGCCCGGTCCGCTACGCGGCGGTGCCGCCGTTGTAGTCGCTGTTGAACGTGGTCTCGACGGTCGTGGCCACCGACTGCGCCACCCCCGTGCCCGTGAGGACGATGCCCAGCTCGCGGTTGTTGGACAGGGAGTTGCTGCTGATGTTCATGGAGCCTGCCTCCACCTCCTGGGTGGACAGGTTGTAGTCGGCGACCATGGCCTTGGCGTGGATGTAGAAGCCGTTGGGGTCGGAGTAGCCGACGACCGTGCCGCCGGCGTTCTTGATCTCGGTGACCTCACTGGCGTAGCTGTTCGGCGTCTCGAGGACCACCCGCACCTTCACGCCCGCCTCGGCCCGGGCCACGATCGCGTTGACCACCGTGCCGTCGCTGAACTCCAGTTCCTCGACGTCGAGCGTCTTGGTGGCGAGACGAAGCTGGACGGCGACCACACCACACCCGCGCCCGCCTTGGTCAGGGCACTGTACGCGGAACTGTTGGCCCTCTGGTGCACCCGGCCGCCCCGCACTGGCCGTGCTCGCCATCTTCTCCGTCAGCTGGCGCTGGAACGACTTCTTGTGGCCGCTGATCGTCGCCCAGGACGAATCGAAGCAGACCCTGCCAGTGGCCATCGCCCGCTTCGCGAGCCAGCAGGCCATCCCGTTCAACCAGATCCTCGCCGTGTCCGTGGTGTCGATCGTGCCGGTCGTGATCCTCTACCTGCTGCTGCAACGCCACATCATCTCCGGAATCTCCCAAGGAGCGATCAAGTGACGTCACCTCAGGCCACCAGCCGCACGGTGCACTCGCTGGACCGCGGCGGCTTCGTGCGCGACTGGCTGATCAGCCCCGCGTGGAGCAGTACCTGCGACGACCTGGCACGGGTCCTGTCCGCCACTGGCAGCCCGTGGGGCGACGACGGCCGGTGGGTGCTCACCAACGGACCCGACGTCGCACCGCTCAAGCGCCGCCTCCACGACCTGCACCCCCTGCTCACCGAACAGCCGCTGCCCGCCCTCGCCGAGGGCACCGCGTTCACCTGGACGCGCTCGGCGGGCGATCCGCCCTCCTCGGCGCTCTGGCAGCGCGAGCACACCGGCGAGGACGGCCTGCTCGACTGGAGCCAGTTCTGCTTCACCCCCGAGTACCGGCACGCGCTCGCCGGCACCGTCCTCGAGGTGGACCAGGCCGAGTACCGCGAACTCGAAGTCGGCTGCACCGGACCCTTCGTGCTCTTCGTCGACGGCGAACCGGTGCTCTCCGGCGACGACCTCGGATACATGGAGCCGCTACGGCACCGCGTCCGCGTCCGCCTGCGCTCCGGCCCGACGACCGTGCACCTCGCCACCTGGCAGGTCGCCTTCCGCGAGGTCCGCCACGTGGCCAGCCTCAGGATCGAGGGCCTCCCGGTCCGGGTGGTCCTGCCGTCGCCCGGAGCCGACGAGTACCGCTCGCGAGCCGCCGAGCAGCTGCTGGAGTCGGTTGCAGTGGGCCCGTGGGCCTGTGCCGACGGGCGCACCTGGATCTCCGGGCCGGCCGGCGGACGCCTGCTGGTGTCGGTGGACGGCCGCCCCGCCGAACCGGTCCTCCTGCCGGAGAAGGGAGCCGCCCCGGTGGTGCTGGCCGGGCGGTCACCGGAGACCGAGAACGCCGCGTCCATGCTGGACACCGGCGAGAACGTGCTGCGCATCACCGCCGACGACCCCCTGTCCCCGGTGTTCCGGGTGGCCCGGGTCGCCACCCTGCCCCCACAGCGCCGTGCGGAACCGGCCGGCGATCCCACCGTATGGCGAGCAGAACTGCTACGGCACGTCAGCCGCGCCACCCCCGGCGCGGCCCGGGCCCTCGCCCGGCAAACCCTCGACCCGGAGGTTCCACTCGACCAGGCCGACCTGGACGGGCCGCTGGCGATGCTCGCCGACCGCGCCGACTGCGCGGACTTCGAGGCCGTCAGCCTCGTCCACCTGTGGCACCGCGTCCCCGGCACCAACTGGCAGCCGGGCCAGCGGGAGGCGGTGCACCACGCGCTGACCGGCTTCAAGTACTGGATCGACCAGCCCGGCCTGGACGCGATGTGCTACTTCACCGAGAACCACCAGTTCGTCTGGCACACCGCCGAACTCCTGGCCGGCGAACTGTTCCCGGACGAGGAGTTCACCAACACCAGCTGGACCGGACGCCGGCACGCCGAGCACGCACAGGCCCTCGCCGAGGAGTGGATGCGGCGCAAACTCACCGACGGATTCAGCGAGTTCGACTCCAACGCCTACCTGGCCATCGACACCCTCGCCCTGGTGTCCCTGGTGGAGTTCGCCGCCTCCGACGGACTGCGCCGGCTCGCCGAGGCGCTCCTCGACAAGGTACTGCTCACCCTCGCCTGCAACTCCTGGCACGGTGTGCACGGCGCCGCCCACGGCCGCTCCTACACCCCCACCCTGCGCTCCTCCCGCTTCGAGGAGACAGCGCCCGTCATGTGGCTGTTGTGGGGCGTCGGCTCCCTGAACAGTGCCGTCCTCCCCGCCACCGCCCTGGCGACCGCCGAGCACTACCGCGTCCCGCCCGTGATCCCCGCGATCGCGGGCGAGCCCCCGCAGGAATGGAAAGGCCGCCAGGTCTACCGCGGCGGCTACCGGCTCCACCACGACCTGCTGAGCCGCCCGTACGACTCCGACCTGCGCATCTGGCGCACCCCCGACGCCATGCTGTCCAGCGTCCAGGACTACCGGGCGGGCCTGCCGGGACTCCAGGAACACATCTGGGGCGCCACCCTAGGCTCCGAGGTCCAGGTGTTCGCCACCCACCCGGCCGCCGACACCATCAGCTCCTCGGCCCGCCCGAACGCCTGGGCCGGTCAGCGCATCCTCCCGCGCGCCCGCCAGCATCGCGACACCGTCCTCGTACTGCACCGCCTCCCGGACGACACCGCGACCACCCACCTGTGGTTCCCGGCCGAACTGTTCGACGAATGGCGGGAGTACGGCTGCTGGCTCGCCGGCCGGGTCGGGGACGGGTATGTCGCGGTGGCGGCGGAGGGCGGCTTCCGCCCGGACACCACCGGCGACGAGGCCCGGCAGGCCTGGACACCCGTCGGCGACGGCCGCGCCTATGTGGCGACCGTGGGCCGGCGCACGGTGGACGGCTCCTTCGCCGAGTTCACCGACACCCTCGCCACCCCCGACTTCGGCCGGGACCGGCACGGCGATCCGCAGGTGGCGTGGACCGCGCGGGACGGCCGTCGGCTGCATCTCGCCTGGAGCGGCGCGTTCACCGTCGACGGCGCACTGCCCGACCCGGAACCGAGCACGCCGCACCTCGACAATCCGGCCTGCCGGCAGGAGTTCGGCGCGGGCGAACTCCGGGCGAGCTGGCGGGACGCCGAGCTGGTGCTCGATCTCGGCACGGGCCGGCGCGTGGCGCCGGCCAGCGGGATCCCGCAGGCGCGGACGGAGGGCGACGCGCATGGTGGGTGAGGACCTGATCTCCAGCCGGTTCGCCGCGCCCCCCGGCCGCCGCTGACCCCGGCACGACTCGGCACCGACGCACTGCTCACGACCGCCCGGCGGATCACCGAACGCACCTGGCCCCTGGGCCTGCCGGCGTTCTTCTGGCCGTGAGGGAGTCCGTCTGCTCGGCATGGTCCGCGTCGCCGAAGCGGCGCCGAGGTCACCGTGGCCGTCGGCCTCGCCCGCCTCGGCCGTGCCCACCCGGTTCGCCGGCCGGGTCGGCGCGGACCCCTTCGGCGACCGCATCCGCACGACACCCGCTGGAGCGGGCGTCGACATCCGCTTCCTGGAGTCCGACCCGCACCGCCCGACGGGCCGGTGCATGGAGGGCGCGCGGCCCGGCGGCACGACGATGCGCTACTACCGGCAGACCTCCGCGGCCACCGCCTACCGCCGGGTGCCCGACGAGGCCCTCGACGGCGTCGACCAGGTCCACCTGTCCGGGATCACCCCGGCACTCTCGGACGACTGCCGGGACCTGGTCGGCGTCCTGCTGCGCCGCGCCCCGCGTAGCTCCTTCGACGTGAACCACCGGGTGACGCCTGCCGTGTCCCCCCGAGGCGGCGGAGTCGCTGCGCGGCATCGGCCAGCGTGCCGGCACAGTCTCCGTGGGCGCGGACGAAGCCTGCGCCCGGTGGGGGACGGACGACCCGGACGCCCTCCGCAAGCTGCTGCCGGGGCCCTCGGAACTGGTCGTCAAGGGCGGTGCCGGCCCGGCAGTCGCCTTCGTGGACTGGGACGGGTACGCCGTCACGGCAACCGCTGTGGAGGCCGTCGAGCCGGCCGGGGGCGGGCGACGCTTTCGCCGCCGGATACCTGGCCGCCCGGCGCTTCGACCGGCCGTCCGGACGCGCCCTGCGCTGAGATCGCCTGCCGGCCGCGGCCGTCCTGCGGATGCGCAGCGGGCCCACGGCGAGCCGTATCGGGCGCGGATCCGGGGCGACCGTCGCCGGCGACGGGAGCTGGACCCCACGCTGACCCAGGCGGGACCGGTCAGTAATGGAGAAGCGCTAGTGTTCCACCCCGGCTAGCGTGGCGGCCGTCGACGGAGGCACCGCGCAGCGGATGGAGACGGGTTTGAGCATGGCCACAAAGACCGAGACGCAGGCGTCCGCGCCGCACGTGGCGGACAGCCACGACCTGATCCGCGTGCACGGCGCGCGCGAGAACAACCTCAAGGACGTCAGCATCGAGATCCCGAAGCGCCGGCTCACGGTCTTCACCGGAGTCTCCGGCTCGGGCAAGAGCTCACTGGTGTTCGACACCATCGCCGCCGAGTCACAGCGGCTGATCAACGAGACCTACCCCGCCTTCGTCCAGGGCTTCATGCCCAACCTGGCCCGCCCGGAGGTCGACGTCCTCGACGGACTGACCACCGCGATCATCGTCGACCAGCAGCGCATGGGTGGCGACCCCCGCTCCACCGTCGGCACCGCCACCGACGCCAACGCGCTGCTGCGCATCCTCTTCAGCCGCCTCGGCAAGCCGCACATCGGCTCGCCCAAGGCGTTCTCCTTCAACATCGCCTCCATCAGCGGGGCGGGCGCCGTCACCGTCCAACGCGCCGGACAGCAGGTCAAGGAGCGCCGCAGCTTCAGCATCACCGGCGGCATGTGCCCGCGCTGCGAGGGCCGCGGCAGCGTCACCGACCTCGACCTCAGCCAGCTCTACGACGACACCAAGTCCCTGAACGAGGGCGCGATCACCGTCCCCGGCTACAAGGGCGGCGGCTGGAACTCCCGCCTCTACGCCGAGTCCGGCTTCTTCGACCCGGACAAGCCGATCAGCAAGTTCACCAAGAAGGAGCTGCAGGACTTCCTGCACCGTGAGCCGACGCGGATGAAGATCGCGGGCATCAACATGACCTACGAGGGTCTGATCCCGCGCATCCAGAAGTCGATGCTCTCCAAGGACAAGGAGTCGATGCAGTCGCACATCCGCGAGTTCGTGGAGCGGGCGGTCACTTTCGCCACCTGCCCCGACTGCGACGGCACCCGCCTCAACGAGGGTGCCCGCTCCTCGAAGATCGACGGGATCAGCATCGCCGACGCCTGCGCGATGCAGATCAGCGACCTGGCCGCATGGGTCAAGGGCCTCGACGAGCCGTCGGTGGCACCGCTCCTCAAGACGCTCCACGACACCCTGGAGTCGTTCGTGGAGATCGGCCTCGGCTATCTCTCGCTGGACCGGCCGGCGGGCACCCTGTCCGGCGGCGAGGCACAGCGGACCAAGATGATCCGTCACCTCGGCTCCTCGCTCACCGACGTCACCTACGTCTTCGACGAGCCCACCACCGGCCTGCACCCGCACGACATCCAGCGCATGAACGGCCTGCTGCTGCGGCTGCGCGACAAGGGCAACACGGTCCTCGTCGTCGAGCACAAGCCGGAGGTCATCGCGATCGCCGACCACGTCGTCGACCTCGGCCCCGGTGCCGGCGCGGGCGGCGGCACCGTCTGCTTCGAGGGCACCGTCGAAGGCCTGCGCAAGGCCGGCACCATCACCGGCCGTCACATCGACGACCGGGCCTCCCTCAAGGAGAGCGCCCGCAAGCCCGCCGGGGCGCTGGAGATCCGGGGCGCGAGCACCCACAACCTCCAGGGCGTCGACGTCGACGTCCCGCTCGGGGTCCTGACCGTCGTCACCGGTGTCGCCGGTTCCGGCAAGAGCTCCCTGGTGCACGGCTCGATCCCGGCCGGCGCCGGGGTGATCTCCGTCGACCAGGGCGCCATCCGCGGCTCCCGGCGCAGCAACCCGGCGACGTACACCGGGCTCCTCGAACCGATCCGCAAGGCCTTCGCCAAGGAGAACGGCGTCAAGCCGGCCCTGTTCAGCTCCAACTCCGAGGGCGCCTGCCCCACCTGCAACGGCGCCGGAGTCGTCTACACCGACCTGGCGATGATGGCCGGGGTCGCCACCACCTGCGAGGAGTGCGACGGGAAGCGGTTCGAGGCGTCCGTCCTCGAATACCACCTCGGCGGCCGCGACATCAGCGAGGTGCTGGCGATGCCGGTGACCGAGGCCGAGGAGTTCTTCGGCGTGGGCGAGGCGCACATCCCGGCCGCCCACCGCATCCTCCGGCGGCTCATCGACGTAGGTCTCGGCTACCTCACCATCGGCCAGCCGCTCACCACCCTGTCCGGCGGCGAGCGCCAGCGCCTCAAGCTGGCCACGCACATGGCCGACAAGGGCGGTGTCTACGTCCTCGACGAGCCGACCGCGGGCCTGCACCTCGCGGACGTCGAGCAACTCCTCGGCCTGCTGGACCGGTTGGTCGACTCCGGCAAGTCCGTCATCGTCGTCGAGCACCACCAGGCGGTCATGGCCCACGCCGACTGGATCATCGACCTCGGCCCCGGTGCCGGTCACGACGGCGGCCGGATCGTCTTCGAGGGCACCCCCGCCGACCTCGTCGCCGCCCGCTCGACCCTCACCGCCGAGCACCTCGCGGAGTACGTCGGCGCCTGACCACACCACTCCTTCAGTCGGGACAGGGCGTGCTCGACACGATGCCCGACCGCCGATCATCCGTTGGGCTCCGCCCGGGGACGACGCCTACGGCGCGCCGGGCAGCCGGACCTTGACGAGGAGACCGCCGGCGGGGCGGGGGACGAGGTCGAGGGTCCCGTCGTGGGTGCGGATGATGCTGTGCACGATGGCCAGGCCGAGGCCGACGCCGGCGTGCTCGTCGGTGCGGACGCGTTCCGTTCCGCGCTGGAAGGGTTCGGTGAGGGTCGGTATCAGTTCCGGTGGGAGCCGGCGGCCCGTGTTCTCGACCCGCAGCACGCTCGTGTCGCCGTGCTCCTCGGTGTGGACCGTCACGGTGCCGCCGACGGGGAGGTTGTGGACGACGGCGTTCTGGACGAGGTTGGTCACCATCCGCAGCAGGAGCTCCGGGGAGCCGCTGGTCCGGGCCGCCTCGCCGGTGACGTCGAGCGTGATCCGGCGCTGTTCGGCGAGGGGAAGCAGCGTTTCGGCGGCTTCTTCGGCGAGGAGGGAGAGGTCGACGCTCTCGCGGGTGAAGTCTCCGCGCTCGCCGCGGCTGAGCAGCAGGAGGGCCTCGGTGAGGTCGATCGCCCGCGTATTGACAGTGTGCAGGCGTTCGATGATTTCTCCCCGGTCGCGCGTGGGGTCCTTGCGGGCGACGTCGAGGAGCGTCCGCGAGATCGCCAGCGGTGTGCGCAGTTCGTGGGAGGCGTTCGCGGCGAACCTCTGCTGCTCGGCGACGTGGGACTCGAGTTGCTGGAGCATCGAGTCGAACGCGTCGGAGAGTTCACGGAATTCGTCCAGGCGGCCCTTCATACCGATCCGGTGGGACAGCGACCCGTTCCCGGCCATCCGTGCCGCGGCCGTGATCTGTGTGAGCGGTGCGAGCATCCGGCCGGCGAGGATCCATCCCCCGACCAGGCCGAACACGAGCAGGACAACCATCGCCACGGCCGCGGCGGGGACGAAGGTGTGCACAAGGAGGTAGCGGTTGGGCGAGATCCCGAGCAGGCCCTGGGAGTTGTCGGGTACGTAGCGCAGCAGGAACCCCCACACCACGGCCAGCAGAAGAGCGCCGGCGACGGCGAGGAACCCGGCGTAGCTGAGAGTGAGCTTCAGTCGGGCGCTGAGCCCTGGCCGCCTATTCATGCGTGTCGATCCGGTAGCCGACGCCGGGCACCGTAGCGATGATCCATGGTTCGCCGAGCCGTTTGCGCAGTGCGGACACGGTGATGCGCACGGCGTTGGTGAGGGGGTCGGCGTTCTCGTCCCAGGCCCGTTCCAGCAGCTCTTCGGCGCTGACGACCCCGCCCTCGGATGCGACGAGGACTTCAAGGACGGCGAACTGCTTGCGGGTGAGCGCGACGTAGCGTCCGTCGCGGAAGACCTCCCGGCGGAAGGGGTCGAGCCGCAGCCCCGCGATCTCGCGGACCGGGGGCCGGGCGTGAGCGCGTCTTCGGTCGAGCGCCCTCAGCCGCAGGACGAGCTCCCGCAGCTCGAACGGTTTGGTGAGGTAGTCGTCGGCGCCGAGCCCGAACCCGGAAGCCTTGTCGTCGATCCGGTCGGCAGCGGTGAGCATGAGGATCGGGATGCCGCTGCCGCAGGCGACGATGCGCCGGGCGACCTCGTCGCCGGAGGGGCCGGGGATGTCGCGGTCGAGGACCGCGAGGTCGTAGGCGTTGACGCCGAGCAGTTCCAGGGCGGAGTCGCCGTCACCTGCGATGTCGGCGGCGATCGCCTCAAGGCGCAGCCCGTCGCGGACGGCTTCGGCCAGGTAGGGCTCATCCTCCACGATCAGTACGCGCATGTCCGAAGCCTAAGCAGCAGCACATATCGCCGACGTATCCAAAGACGTGTGCACACCGGACACGCGACTCAGCCGGCCGGCGCCGGCACGGGGCGAGACCGGTCCGACGGAACTTGGGACGTAGTGCGCCACCAGCGGCGTGACGCCAGCGCGGCCAGCACGGCACCGGCGGCGTTGACCAGTACGTCGTCCACGGAGGACACCCGGTCCAGGCGCAGGACGTACTGTGCGGTTTCGACCAGGACCGAGCAGCCCGCTCCGAGCGCCAGGATCCGCGGTACGGACGCCAGTGCCGCGAACCGCATCGGGGCGAAGAACCCCAGCGCCGCGAAGATCAGCAGGTTGCCGGTGATCCCGAGCGCCCCCATCGTGACCAGGTCCCGCAGCGGTACCAGGCTCACCCGGGCGGGAGCGGTGCCGGCCGCGGCGCCCGGCATCATGGTCAGCCACAGGAGCGGCACCGTCCCGTAGACCATGCCCAACTCGGCCAGCGACATCCGCCACGCCGACATGGCGCCGACGGCACGCCGACAGTGCGCCAGAACCCACACCACCAGCGCGGCCAACGGCAGCGCCACCAACATCGTGAGCACCACACCGTTGAACGTGTCCAAGCAGCCGTGCCACCGCCCGGCCATGCACCTCGGAGCGGACATCATGAGCGGCCCCCGCACGACGAACACGGCGCTCGCCAGGCCGAGGACCGCCAGGCTGACGAGCACGATCCTGCGGGCGCGGCGGGGCGCTGCCGACGGGGATGCGTTGTGGTTCATGCCCCTATTGGAGACGGAGGGCCGTTGCGGCGGCGTATGCGAATTCCGATACGCCCGCGATACACGCGATCCCCGGCATCAGGGAACTGACGCAAGCCGGCAGTGAGATGGTCCCGTCGCGGGTGATCGCGCCGGCCCAGCTACTGCGGCTGCTGGACGACTCGTCCGTGAACGAAGCACTCCCGAGCGTGGCCCGCGCGACCTGCCGCAACGTGAGGTTCGTCCGCCGGTACGTGGCAGTCGGCGACACTCGGTCCGCCAGCGGCACCGGCGACTCGGACGAGCTGAGCAGCGGGGCTGGGGCATCGGACAGCGGTGTGAACATTCAAACGTGAGTCGTTAGGGTACGCGCATGAGCACGAAGCCACGCCGTCTGAACCCCGAGGAACGACGGGCGTGGCTCGCCTACGTCCAGTTCTCCACTCACCTGTCCGACCACCTGAACCGCCAGCTGCGGCGCGATGCGGGCATGGCCCATGCCGACTACACGCTGCTGGCCCACCTGTCCTCGGTCAAGGATCACAGCCTGACCATGTCCGAGCTCGCCGAACGCCTGAAGATCACCCGAAGCCGACTCACGCACGCCGTGACCCGCCTCCAGGAGGCCGGCTACGTCGACCGCCACGAAGACCCCGCCAACCGGCGTAACCAGCTCGCCGTCCTCACGCAGGAGGGCATGTGCCTCCTGGAGCGGGCGGCTCCCGGCCACGTCGAGGCGGTCCGCCGAACCGTCTTCGACGCCCTCACCCCCGAGCAGGTGACCCAGTTCGCGGCGATCGGCGAGGCGATCAACACCGCGCTCCAGCGCATGGACGCCGACAGCGACGAGCAGGAGGCGCTGCCCTGGCGGCGACGCTAGGAGACGGCGTCCGCCGCGCCGAGGGGTCCCTCGGGAAAGGGCTGGTCCATCACATGCACGCGTGAGCCCCGGGGCCGCCGCGGACGCGCAGTCCGAGCCAGCCCCGGGGCTCTTGCCCGGTCAGCTCTGGTCCTGACTCTCGGGCGCGAGCAGGATCGCGGTGTGGGTGTGGTGCGCGACGGCATCGCTGACCCGCGGGTCGAACAGCGCCTGTGCGGCGCTGCGGTGATGCGGGCTCAGCACGATGAGATCGGCGTTGAACTCCTCGGCGGTCTCGGAGATGGCGGCCGCGACCTGGGTGGTGAGACCCCTCAGGAGGGCTCCCTCGGCCTTGACGCCGCTGTCCCGGAGGGCGGCGAGCGCCTCGTCCACAATGGCCTGGGCCTCGGTGTCCTCCTCCAGAGGGACGATCGCCGCGACGGAGGCGGCGGAGGCGATGACGTGAACGACGCGGACCTCGGCGTTCGTGAGCTGCGCCAGCTCGCCGGCCAGCCGTACGGCGGAGCGGCGGGCGGGGCTGGGATCGACGGCGACGAGGATGCGCTGGAACACGGACACTCTTCTTCCCTTTCGGGGCGCGGAAGGTCGACTCGGTGGTCAGGGACGCCGGGTGCCGGCGTGACGGCTCGGCGCGTCCGGCGCCGAACGAGTGCTTCCGCCCCCACCATGTGATCATCTCACCACTCGTCGGTGCGGGGGACAGCGGTCCATGTAACAGCCACTGAACTGCGGGAAGCCGACCGGTGCCGGGCGGCCGGCCGAACGCCGCGGCTCTCCGCTCCCGCTCCCGCGCGCCTTCGCGGTCAGGGCATGGTGAGGTCGATGGCGCGGTCGAGGGCTTGGGGATGGAGGATCCGGTTGATGCCTTCGAGGAGGTAGTAGTCGGCATAGGGGAGGGAGACCTCGATGCCGTCCTCGGCGGGTCGGTTGCGGGTGCAGCGGGCGACTACGGCGTCCGCGCGAGTGGAGGCCCTGGTCAGGCAGGTCTGCGCGAGCGCGGTCAGCAGCCGCAGGGCGACGCCCCGGTAGTGCTCGCGGCCGGTGGCGGCGGCCAGGTCGAGGAGTCCGCAGGCCATGACGGCTCCGGCGGACGCGTCCTTGATGTCGTGGGGGTGCTGGGGTGCCCGGTAGTCCCAGACGGGGACGTGGTCGGGGGTGAGCACGCTGATGGCGTACTCGGCGAGACGTGTCGCCGTGGTGAGGAACTGGGGGTCGGCGGTGCGGCGGTAGAGGGTGGTGAATCCGTAGATCCCCCAGGCCTGTCCGCGGGACCAGCAGGAGGTGGGGCTGTAGCCCTGGACCGTGCCGGGCCCGATGGGGGTGCCGGTGGCGGGGTCGAGGTCCCAGACGTGCGGGGTGGATCCGTCGGGCCGCGGGAAGAGGCGCTGGGTGGTCCTGGCGTGGGCGACGGCTATGTCGAGATAGGCGGTGTGGCCGGTCTGCTGCGTGGCAAAGGCGAGCAGGTCGAGGTTCATCATCGTGTCGATGATGATGCGCCCGGCGTTGGCGGGGTCGTCGAGCGCGCCCCAGGCGCGCAGGAACTGGCCGCGGGGGTTGTAGCGCCGGATGAGCGAGTCGGCTGCCTGGATGGCGCCGGTGCGCCATTGGTCGTCCCCGGTCAGGCGCCAGGCGGTGACCCAGGAGGGGGTGAAGAGGAAGCCGAGGTCGTGCGTGGTGGTGTCGTTGCGGCGGGGGGCGAGTTTGCGGGCGGAGTCGAGGGCGAGGGTGCGGAACTGCTCGTCGTTGGTGTGGAGCCAGCACATCCACAGGGTGCCGGGCCAGAATCCGCCGACCCAGTCGCCGTTCTGGGAGTAGGTCCACTTCTCGAACTTGGTCACGACGGGAAAGCCGCTGACGCCCGGCGCGACGGTACGGACCTTGTCGACCGCGTAGTCGGCGGCGGCTCTGAGGACTTGCGTGGTGGCGGCCGGCACGGGGCCGGCCTCGGCGTGCGCGGGCAGGGGTGCGCTGGCGTAGGCGACCGCGGCGCCGCCTGCCGTGGCCAGCACGGCCCGCCGGGAGATGGACATGACTGCCTGCCTCTTCAACTGGACTTGCGCGTGCGGGAGTTGAAGGAGTGTGGCATGTCCGTTCGCACGGTGTATACCCATGTGCATGAAGTCCACGTATGTGAATGTGAGATCCGTGTCGGCCGACCAAGCGACCCGGTTGGTGATCCGGTACCTACCGTCGGCCCACCTCCGCGCAGTGTTGGGACGGTGGCCGAGCTGTCATTCTCGTGAGGTTGCCGAGGCGTGCTCGGTGATGGCCTCGAAGAGGAGAAGGCCCTGATCCACCAGCTCCTCCCCCGAGAGGTTCAGACCTCCGTTGAACCAGCTCAGCATCATCTCGCTGACCGCGCCCACCAAGGCCACGGACAGGGGGGCGGTGTCGATCCGGGGATCGTGAAGCGCTTCCCTCAACAGGGAGTCCACGAGGCCGCTCATGCGCTGCTGGCCCAGACGTCGTTCGCGTGCTGTGAGGGGGCCGGCGCCCAGGGATTCCGCATATTTGACACGCATCGCGTGCGTGCGACGTGGGCTGCGGCGTGGATCAGTTCGCGGTCAACGGGGTGGGGGCGTGTGGTCATCTTCTCTGCCTTCGCGTGGTGTCAGGCGACGTTGGCGCGAGTGACGACGGTGCGCAAGCGGATATCGGCGGTGTGCTGGATGTCATCAGCGGAAACACCAAAGCACCCACGATCATGATCGCCGAAAAGGCGGCCGAGCGGATCGGGATCAGCGTCGCCTGCAAGGCGGCGAGCCACAGCGGGTGGCCGGAGGCCAACGATCTGATCAAGGGCCTCGCTGATCTTCTACGTGGCGGTTGACGCGGGGAGCCGCCGCGAGCCGAGGGCTGTTCGTTGTCGTTCCGGCCGGAGACAAGAAGATGGACGCGGCGGCGGGTCCTCCCGCTTTCGGGATTCTGGGTGATCCCAACGCCAAGATCGGAAGCGTCTGGATATTTGCCTTCCCGCTGTTCGTCCACAACCGCTTGGAATGGGACGAAACTATCCCAGGATCCAGGGATATGACCACAATGCCGAACTACGTCGGCAAGCCCGTCGTGATACGGATGACATGAAGTGACCACCGGCACGGGCGGGCCTCAGCGGGCGTGATCCGCCATACTCCCCGCGTGACTACACCGGTCGGTCCCCTGATCATCTTCGATGATGAGTTCCACATGTAGGTCCTGAGAGATCAGGTGTTGGCTGAGACATGGTGGGAAATGCCCGACGAGTACACCTGTGGGTTCGACGCGCTGGCCAGGCCGCTGCGCATGACGGGTGAGCCTCACCACGTCAGCCTCGAACTGACTGGTGAAAGATCGGACGAGTCAGAGCTGCGCCGCCTGGTCGCCAACCACTATCGGCTCTATCTCCGCGGGCAGATGCCGCCTCGAGCGTCTGTCCTCTCGAACTTCGTGGCAGCGCTGCCCCGCGAAGGACCATGACCTGGGCGGTATCAGCTCGGGGGTGTGCGAGGCACTCCACGGCCGAGGCACCGGTAGCAGATAAAGGTGCAGGCGATGCTGGTGAAAGCGAGGAAGTGCTCGGCTCTGCGCTCGTAACGGCGGAGCAGCCGGCGGCATCTGAAGAACCAGGACATGGTGCGTGCGATGGTCCAGCGGTGTCGGCCCAGGCGTGTGGGGACTCGATGCCCTTGCCGGCGATGCGATGCCTGATGCCACGCAGCACCTCCGGTCACTGTTGGCGGAGCCGGGCATTGGAATCGCCCGAATGCCGAAGGGCGAATGCCGAACGCTCCTGAGAGGGCATTTAGAGATGGTCTATGTCGGTAAGTAACTTTCATGGCCGTCAGGCTTGAGTTGTTTGCTCCACTACGTGCACCCGCGCGTCCATCGAGCTGCGAACTTGGCCGTCCGTTTGCTCCAGTTCTCATGCACGAAGTCCGTCTGGTTTGAAGATCAGGCAGAAACGCCCAGCAGCAGCGGAGCAGCACCGTCCGCCGCATCCATGATCACGCTACGGCGTGAGCCAGCGGAAGCCGTACCCGAGCGACCTGTCCGACGCCCGATGGGCCTTAATCGAGCCGACGTTGACGGCCTGGAGAAAGGCCCGGCTCGACCGCAGGCCCACCGAGCAGCCGGCCAAGGTCGACCTGCGCGACGTATTCAACGCACTCCTCTACATCAACCGCACCGGAATCCCCTGGAACTACCTCCCGCACGACTTCCCCAACCACGGCACTGTCTACGCCTACTACGCCGCCTGGCGCGACGAGGGAATCCTCACCCAGCTCAACTACGACCTGACCGGCCTGGCCCGCGTGAAGGAAGGACGCAAGCCCGAACCGACCGCTTCCGTGATCGACACCCAGAGCGTGAAGACCTCCACTAATGTCCCCTGACCAGCCAGGGAACCGACGCCGCCAAGAAGATCGTCGGCAGGAAACGGGGCATCCTCACCGACACGATCGGACTCATCCTCGCCGTGACGGTCACTGCCGCGAGCCTGTCCGAGAACGCCGTCGGAATCCAGCTCCTCGACCAGGCCAAGAAGACCTACCCGACCATCTCCAAGAGCTGGGTCGACACCGGCTTCAAGAACGCCGTCATCGAGCACGGCGCCAGCCTCGGAATCGACGTCGAAGTCGTCAACAGAAACCCCGGAGTTCGCGGCTTTCACGTTGTCAAAAGGCGCTGGGTTGTCGAACGAAGTATTGGTTGGATCATGCTGCACCGGCGCCTCGCCCGAGACTACGAGACCCTGCCCGCCAGCTCCGAGGCCATGATCCACATCGCCTCGATCGACAACCTCACCAAGCGCATAACGGACGAGACGACACCCACCTGGCGAGGAACTTACTAGGAGATAAAGGGCAATCCACCTAGATCAAACGCCCTCTCAGTGATATCCGTCACTCAGGATGCAAAGGCCCGACGAACAAAGTCCACAAATCGCCGAAGTTTCGCGGTCTTCGCCGGTCATGCCCTTCCGAGATGCGGACGGGCGTTGACGGGCACTGCCCCCTCGGCCACGGTGGATGGATGCCCACCGACCTCCTGCTCGTATCTCGTCGGCATGTGGACCTTTGCTACCTGGCAAGCGCCATCTGTACGCGCTGACCGCGTACTTCACTGACCTCAGCCAGGCGTAGAGGGTCCGCACAAGTCTGCGCCACCGCCCCGGCACCGGTCGTCGAACCCAGCCTCGTGAAGCGCCGTGCGCAGAACGCCGGCGCCTTGGCGCGCTCCTACCGCACACGAGCACGCCCACGGGCCGCCAGCGGCACAACCGGCCACCCGCGCCGCGACACCGCCCCCCAGGTCGGCGCCCTCAGCGCAATCACGTGGTGACGGCATAGCCGCAGGATATTTATATGCATACTACACGTAGTATTTGCACCTTTCGAGAAAAGAGAATGTCTAATGGCAGCCGAAAGCAACTGGAATATTGCCAGGCGAGGGTTCCTGATAGGCGCCGCCGGGATAGCGACGACCGCTGCACTTGAGGGTGTCGCCTTTGCCGGTGAGCCGGCGGGCTCCCGCCTGGAGTTGGTCGGCTCGTGGCCTGCGGGTGCGACCCGCATGTGGCTGGGACCCGAGTTCTGGGCCAACAGATTTCAGGACTGGCAGCTGAACAAGGGCCGGATCGAGTGCATCGCACAGCCAAAGCAGGGCGTGCTGCGCACAGTCGGTGTGCTGACTCGCGAGATCCGCGGCGACCGAGTTGCGCAACTGCGCGTACGAACAGGGACGCTGGCCCCAGCCGCGGGCTTTTCCGGTTTCCTCATCGGTGCTGGTGCGGGCGCCTTGGACTACCGTGCGGCTGCGCTTGTGCAAGGGGTGTCCGGGACGGCTGGAGGGTTGCTGTGCGTGTACGAATCGGACGGCCGGGTCCGGTTCCGAGAGCACACGGACGAGCTGAATCAGTTCGCCTACGCGCAGTTGGCGGTAGGTACGGCAGGGCCCGCGCGAAGCCTTGCCGAGGATGTGGAGCTCCGCCTGGACATCGCGCCGGCCGACAGCGGATCCGTACGACTCACGCTCACCGCGTACGACACGGGAACAAGCACTGTTTTGTCGACTGCCACGCTCGACAGCGTGGACACCGCGAAGGTACGCGGCGGTATCGCGCTCGCTTCATCGGAAGACCACTCCGCTCCGGGCGCCCGGTTCTGGTTCCAATCGTTGCAGGTGGCGGGCCCGGGTATCACCGAACATCCCGATAGGGGGCTGGGGCCGATCGTAGGCACCCTGTTCACGGTCTCCGGGTCGGTGCTCAAGATGACCGTCCAATTGGTACCCGGCGCAGCGACCACCCCTCAGGAAGTACGCCTGGAGATTCGCTCAGCGGGAGGAGGATGGCGGCAGGCCGGGAGCGCCCCCGTACAGGACGGCTATGCCGCGTTGCTCCGGGTCAACGGCTGGGATGGGACCCGTGACTGGGAATACCGCGTCATCTGTCCCTCGTCCCCCCATGCGGTGTACCAGGGGAGGGTCCCGGCGGAACCGGCCGGACGGCCGCTGGTCATCGGGACGATCAACTGCGTTAAGGCGACACACCGGTCCCTGAACCAGGCCAGCAACCCAGGTCCAAAGCTTCCCGGCGAGCATGAGTTGGGGCTCTACACCGACCGGAACATCTACTTCCCGTACGCCGGGCTGACGAGTCATCTGGCAGCCCAGCGTCCGGACCTGCTCGTCGCACTGGGCGACCAATTCTACGAGACCAGCCCGACCAGCAAGGACACTTCCCCCTCACCCACGCTGGACTACTTCTACAAGTACCTGCAGTGGCTGTGGGCGTTCCGCGATCTCACCCGTGAGATCCCGACCGTCGTGATGGTCGACGACCACGATGTCTTCCAGGGCAATATCTGGGGTCATTCCGGCGCTGCCGCGCCCGCCGGCGACTTCAATCAAGGCGGCTATGCCAACTCACCGGACTGGGTCAACATGGTCCAGAATGTGCAGTGTGGTCACAACCCCGACCCCTATGACCCCACACCGGTCCAGCAGGGGATCAGTGTTTACTACTGTGCCTTCGCCTACGGCGGCGTCAGCTTCGCCGTGCTGGAGGATCGCAAGTTCAAGAACACCGACGCCGACAATCTCGACCAGGCGGGAAACCCGCTCCCACCGAACACCCTCGAACTCCTCGGCCCACGTCAGGAGGCCTTCCTCGGTGCCTGGAAGAGCATGCACCCCGGTCTTCCGAAAGTGTGCCTCACCCAGACCACCCTGGCGTGCTTCCAGACCGACGAGCAAGGTATGCCACGCCGCGACTTCGACTCCAACGGCTATCCGGAAACCGGACGTCTACGGGCGCTACAGCTCCTCAAGGATGCAGGGGCAGTGATCCTTTCGGGCGACCAGCACCTCGGCGCCCTTGTGCGGCACGGACTCACCGACTTCACCGACGGGCCGGTTCAGTTCGCGTCTCCCGCCGGGTCGTCGTCGTTCCAGCGTTGGTTCGAACCTGCCGACTCGTTGCCCAACGGTAGCGGCCAACCGTACACCGGCGACTTCACCGACGGATTCGGCAACAAACTCCGGGTTCTCGCTGTCGCGAACCCCAAAGTCACTTTCGCGGACTACCGGACGGGATACCCGACGGGGCAGGGACTCGGTGACCAAAGCCTCAAGCGAGAGGGTTACGGAATCGTGCGCGTCGACGCACGGGCCGCCGAGTTCGTCGTGGAGTGCTGGCCATGGCAGATCGACCCGACCAAACCTCAAGCCCGGCAATTCTCCGGCTGGCCGCTCAGCATAGCCTTTTCAGAAGTCTAGCCTCGATCTTTCGTGACGGTCCGCCGGCGGAGTTGGTAGACCGTTTCGCGTTCGGCGTCTGATGGTGGGCAGGTCAACTGCCCGGCTGTCGCGTCGGGTGGGCGCCGGGTTTCACGGCTCCGGCGGGGTGGTGCTGCTCGTAGGGGCGGGAAGAGGCTGGTCAGCCGGGGTTCGGGAGGGCGGCAAGCCGGTGCAGGGCTTGGGTGA
>NZ_JBEXWP010000026.1:0-12236 GCF_040629895.1 Streptomyces sp. NPDC005866
AGCGCGACCGCGAGCGCGACATCCAGCAGGATCTTGCCCGGATCGTGCACCGCCCGCGGCGGTCGCCACGGAGCAAGCGCCGCCGATATCGCCGTATCCAGACCGGACTTGCGGACCGTCTCGACCAGCAGCACGGCTCCGGCGCCTGCGAGACGATCCCGCGACCGCCGCCCTCGACGCGGACACGCGGGTAGGACCCGATACGCTTCTTCACCTGGAAAGTGCCTCCGGCGGTGGCGGGAACAAGGACCTCGACAATCCTCATTCTCGCTGGTCAGAGGCACTTTCTGCTGTCCTGACCACCTACCGGACAGCCCGCTTCATGAAAGCGCGAGGCTAGCTGCACCGTGCCCATCACCCGCCCGGAAACTGGCAATCCATGCACAGCCTGCAACGACGTGAGGAAGTCGCGGGCCAAGCCACGAGCCTCAGCGATCTCCGTACTGTCCTCGAACGCGGCGGAGACCTCAATCGGACGATCTACGAGCCGCCCCTGGCCCTCATCTTGCCCAGCGAAACCCATCCGTCCGCCTCACGTCCGAAGCGCCGCTATGTGGGATCCACTTACCCCCGAACCCTCAGCACACTCCCCAGAGACGACCACCAGAACGGTTACACAGCGTTGCAGCATCGGCCCTCGGCTGGGTGCGATAGCTGCCGATCTTGACCTGAGCGACGGGGGGATACTGGTGGGCTCGCCTATTCAAGTGTCGCCAGTTCCCCGTGGAACCGGCCCTGCCGGTGACCGTATGTGGTCGCCAGTGAATAATCCCCCGCATGGACCAGGGACTTGCGGCGTTACTGGGTGCAACGGTAGGTGTTCTCGGCACGGTTGCGGCGTCGGCGATCTCCAGTGGGTCGACACGGCGGCAGCTGGAGGGGCAAGCCAGGGTCGAGCACTCCCAGTGGCGCAGACAACTACGGCGAGACGCGTACAGCGCCTTCCTGGCCCCGGCCAACGAGTCGCGCAGCGCTCTGAAGATGGCCGCACGAGCGCTGATAGGCGACGTCCCGGATGTGGCGGAGGCAGATCGGCGACTCCAGATCGCGCAAGATCAGTTGGTTCTGGTGCAGGCAGCTTGGGCCGGCCTCGCAATCGAGGGGCCCGATTCAGTGGAGCAGGCCGCACACAGCGTCCGCCTGGGGCTCCGCTCGATGCAGACGACTCTTCTCGCCTGGCGCGACTCCTCGGGTGCCCCGGAGCGCAACGTCAACTTCGTTGAGCGTCACGCCGTTGAGGTGACCATGGTCTCCGAGCGCCTCGGCAGCTTCACATCGGCGGCGCGGGCCGCCTTGGACGACACAGACCTTCCGTCAAGCAGGCGCAGCTGAGGGTTCGGCGCTGACCGCGGCAGATGGGACATCGGAACAAAGACCGGTGCTAAAAGATTGTTGTATGTGGGTTCAGCGAGTGATCGAACTGACCGGGTGGGAGCCGCTCGGGATCTCCGTCGACTGGGCGGCGATCGAGGGAGAGCTGGGGATTCCGCTGCCGGCGGACTACAAGGAGCTCTACGAGGTGTTCGGCGGCGGCGTCTTCAGTGATTCCCTCTACTTTCTGGGGCGCGACGAAGGCCCCGCGTTCGACTTCCTGACACAGTGGCGGGTCTCCCTGTCAGTCGACCAGGACAGCAAGCTCGGAAACGTCTCCGCCGTCGAGCCCTATGCGATCTACGCGCCGGGCAGCAAGGGGCTGGTTGAGTGGGGCTCCACCGAATGGGCCGACGAGTACTTCTGGCTGATCGATGCCGAGCGGCCGGGCGAGTACCCCGTCCTCGCGCGGTCCAATGACGTCGGCGCATGGCACCGGTACGACATGTCCACCTCGGAGTTCCTCTACCGCGTCCTTGCCGATGCCGATTTTCAACCTTTCGGGATCGCGCAGTACAACCTCGGCACAACGTTCCAGCCCGGCTCCGGCGACCCCTTCGACGGCCAGCTACTGTGACGAGAGGCTGGCCGTACCACTTTCGTGGACACGACAGTGCCGTCGTTTCTCATCGAGATCCGTGAGCCAGGTGATCACCGACTGCCTCCGGAACCGGTCGTCAAACGCTGTTCCTAAAGGCTGTCCCGTAATGATCTCTAACTGCGGCCCGCGGCCGATTGTGCCTGGCGATAGAACTGTGGACGGCTCACGGCGAGTTCGGGACCATGGCCTGCATGTCTGCCTGGACGATCAAGCCCGAGCCCGTCATCGGCCCGGCTGTGGACGAGGTGATGCTGCAGTACTTCATGGAGATGGGACGGCGGGTGCTGGGACGCACAGCCACAGACGAGGAACTTCAAGCAGTGCTCGCCAAGGACCCGCACCAGGACCTCAGCCCGCCCATTGGTGAGTTTCTCGTCGCACGCAGTCAAGAGGGCGAGTTTCTGGGCTGCGCGGGTCTCAGACTGCTTGGCGGCACCCCGAAGACCGCGGAGCTCAAGCGGATGTACGTGCACCCCGCCGGGCGGGGAGCCGGGCTCGGCCGAGGTCTGCTGCTCGCCGTCGAGGAAGCTGCCAGAAGGTTGGGCGCTGCTCAGATCGTGTGCGAGACCAACACCCAACTCACTGAGGCACGGGCTTTGTACACGCGGCACGGGTACGAGGAGATCGCGCCCTACGAAGGCCATGGCAGAGCGGATCACTGGTTCACCAAGGCCCTTGGGCGTGGGTAGCGGATCTGGCAGGTTGGCTCGCACCCACTGAGATGATCTTGTAGTGGCTGGTGTGATCACGGCGTCGGAGCCGTCCTGGATAGCCCCGTTCACCGGGCTGAGCCCCCGCTGTTTCGGCAAGTTGGTGACCGTGGTGCGCCGTGAGATCGGGAACGAGTCGCGGCGCGGGCGGCCATGGAGGCTGCCGTTGGAGGACCTCATCCTGCTGGTCACGGCGTACTGGCGCACGAACTTGACCTTGCGCCAGCTCGCCCCGCTGTTCGGCATCGTCCCGCCCGTAGTTCGCATCGAGCGGCGCAGCGCACCCGCCTCGTGCCCGAACTCCTGGCGTTCGGCGGGTCGCCTGACGGCCGGAGTAAGAGGCGTTGTCAGCAGCGGCTCATAGCATCTTGGCTCATGGGATTCTTTGGATCTTTCGTGGTGGCCCGGTGCGCCGGGCCATTGGCAGAGCTGCCTGCGATGCGGCAGGCACGCGGTGACCTGTCCTGGTCGGCTCAAGACGGTGCCTGGCAGATCGTGCAACTCCACGCCGGTGGTAGACCCGCCGACTCGATCGTGCAGGAGACGCAGGCCCCCGTGCTCGTCGCCCATGTGTTTGACAGTGATGTGGCGGCGGTGGAGGCAGCCAGCCCGAAGGGGCCGAGGTGGGAGTGCGTGCTGTCGCCGCAGATGGCGCGAGACTCTTACGGCGCTCCGGAGCAGTTGCTGAAACGGAACAAGGAGGCCGCCCCCCTCGCAGCAGACTGGGCGAGAGAGGCTGGCCGTGAACCAGATACTGATGCGGTGGCTGCGGTGCTCGCCGCCGAGGCCGACCCATTCGCGGAAGACCTGGTGCGAGAGTTGATGAGCTCTTTGGGGTTCCGTTTTGAGAGAGGTTGAACCGTTCCGGGTTTGATCGAGACTCTAGGTTGTGACTGTGACCTGGGGATTTGCGTTCTGCTGGTAGTAGGTGGCTTCATATTCTGCGGGCGGGACGTGGCCGATCTCACCGTGCAGGCGGCGGTGGTTGAACCAGTCGACCCACTCGGCGGTGGCCAACTCGACCTCGGACAGAGTCTTCCAGGGCCGCCGGGGCTTGATCAGCTCGGTTTTGAACAAACCGATCGTCGACTCCATCAGGGCATTGTCATAGGCATCGCCGACCGAACCGATGGATGCCGCGACCAGCGAGCCGGTCCTGCACGTACTCGCGCAGCCGCTCGTTGCCCGCCAGCTTCGCCGTCTTGGGACGCTTTGCGGCCTGCTGCGCTTTCCACTGCGCCACCACGGCACGGTAGACCGGCTTCCCGCTCCTGGTCGCAGCGTTTCGGCGCAGTTCACGAGAGACGGTCCCGGGGTCGCGGCCGATCGTGAGAGCGATCTCGCGCACGCCCTTGTCCTGGGCCTTGAGCAGCGCGATCTCCTCACGCTCGGCGAACGACAGGTACCGGCCGGTGGGCTTGTCCAGGCTCAGCGGCGTCATCCCGCCAGCGTGTCGAAACCATCGGATCCCGACCGGTGCCGACACGCCGACCCCTTCGGCGGCCTGGACCGTTGTGGCCCCGGACGCGATCAGGCGCCAGAACTCCCTTTGCACAGCGCGCGACGGCTCCGGGCGGCCGGGCGAGCGCATCGGCGCCCGCATCGCCCGATCCGCGGCCCACTGCCGTCGGGCCCCGGCCGGCGCCTGCGGCATCGGCTTCCTCGGTCGTCCCATCCAACACCTCCGTGATCAAGGTGTTGCGACGACCAGTTGAATTCGCCTTGCGAACCGGCATCGGAGTGATGCACAAGCTCACCAGCGACATGGCGGTGGCCCTCGCGGTCGCGTTGCCACAGCCCCATCTCCGATGCGTCCAGCACCAGTTGGGTCTCCTTGCTGGTGGCAGCGGACCAGCCGACGATGCGGCGGGAGAAGGTGTCGACGACGAAGGCGACATAGAGGGTGCCGGCCCAGGCTGCGACGTGCGTGAAGTCGGCCACCCAGCACCGGTTCGGGGCCGGAGCCACGAAGTCGCGGTCAAGAAGGTCCGGTGCCCGCCCGGCCGCCTGGTCCTGGATCGTCGTGATGACCTTCTTGCCGCGGACCGCCCCGGTGATACCCAGTTCCCGCGTCAGTCGCTCGACGGTGCAGCGGGCCACCTGATGGCCCTGCCGCACCTGTCCAACCGCTGAGTGTCTAACTGCGTGACAACGCAGGCGGACAGTGGCGAACGTCCACACACACCGGTGGACCATCGCAGCAGCTCAGAGCAGCCACGGCCCAAGGATGAGCCCTCACAAGAGTTGCTTCGGGACGAAGAGGTCGCCGGTTCATCCCGTAACCCCGATGGAGAAGTACCAGCTCAGGACACTGGGGCATCCGGCCTATGAGGCGGGTTGACTCTCCAACAGTGCTTCCACCGTCACGGTTCCTGCCAGCGTGCCCGTCAGCCATTCCGCGAGATTCATGCCCTGGGGCCAGCACTCGCCTTCATGGTTGCACCACATGACGCCCGCAGGATCGCGGAAGTCGACCAGCGACCAGATGGTGCAGCCCCAGTCGTAGATCAGCACCAGGCCGGCCGGGATACGACCGGACGGATCCGGGCCGTCCTGGTACAGCTCGGCGATGTCCGCAAAGTTGCCCTGCGCGGCCCCACCGCTCACGCCCAGGATCCCCTCGTTCGGGCCGAATCCGCCGTTGGCGACCTCGACGTACAAGCGCCGCAGGAGAGGAGGCAGCGGGAACCCGATGGCCTCCTCCGCCCCGGCAACAGCCTCGGGTGTTGCGGGCGGTGGCGAAGTCCTCGCCCGAGCTACGATCCGCAACGCCTCGACAACCTCATCATCATTCATCGGCTCAGACTCTCAGCCCAGAGCGATCGGACGTGCCAGATGTGTGCCAGATCCTGCGGAGAACCACGGGGAACAGCGGGGAAAAAACTGTCGACCGCCTGCGCACCGGTCCACGTCCACCGCAGGTCAGAACAGCTAGCGCGTTCAGAGAACCCGAGCTTCCCAAGCTCAGGGCTTCAGTCGGATGCCCGGTGTGGCCGTCGCTCCTCACCGTTCAAAGCGTTGTTGATCTCCCGGAGACGCTTCTCCGGCAGGGCAAAGGCGTTGCAGGGGTTTCGGTAGGAGTGCCCGCCGTCATTGATCCAGATGGCGTCCGCCAGCCTCCAGTGGGCAGGCTCCCACTGGCCCTGGTTCTCCAGCAGCATCCCCGCTACTTCGGCGGGCTCTTCAATCAAGGTGAGAGCGGCAAGCGCGGCAGTGAGTGGAACAGCCGCGTCGTCGGGGAGCCGCGCATCACCGAAGGTCGGGAAGAGCAAACGCACAGAGTTCTCCGCAGCGATGAAGTCCCACCGCACGTCGGCGGGTACCTGCGCGAGCGTGACGTTCTGCCGGTTGACGCTGCCGTCGGTCGCCAGGACCGTGCCGTCCGACCAGTAGTAGACGTTGTTCTGCAGCAGTGTCGTGGGATTGGGATCGGGGATGGTGACGGTGGCGTAGGCGTAGCCGACGGCCGCTGTCGTGCCGCCGAAGAAGAGCAGGAAGAGCGCAAGTAGTTGGCGTATCGACGGCATCCAGCGGCGTGGTCCCGTCCTGCCCCGGCGCGGGTAGTCGATCCAAGGTTTCTTCTGTGGTGCCATTCTGCGGGCGCGGCCTGGCAGGTCCTCTCGTGTGGCCTGGTCACGACGTCCGGCCGGGTGGGACATGGCGCGGTGACCCCCCGCACTTCTGCCGCCGTTGAGGCGCTGCGGCGGCCTGCGTCGGTGTCCGCTCATGGGCTGTGCTCACTGTCCATGAGGTGTGCGAAGCCGGGATGCTGCGGAGGCAGGTCGTCGCCGGGCGCCTCCGCGCCCGCCGGGGCCCGCAGACTGCCGTACCGCTCCATGCGCTGCCAGCGCAGCCGCGAACCCGACACGGCGGTGTAGACGGACTGGATCACCACCAGGTACATCAACTGGCGGTAGACGAACTGCTGCAGCGGCAGGCTCCACAGCGGGCCCGGCCGTTCCCCGTCGAGGCGGAACGCGTACAGGCCCATCAGGAGTTGCAGCAGCAGGAAGGCCAGCCACAGCCCGATGATCCGGACCGGGTCGAGGAAGAGCAGCCCGTACAGGGCGAAGATGTCCACGACGGGGGCGAGCAGCGGCAGCAGCACCTGGAAGAGCAGCAGATAGACCAGACCCCGGCGGCCCAGTTTTCCGGCCGCACCGCGCTGCACCAGTGCGCCGCGATGCTTCCACATCGCTTGTAGGGTGCCGTAGCACCAGCGATACCGCTGGCGCCACAGGGCGTTCAGGGACGCGGGCGCCTCGGTCCATGCCCTGGCGCCCTCCTCGTACACCACGCGCCAGCCGGCCCGGCACAGCGCCATGGTGAGGTCGGTGTCCTCGGCAAGGGTGACGTCACTGACGCCGCCGAGGGCGAGCAGCGCCCGGCGGCGGAGCGCGCCGACCGCTCCGGGTACGGTCGGCATGCATTCGGCGAGGTCGAACAGACGGCGGTCGAGATTGAACCCGACCACGTACTCGATGTGCTGCCAGCGGCCGAGCATACCGCCGCGGTTGACGACCTTGGCGTTGCCCGAGACGGCACCCACGCGCGGGTCGGCAAAAGGCTGCACGATCGTGCGGACGGTGTCGGGTTCGAAGACCGTGTCGCCGTCGACCATGACCACCAGTTCGAAGCGGGCCGCGGCGAGTCCGGTGTTGAGCGCGGCGGGCTTGCCCGCGTTCTGCTGCCGGATCACCCGCACCGGCAGGCGGAGCGACTCGACCAGGTCGGCGGTGCCGTCGGTCGAACCGTCGTCAACCACGATGATCTCCACCGGATGGTCCGAGGCGAGCAGCGAGCGCACGGCCGCCTCGATACCGGCGCTCTCGTTGTACGCGGGGACGATGACGCTGACCGGCTCGGTCACCGGCGGCCCCCAGATCCGGCTCCGGCGCCCCGTGCGCAGGCGCCGGTGCCGCCACGCGGCGAACAGGACGACCGCCGCGCGGAGCACACTGATCGCCCCGGCCGTGTACATCAGCACGCCCAGCAGCCACACCAGCCAGTCGCCGGCCTCCAGCACCCGGACGAGGGCCAGGCCCTGCAGATGGTCGCTGAGCCCGGCGGGCCGGACGGGTGCGGCCATGCCGACGGCGTCGGAGACGGTCGCGAAGCTGTATCCGTCCGCCTTGAGCCGTGGCAGCAGGGCGGTCAGCGCGGCGACGGTCTGGGACCGGTCGCCGCCGGCGTCGTGCATGAGCAGCATCTGACCGGCGGTGCCGTGCGGGGTCGCGTTGGTGAGGATGCGGCTCACTCCGGGACGCTGCCAGTCCTCGGCGTCCCGGGTGGTGAGCACCGTGACATAGCCCGCCGCGTCGGCCTGCTTGAGGACCGACCAGTCGGCATCGCTCAGTGCGTCGTTCTTCGAGGAGTACGGCGGCCTCAGCAGCGCGGTGGTGACGCCCGCGGCCCCGGCCACCGCCAGCTGGGTCTCGCGCAGTTCCAGGGATCGCTGCCAGGGGGCGAGGCGGGCGAGGTCGGGGTGGGTGAAGGTGTGGATGCCGATCTGGTGGCCCTCGGCGACCATCCGGCGGACCAGCTCCGGGTGGGCGACGACCTGTGTGCCGACGACGAAGAAGGTCGCGTGCACATGGTTGCGGCGCAACACGTCCAGGATGCGCGGCGTCCAGACGTGGTCCGGGCCGTCGTCGAAGGTCAGCGCGATGGTACGGGGCTTCACCCAGCCGGTGTGCGGGGCGGTGGCGGCGTTCGCTATCACGGGGCCGCCGTGCACCACCTGGCTGGGCACCGTGTCGTTCCGGCCACGGGCGCCGGTCACGTCGTCCGACGTGATCCCGAACATGTGATGGGTGTAGCCCTGCAACAGGAGG
Organism: Streptomyces sp. NPDC005866; assembly: GCF_040629895.1. Lineage (NCBI taxonomy): Bacteria > Bacillati > Actinomycetota > Actinomycetes > Kitasatosporales > Streptomycetaceae > Streptomyces > Streptomyces sp. NPDC005866. Next base: position 8,517 of record NZ_JBEXWP010000026.1, read on the forward strand.
GCCGTCGAGAGGGCCACCGCCAGCACGCTCAGCAGCATCCAGTGGGTGCGAGGTGTGATCCGGCGGGTACGGCTGGGGCGGCGCGGAGGAGCGCTGCGGTGTCGGCGATCGGTCACGTCAGGGCCTTGGATCACTTCACGGGCCTGTGCGACGAGCCGAGGGCGCGGCCTTTGGGCACGTGGGCGGAGGGGGTCGTAGAGGTCGGGGACGTGGTCGCGGTTGGCGCCTCGGTGGGCTCGGACGTGACCGTCGCGGTGAGAGAGGCGGCCGGCCGGGCGGTGGCACCGGGGGTGTGTGGCACCGCGGAGCGGGAGTTCTGCCGCGCCGCAGTGGGGCTCGGGCTCCCCGCGGAGTGTCCGGTGCCGGACGAGGAGTCGGGCACCGCCGCCCGGGGTGGGGTCCGGTGCGTGGAGTCCGGCTGCGGGACGAACGGGGCACTGATGCCGGGACCGCCCAGCATCGTGCTGATCAACAGGGCGAAGTAGCCGCCGGCCGGGATCATCAGCAGTCCTGCGGCACGACGCACGCGGCGCCGGCGTCGCCCGGAGGAATCGACGAAGACGGGCCGCGCCGACTCGTCTGCCGAAGTGTCCGATTCCGGTACGGGATATTCGGAGGTGTCGAACTCCGGGGGCAGCCCGATGGGGACGTCGCCGTGGGGGGAACCCCACGGCGACGTGACGGGGACCGGCTCGGCCACGTACTGCGGCATGCCGATGGCCCGGGCGTACGCCTCCATCACCTGGGGGTCGCCTTGCGGGTGCGTCCGCTGCGCGGGTTCCACCGGATCCCACGACATCGTGGCCGTGTCGGTGGGGGCGCCGCCGCCGTTCTCGTGGCCGTAGGCGTAGGTGTGCCCGGCGCCGCCGTACGGATCCTCGCCGTACGCTCCGCCGCTTTCGTTGGTCCCCTGCACGAGTCACGTCCCCTGTCCTGGCCGACCGACAAGGTCGTCCGCATGGAAAGAGCGCACTCGGCCGGAAGTGTTACACCTCGCCTTCACAGAACGGACCGTCCGGTGCAAGGAAGCCGCCGGTCTCAGGCCGACAGCCGCTTCACCACCGCCTGCCCGCACTCGGCCGTCCGCGTGTAGAAAGCCGTCAGCTCCCGGTGCTCCGCAGCGAACGCACCCCACGTCTCGGTCTCCGCGATGACACCGCCGTAGCGCGGCAGCAGTTCGTCGCGGGCGAAGAACCACAGCGCATCGAAATCGGCCGTGGTCAGGAATTCGGCCACCCGGCGGGCCTGGCCCGCCGTCAACACCAGGAACAGCGGCTGGCGCGGGGCGCGGCGGAACGCCGGTCGGCCACCGAGCACCACCTGGGTCCCGGGCCGGTTCTCGGCATCACGCGGGCAGACACCGGCGTAGATGCGCTCCTGATCCAGATAGCGCTCGCCCAGCACCTCCTCGCGGTGCCGGACAGCCTCCGGGCCGTCCTCGAAGAGTCGCTCGATCCAGGTCGCGCTGTTGCGCAGTGCCGGGGGCGGCACCGCTCGCAGACGGAGGTACGCACTCATGCCATAGGGAGCGCACGGGGGCGCCGAAGCATCACGCGCCCCCACAGAACTCCGTTGCGGGAAGTCGCGAATGCGGCGGTCGGCTCTGGGCGCTTCGGCGGGCGACGTGTAGGAGGCCTGGCGCGTTGTGACATTTCTGTGAGGAAGGACGCTGGTCACGATGGAGGCCGTCGAGGCGACCGGAGCGCGGCGGACGGCATGCAGCAGTGATGAACGGCGCGAACGAGGACAGTCTTGGGCCAGACACGGCAACCCCGGCGCGTACAGGCGTACGACGGGGAATTGGGCACGGCAGTTGCGCGGGCCCAGGACGGCGACGAAACCGCCTTCGCCGTCGCCTACCGGCTGGTGCAGCCCGGCCTGCTCGGCTATCTGCGCGGGCTCGTCGGTGACGAAGCGGAGGACGTGGCGTCCGACGCCTGGCTGGAGATCGCCCGCGACATCGGACGCTTCAAAGGCGACGGGGCCGGGTTCCGCGGTTGGACGGCGACCATCGCCCGGCACCGGGCACTGGACCATCTGCGCCGCCAACGGGTGCGGCCTCGGCCAGGAGGGACCGAACAGGACGTACTGGGTCTGCCCGGCCCGCACAACACCCATGAACAGGCCCTGGAGTCCCTCTCCACCGAGTGGGCCCTGGAACTGGTTCGCGGACTGCCGCGGGACCAGGCCGAGGCCGTCCTCCTGCGGGTCGTCGTCGGCCTGGACGGCCCCGCCGCGGCGCGTGTCCTCGGCAAGCGTCCGGGAGCTGTACGGACCGCCGCCCATCGCGGCCTGAAACGCCTCGCCCGCCAGCTCGGCCTCGACAGCGACGCGGACGAGGGTGTGACGGGTGAGGCTTCCCCGACGCTGGGGGAGTCGAAATGAACGACGCCGACGAAAGTGGGCCGGCTGGCGGACACAAGGGTCCGGCACGCGGAACGAATCGAACACATCGGACCGGAACGGAAGCAGAGATGGGTGATCGGATGAACGGCGACGGGGTGTCGGGCCGCCGACGTGAGCACCCTGGCGGCACCGAGTCCGGCCCGTTGGACGCGCGTGACGCCGCCGCGCTGGAATCGGTGCTGGCCACCGCCCTGCGCGAAGGCGTTCAGGACCACGAGGCCGAGCAGCGGGCCCTGACCGCCTTCCGGGCCGCCCGCGACACGGGGGCGCGTACCCGGCGCCGGGACGACTGGCGGCTGCCCGCGGAGCGGCGTGCCGGGCGGTCCGTGAAGATGACGTTCGGTGTGGTGTTCGCCAGCCTCACCCTGGGCGGTGTCGCGGTCGCGGCCATCGGTTCGGCGGGCTCTTCCACGAACGGTGCCGGTGACGGCCCGGGAACCGCGCACCCGGCGGCGGCCCCGGCCCGGCCGGGCGGTGCGGCCCCGTCGACGACCTCCGGCGGCCCCGGGACGGTGGGCGGCCCGGCCCGCGCGCAGGACACCGAAGCCCACTGCCGTGCCTACGAACAGGTCAAGGGCCACGGCAAAGCGCTCGAGGCGACAGCCTGGCAGCGGCTCGTCACGGCCGCCGGCGGGAAGGACAGGGTCGCCGCATACTGCTCCGAGCAGCTGGCGTCGGCGACGGCCGCGCCCGGCAAGTCGGGCAGTACGGGCAAGCCCGGTGTCGGCAACGGCTCGACGGCGACGAAGAACGCGATCGGAAACGGCCGAGCGAGCGGCGGCAAGGGCAACGGGAAAATCAAGTAGAGCCGCCGCCCCCGGAGTCCGCGAGCAGGCAACCGGCGCATGACCAGGGCCTTACCGCCGCGGTGGGCCCTCGTACGTCCTGGCCGGCGGGGCGCCAGCGGAGCGCCGTCATGCCACGAACTCCTCGTTCAGGTGTCGATTGTCGTGACGTGTGTGGTGTTGCGCCACGGGGGCGTAACAGGCGCCGACCTGGGCCCTTGAGAGTGCGAAAGTCTTCTCAGCCGCCGGTGGTTGCTTCCGAATCGGGGGCGGCTCGAACTCATCGTCACCGGGGCGAAAGTCAATACCGAAAGAGGGACACCATGCGTACCAGGACTGCTCGTTGGGGCCTTTCGACCGCCGTTCTCGTCGTCGCCGGGCTGGCAATGACCGCCTGCGGTCCTGTCGGCTCGACCTCTGCGGCCAACTCCACCACCCCGGTGTCTGCGGGGGCGCCCGTCGGCGCATCGACCGGCGGGTCGAACGCCGCCACGTCCGCGCCCGCCAGCTCCGGCTCCTCTTCCGGCTC
>NZ_JBEXWP010000026.1:12335-141543 GCF_040629895.1 Streptomyces sp. NPDC005866
CCGGTGCCACCCCGGGGTCGAACGCCGCCACGTCCGCGCCCGCCAGCTCCGGCTCCTCTTCCGGCTCCGGTGCCACCCCGGGGTCGAACGCCGCCACGTCCGCGCCCGCCGGCTCCGGCTCCTCTTCCGGCTCCGGTGCCACCCCGGGGTCGAACGCCGCCGCCACGTCCGCGCCCTCCAGTGGCCAAGGCGTGGACTCGAACATCCCCAAGGGCACTCCCAACAAGCCCAATATGCGGTGCACCAACCAGCTCAGCTACGCGAAGGACAGCAGGAGCAACGCTGAGATCAACTCCATCGGCTCGGTCACCGGCTACTGCCCGCCGGTCACGATGACCGGGACGCTGCTCTACAGCGGTGGCCAACTGCAGGTCGAGGCCCACTACGCCACACCCGAGTCCTTCGACGCCACCGACGAGACGCTCATCTACGGCGAGTCCCTCATCTGCTCCAACGACGGCGACGCCGGCATGCCCGACAAGGACGGCTACGCCACCTTCCCGTGCACCGAGAACCAGTTGGTGGCCGCCGCGAAGAAGGGCAACGTGCCGGTCCGCGTCATCCTGGACCCCGCCTCCTCCTCCACCGCCGTGCTGGTCCAGGAGAAGTTCCAGTCGTAGAAGGCCGCAGGGAAGCCGCAGGCACCCCGCCCGCGCACGCCGCGCACCCAGCAGCGCACCGCGAAGGGCCCCACCGATACGGTGGGGCCCTTCGCGGTGCCTGCCGAACGGGCTTGCCGAACAGGCGGGGTGGCCGCCGCGGGCCGCGGCGGTCACCCCGTCACTCACTGCCCGTACGCCACCAGCAGGTTGGTGGCCGGAACCACCACGAGCCCGCCGCCCGCGCCGAGTCCGGTCGGCAGCTGGGACGGGGTGTGCTCGTCGGGTCCGTTGATCGGCGTGCCGACATCGGTGGACCAGAGGGACTGACTGGTCGCGCCGTTGAGCGCCCACAGCTGACCGGTTCGGGAGCCGACGTAGACGTAGCCGTTGACGACGATCGGCGCCGTGCTGATCTGGCCGTCGCCGTCGAACTCTCAGCGAGTGGCGGTCGCCGGTCGGCTTCCCTCTGGGCCTCGGAGACGATGAACAGAGGAGCCGGAGAAAGCTCGAACTTGTAGCGCTGCAGTTGCCGGAGGGCGCGTTCGCGCTTCGGGTACGGGCGGTGAGCCATATTCCCAGCCTGGCAGAGGGCTAGTGCCAGAAAATGCCGTCTCTATCTGGCCGCGGCCCTCGCAAGGCCGGCCACCGCGCAACCGGGTTCCCAGCGACATTGACGGGTGGGGCGATTGCTGGGGTTGCTGTGCTTCGCTGCTGTACCGCAGCGTCCCTGAACGCCGCTGAGCGCCTCGGATGGTGATCAACCGAGAGTGGGCGCTAGCCTGGCGGGGCCTCATCTCTGAGAGGGGGGCGCCTCGTCCCGAACGGTGACGAGACGCAGCCCCAGAGATGAGGTGGAGTGATGGAAAAATCGAACCCTCCCCCGGCGGTCAAGGGGAAGATTCGAGAGGTTGCTGGTCGGCTCGTGGTCGCGTTGGGGGCTCGTGCTCTCTGGGCGTTGACCGAGAAGCTGTTCAGCCACCACTTCGAGGGGTGACGCTTGTCGTCCCCCGGACCACCGACGCTGGTGCATCCCCCCCGTCGCCTCAGCGTTGGCGCATCGAAGCCGTCACTCCTACTCGCTCGGGACAGTCCCCCTTTCTGCCCCAAGCGTCTTGCTGCCTGGAGTTCCTTTGATGGCGCTTCGCCAGCCCTTCTGGCTCCCCACCAACACGCTTTCCAACTGTGGTGGTGGGTGGTGGGCGTCGTGCGGGACCATTCACCTGCGTTCATGGACGGCTCACCACCAGCTAGGGAGCGGCTCCTGGTCCCGGTTGAACGTCAGTGAACCGGGCTGAATGAGACGGAAACTGAGACCGCCCACCCCCTTGGATGCTCACGACCGAACTACAGCAGGGACCGGGCCCAGATCGGTCGTCTGCTCCGCTGCCTCCGAAGCCCGGCGCAGCCGTGCCATTCCCGCGGCAAGCTGTCTCCTGCCGGCGCTGTCCGCGCTCGCCGTCGGCGTTACCGTCATTCGAGCGTGCGAAGATCTCGCGCCCGAAAGAAGCGACGCCCCGCCCGGAAGGTCAGGACGAGCGTCATGACGGCCAATACGAGGTTGAGAGTGTCCACGGTCATGACGACCGGGCCGGATCCAGGACGGAGCTATGAATCGCGTTGCAGGAGGCTGAGGACGGCGCGGGCCAGGGAAGCCAGCATGCCTTCGGAGATCGGCTTCTGACCGATGCGGAAGTCGACGGAGGAACGGCCGTTGGCGCGCTTGAAGCGGAAGTCGACGTGCAGCCGGAGGAAGGCGATGACGCCCGCGAGCACGACCATGTCGGTGGTCAGGTCATCGCCGCCCATCTGGTCGTCCCCGGGCGGGTCCGCCAGGACGTCGCCGACCAGTGTGGCGCTCGCTTCCTCCTGGGCCAACGCGGCCAGTACGCGCCGCGCGGCGGCGGTGTCCATGGCGACCGCCGTCGGCGGCGCCGCGTCCGCGGCCTCGAAGAGCGCGCTGATCACGGCCCGTGCCTCGGACGGGCGGGTGAGGCACGTGGGGTAGCGGCCGCTCAGGGTGTAGGCGATCTCCTCCAGGGCCAACAACGCTAGCCGGTCGGGGAGTTCGGCGAGCTGGTCGAGGTCGACGTCGGGCACTTCAACTCCAGTCTCCGAGCGGCACGAACGCTGCCCAGTGGTAGGGGTGGGCGAGGTACCTGCGGGTCTCGTCGGCCAGCATCCGACGCTGAGCGTTCCACAGAGCGCGCCAGACGGGCAGCCCGCGCATCACCCCGGCCGTGAACGAGTCGAGCAGCTCGGCCGAACTGTCCTGGTCGACCTGCCAGATCGGGGCGATGACCGTATGGGTGCCCTCGCGCAGGAAGGCTCGCGGCAGGCCGGTGAAGTCCTCACCCGGGTGCTCCGGCTCGTGCCATCCCGCCGAGCAGGCCCGCAGCACGACCCGGGCCGGCGTGATGCCGCCCTGCGGGAGATCGCGGGCACGCAGGAGCTTACGGAAGGCGTGCTGAGAGGATCCGTCGAGACTCAGGCTGGGGCGCTCCGCCCCGTCGGAGAGCAACAGCGCAGAGTTCTCCGGATCGTTGAGGTCTCGATACCCGTGGCAAGCGACGTAGGCGAGACCGATACGGCCGAGGCCGTCGAATACCCGTTGGGGCGTGGCCTGCGGTCCCGTCAACGATGTCACGGCCCATCCGGGGGCTTCGGGCAGCGCATGCCTTTCGAACTCGTCCCTGCCGTGCTGCAGATCCTCGGCGCTCGCGACGCGCACGCACAGCGCCGAGGTGGAGCCCACCAGCGCCGAGGCGGAGCCCGTCGGACCCGCGGCACGGAGGTATTCGAGGGCGGAGATGCTCGGGACGTAGACCACCGCGGCATGCTCCGCGCAGTACCGGCCGTCGCGCAGCCGCAGGGCGCCCAGCGGCAGCACGGACAGCGGACCGTGCGGAGCCACACAGAGCAACTGCCGCCCCTCCAGCAGCGCTTGGAAGGGCAGCAGCACATCGGCCAGGTCCTCCAGGGGGAGGGGGACCGGTCGGCGGGGCTTGATCGGGGGAACCGGAGGGAACGCAGACCTGTCCCCGTTGACAGCGCGGCGGATCCTCTCAGCCGCGGCGTGCAGTTCCGCCCGCCCCCACGGGATCCGGTACAGCTTCGGCTCACGGCTTCCGGAGGCCAGGGCGAAGCAGAAGGTCTGTGATTCGCCGACGAAGTAGGAGGCGAGCACCATGCCTTCCGCGGGGGCGGACTCCTTGATCAGCCGGAGCGCGTCGTGAAGCCGCGCGCCTTCGGCGCGGCGCAGCCGCACATAGCCGGGTGCCGCTCCTTCGAACCGGCTGTGCAATTCGTTCAGTTGCGCCGCGCACTCGCGCCAGCGCGCCGCCCGGTCGGAGCGGTCTCCCACAAAGAGGCGGCGTTGCTGGGTGAGCAGTATGCCCTCGGCGACATATTGGTCCAGAGGGACGCCGGAGGGCGGGCCCAGCGATCGTCGGGAGAAGTCTTCGACGATGCCTCGGGCCTTGGCCTCTTCGTGCAGGTCGAAGGCGAGTACGGTGGCGGGGCGGTCGTCGGGCAGGTGCAGGCTCGGACCGTGGAGGGTGAGGAGGGACAACAACTCCTCGTAGACTGGTTGGGCTTGTCCGGAGGCTTCGTCGGCGTCCTGATGGGCGGGACCCAGTGCCCGGTTGCGCAGCCGAAGTGCTCGGTGGTGCCACAGTACGTCGAACGCCCGCTGAGGTCCTCCGGTGAGCCCGGTCAGGAGCCGGGCGACAGCGACCGGCAGTTGCGGCTCGGCGAGACGGCTGTAGGTGTCGTGGTGGTCAAGGACCTTGGAGAGTAGCGCCACGGCGGCGGCCGGCCCCTGGGTTGTGTCGAGGATCTGAGCGACGGGAACACTGAGATCCCGCAGGGTGGTGGCCAGGTCCCGTTGAAGAGCCTGGTGTATGCCGCCCGCCAGCTCTTCGGCCAGCAGTCGGCGTTCGTCAAGGTCCGCGGTCACATGGAAGAGCCGTTCCCGGGCCATGACGCGCAGGTCCGGCAGGAGCGGGTCGGGTGACTGGGCATCGTCGAGTCTGGCACGCAGGCTGGCGATGAGTGGGGAGAGGACAGGGTCGGCCGGCCCCACCAGGGAGGCCAGCCGCGGCCCGCCCAGGATGCGCTCGGCTCGTTCGGGCAGCCGCACGGGTTGCGCCGGGTGACCAGGGCCCGGGGCCAGGTAGAGGGCATACCGGTAGCACTCCGACGCACCGGCGGCGTTCCCGTCACGCCGCTCGAGGTCGCCGAGGATGACGAAGACCTGGCCGAAGCCGGCCCATGTGCTCTTGGTGCCGTCGAAAAGGCAACTGGCCAGATGGTGGTCGACAGGCGTTGGACACCGCGGTCACCGCCCTCGGCCTCGACCTAACCGCGGTGTGGGCCAGCGCGCGCACCGACACGCGCCTGACGATCGCGCTCGCCGGCCGTGACCCCGACGGTCCCGAGGAAGCGAGCCGGACCGCACGCGCCGACTTCCTGCGGCTCCTGGCCCTTGGCGTCGCCCCCAGCCGGGCGGAGCTGATCCTCGGCGTCTCCAACACCAGCGGGTGGAGGAGCGACACGACGTTCGCGACGGCCTGCGACGCGGTCAGCTCCGCGGCAGCGCCCTACGGGTACACCCGGCAGATGGGCCTCACCCCCGAGCGGGTGGCGCGCTTCCTGAAGGCGCTCAGCACGCCCGGTACGACCGTCCTCGCGGCCGCGGCCGCCGTGGGTGTCACTGCCTCCGCCATCTACCAGCGGCGGCGCCGCGACAACGAGTTCGCCAAGGCCATGGACGAGGCCCGTGCCGGTAAGGCCAACCAGGAGCGGTGACCCGGACGCGCTCGGGCAGTCCCCGCCGGGGCACAGTGCTGTCGTCACCGGAGCCGGATAATAACGACGACAGCGTGGCGGGTGGTGCCCGCAAGCACTTCCACCAGGGCGCCGACCTCGACCGCGTTGTACGCGTCGCCGCCACTGGTTCGTGCCTGCCGGGCCGGGGCTGCCACGGCGAGGAGCTGCGACATTTGCGCGGCCAGGGGCGCCTTCAACGTCTGCGACAGGGCCGTGTGCCCATCGGGCAGACGTACGGCCAGGTGCCGGGGGCGCGCGGCCGGCCCTGTGTAGCCGACCGCCGTGGCGTCCACGGTCTCGGAGTGACGGACCTTCACCCACTGGCGGGAGCCGCCGCGGTATGCGGTCGCTCCGCCCTTCACCATCAGGCCCTCGATGCCCTGGACGCGTAGCGCCTCGTACCAGACCCGGGCCAGCTCAGGGTCGGTCGTCGTCGGCACGGCCTGGATCGGTGGGCCCATGCCGTACTCCTCCAGCAAATGCTCCAGCAGGGCCCTGCGGCGTACGTAAGACCACCCGCGGACGTCCCCGTGCGCCGGGTGCTGCAGGACGTCGAACACGGCGTAGGCCGCAGGTTGTCGTTCGGCGAGGAGCCGGACCCGCGCCGGCGTCGAGTACGCCCGGGACTGTGCCGCGCCGAAGTCCACATGCGCGTTGACGTACACGACGCCCTCCCCGTCGAGAATCACCCCGGCCGGAAGCTGCATGCCCGCGAGCGCGAGATCCATCCACTGAGGCGTGACATCCCGCCCGGACCGGGTCTGCAGGCGCACGGACTCCTCGGTGCGCCACATCACAAGCCGGTGACCATCGAACTTGGCTCGTAGTGCAGATCCTTGCCCACAGGCAGCGTCGGCACGGCCTGCGCGAGAGCGACGGAGACGGGCCAGTCCACAGAACGAGCGTGCGTCAGCTCTGCCCGCGGTGCTCGCTGAGATGTAAGCGGCCGCGCTCACCTACGGTGCGCGCGCCCACGACATACATCCCGCTCACCCGCTGCGCCGCGCGAACACCACCTTGTGCCTCCGGCCCCAGACTGCCGCAGCGATCAACGCCTCCGTCGTACTGAAGCGCTGCTCCGGTGACCGGCTCCAGGAATGGAAGATCGTCCCCGAACAGACCGATCTCAACCCCGCGGCAGGGCAGACTGGCTGGTGGAGCCTGCGGCCGGCAGGCAATCCCAAGCTCGCTGCCGCCTCACTGACGGTCGGCGGCACCTACAGCGCGATCAAGCTCTTTCGCGCCACCAACAGCTCTGACCGTCTCTGGCTACCACGAGTTGGCAGGGCGTAGCTGGTGACACCGTCGCGCGCTGCGTAGCGACGGACGCTGAGGGCCCGCTACCGGTGTCGGGCCCTCAGCGTCGAAAACGGAAGCACGTCCGTGAGGCCGTTTCCCCGCCGATGATGCCAGCGCGCGAGGAACGGCAGGCCCTCTGGATGACCATCCGGCGACCACAGGAAGTGGGCGTTCTCGATCCGCGTCCACTGCACGTCACACCCGGACCAACGACCGATTGATCCAAACGAATCGGCCTAGGGCCCGCGCGGGCCCCATCTTGGCCCCATCTGACCCTCATACACGTCCCAGAGGGCAGTGGGCTAGGCCACATGTCGATCAAGGAAATGAGAAAAGGCCAGGTCAGAAGTACTGACCGGACCCTTAGTCGTAGAGCCCCCTGTCGGATTCGAACCGACGACCTACGCATTACAAGTGCGTTGCTCTGGCCAGCTGAGCTAAGGAGGCCTGCACGTGGGCGTGCCGCTCACGTGCCAGTGCAGTGTACCCAGCCCCCAGGCGGTCCCCGTCGAAAATTTCCGCGAAGTTCACAGGCCCCCGGGTACTGACATACGGGGTGAACGCCAGGTACCGTCCAGAGCCAGTTCACCCTCGTGGACTACACCAACCACCTTCCTACAACGGATCGTCCGGCACGTTCCTGCCGGTAGAAGGGGGCCCATCACCATGGCCACTGTCACGTTCGACAAGGCGACCCGGATCTACCCGGGTTCCACCAAGCCCGCCGTCGACGGCCTCGACATCGAGATCGAGGACGGCGAGTTCCTCGTCCTGGTCGGCCCGTCGGGTTGCGGCAAGTCCACCTCGCTGCGGATGCTCGCGGGCCTGGAGGACGTCAACGCCGGCGCCATCCGCATCGGTGAGCGCGACGTCACGCACCTGCCGCCCAAGGACCGGGACATCGCCATGGTGTTCCAGAACTACGCCCTCTACCCGCACATGACCGTCGCCGACAACATGGGCTTCGCGCTCAAGATCGCCGGCGTCAACAAGGCGGAGATCCGGCAGAAGGTCGAGGAGGCCGCGAAGATCCTCGACCTCACCGAGTACCTGGACCGCAAGCCGAAGGCCCTCTCCGGTGGTCAGCGCCAGCGTGTCGCGATGGGCCGCGCCATCGTGCGTGAGCCGCAGGTCTTCCTCATGGACGAGCCGCTGTCCAACCTGGACGCCAAGCTCCGTGTCTCGACCCGTACGCAGATCGCCTCGCTCCAGCGCCGCCTGGGCATCACCACCGTCTACGTCACCCACGACCAGGTCGAGGCCATGACGATGGGCGACCGGGTGGCCGTCCTCAAGGACGGTCTGCTCCAGCAGGTCGACTCGCCGCGCAACATGTACGACCGCCCGGCCAACCTCTTCGTCGCCGGCTTCATCGGCTCCCCCGCCATGAACCTGGTCGAGGTCCCGATCACCGACGGCGGTGTGAAGTTCGGCAACAGCGTGGTCCCGGTGAACCGTGAGGCGCTCCAGGCCGCCTCCGACAAGGGCGACCGCACGGTGACCGTCGGCGTCCGTCCCGAGCACTTCGACATCGTCGAGCACAACGGCGCCGCCGCCGCCTCCCTGTCCAAGGACAGCGAGGACGCCCCGGCGGGTCTCGCGGTCTCCGTCAACGTCGTCGAGGAGCTCGGCGCCGACGGCTACGTCTACGGCAGCGCCAAGGTCGACGACGACCTCAAGGACCTGGTCGTCCGGGTCAGCGGCCGCGCCGTCCCGGAGAAGGGCGCCACGCTGCACGTCGTGCCGCGGGCGGGCGAGACCCACGTGTTCTCGACCTCCACGGGTGAGCGTCTCTCCGACTGACCGATCAAACAGAGAAACCTCTGACCAGGGTGAACTTGCCCAGGTTGACGATGAGGGCCCCGCAGCCTGCTGCGGGGCCCTTTCGGTTGCCCCGATTTACCCTGGCAGACGGGTGATTTTCGAGCAGCGTGCGTCAACCTCGTACCCGGAACAGGGCGCTTCTCCATCCCCCGAACAGGTGACTAAATGTCGCCAAATCATTACCGCACGCTACCCTCACACGCGTGAAGCACTCCACCACCCCTCAGACGCGACGCGGCCACCGGGGCGGCCCTGCCCGCCGGATCGGCCGCACTCTCGCCCTCGTCCTGCCCGTCGTCCTGGTGCTCTCCGGGACCCTCGCCGTCACCCGCGTCAACTGGACGGGAAGCCCACGGAACTCGGTGCTCACCGCGACCGAGGTCACCGACGCCGACGTCTCCGCCAAGGCCGTTTCCCGGGCCCCCCAGGACGTGCTGCGCGACCAGCTGATGACCGAGCTCCAGGACAAGAACCCGGGCCAGGTCCTCACCCACCTCCAGCAGGCGGTCAACGGCCACCCGTCGCTGGCCCGGCACTGCTCGTCCATCGCCCGCGCGCTGGGCCGGGCCGCGGTGCGTATCTACGGCGCCTCGCGCGCCCAGTCGTACGCCCGACCGGTCTGCGACACGTCCTTCGCGTCCGGCGTGCTGGCCGCGCACAGCTGAGCGCCGGTTGGGAAGCAGGTAACGGCTCCTTAAGGGCCCCTCTTACGGCGGGATGCCGACCCCGGGGCGCGTCGTAGAGTTCGGGCATGACCCATCCGAACGCCGCGTTGCGCCCCACTCAAGCCGTGGTCCTGGCCGGTGGCCAGGGCTCACGGCTTCGTCCGTACACCGACGACCGGCCCAAGCCGATGGTCGAGATCCCCGGTACGGGCACGCCGATCATCGGCCACCAGCTGACCTGGCTCGCCGAGGAGGGCGTCACGGACGTGGTGGTCTCCTGCGGCCACCTCGCCGAGGTCCTGCAGAAGTGGCTCGACTCGGCCGACCTGCCGGTCTCCGTCACGACGGTCGTCGAGAGCGAGCCGCTGGGCCGGGGCGGCGGCCTCAAGTACGCGGCCGGGCATCTGCCCCACCCCGACCGGCCCTGGTACGCCACGAACGGCGACATCTGGACGCGGTTCTCGCTGCGTGACATGGCCGACTTCCACACGGAGCGGGACGCGGTGGCCACGCTCGCCCTCGCCCGGCCGCGGATCCCCTGGGGCGCGGTGAAGACGGACGGCTTCGGGCACATCACGGACTTCATCGAGGCGCCGCCTTCGACGTTCGAGATCAACGCGGGTGTTTACGTCTTCGCGCCCGAGTTCGCCGAGATGCTTCCCGAGCGGGGAGACCATGAGCGGACGACGTTCCCGCACCTTGCCCGGAGCCGGCGGCTGGCCGGGTTCACGATTCCGCAGGGGGCGTACTGGCGGGCGATCGACACGGCGAAGGACCTGACGGAGGCGGCGAAAGAGCTGGCGGCGCAGGGTCGCTGAGCTGGACTGGCCGTGGCCCCGCACCTGCAAGGTGCGGGGCCTCGACCGTCTGCGTGGCCGTACAACTAGCCCAGCAAGCCGCCCACCAGGCCCGGCTGGCCCGAGGACGTCGAGCCGTCGCCGGTGCCTCCGGTGCCGGTGCCCGTACCGCCCGACGGTGACGAGCCGCCGGTGGTGGTGCCGCCGGAGGTGGGGCCCGCTGTCGTCGGCGCGGGAGCGGTGCGCTTCGGCGGGGCCTGGCCCGTGGTGCCCTGGGTCTCGCTGGGGGTCGTGGTGGTGGCGCCGCTCGTCGTGCGGCTGGCCCCCGGGGTCGTCGCCGCCCCGGAGGGGCTCGCGCCGGCCGTGGCGCCCCCGGACGGGGACGCGGGAGCCGACGGGGTCTTCGTATGGCTCTTGGCCGGCCGCTCGCCCGGCAGCGGGGAGCCGGGGAGGTTGTTGCGGGGGGCCTCGCCGGGGCCGGGGACGACCACACGGCTGGAGTCGCGGACCGCGCCGCCCAGGAGGGAGCCGACGAGGAGGGTGAGGCCGATGGTGACCGCCGTGATCAGGGCGCCGCGACGCAGTACGTAGCTGCGCAGCTCCCAGATGTCGGAGTGCGGGCCGAGGCGTCGCCAGGCGCTGCCCGCGAGGCGGCCGTCGACGGAGTAGACGGGGGCGCCGGCGATGATCAGCGGGGACCAGGCGGCGAGGTAGATGATGTCGGGGGCGTCGTACGCGGGGACGGTCTTCCAGCTGACGGTGACGATCAGCGCGGCGGAGAGCAGGGCGCCGACGACCGCGGCCACCCGCTGCCAGCAGCCGAGGGCGGTCAGGACGCCGACGATCACCTGGAAGAAGGCGATGACCAGGCCGGAGCCGACCGGGTGCTGGAGGGCGAACTGGCGCAGCGGCTCGGCGACGTCCCAGGGGTGCAGCGTGTTGAGCCAGGTGACCATGGAGCCGCGCTTGCCGCCGTCGAAGTAGACGGGGTCGCACAGCTTGCCCATGCCGGCGTAGATGGAGATGAAGCCGAGGAAGATCCGCAGCGGAAGCAGGACCACGCCCAGGTTCAGCCGGCGGCCGGGGTAGTAGGCGTGCCGGGCCGGGTCCTCGCCGTGCCGCCTGGCCGACGGCGGCTCCTCGAAGTCCTCGAACTCGTCGTCGGCGTAGGCCGGTTCGTCGTAGGCGCTGCCCGCCGTCCGCATGGGCGGCAGCAGCCGGGTCTCGCCCGAGGCCGGGGAGCGCGGATGGCCGACCGTCGGGGTCTGCACCGTCTGTTCGAAGTCGCCGTAGCCGTCGTCGACGCGCGGGATGACCTGGGTGGTGCCGGCCGGTTCCACGGGTTCCTCGGCGTACCGGACGCTGCCGCCCCGGACGGCCTGGAGCAGCCGGTGGGCTCCGGTGTCGTCGGGCGCGGACTTGCCGCTCCAGACGACCGGGCGGCGACGGCCGGTGGCCGCCCCCGCTCTGCCCGCCGTGCCGAGGACCGGGATGCGCGCGGTGTCCTCGGCGGCGCTGAAGTGCCCTGCGGCCCGGGGGGATTGGGTACGCCGTGTCGATACGCCCAGCTGCACGCGGAAACTCGCGTGGTTGACGATGACCTGCGCCGGATCGCTCGGCACCTTCACCATGCTCAGCGCGGGAGCGTCGTCGGGCCCGGAAGTGAATCCGGAGCGGAATCCCGGCGAGCGGTCCCCCGTAGGTGTGCGGGGTGTTCTGGTGTCCACACTCATCTAACCGAGTGACGTGGAGATAGGACACTGCTTTGACCGCCCGGAAGTGTCCGGACCCCGTCAAGGATGTCCAGGACACCGGAATTACGCCGCACGGGTGAGGTCGCGGACGTCTGTTCAGCCCCTGCGGCGCGCCGCCTCGTACCGCCGTCAGCCCCGCTGCCGGGCCGCCTCGTAGAGCACGATCCCGGCGGCCACACCGGCGTTGAGCGACTCGGCGCCACCCGGCATCGGAATACGCACCCGGAAGTCGCAGGTCTCGCCGACCAGCCGGGACAGGCCCTTGCCCTCGCTGCCCACGACGATGACGACGGGGCCGGAGAGCGCCTCCAGGTCGCCGATCTCGTGCTCGCCGTCGGCGGCCAGGCCGACGACCACGATGCCCGCCTTCCTGTACGACTCCAGGGCCCGGGTGAGGTTGGTGGCGCGAGCCACCGGCGTGCGGGCCGCCGCACCGGCCGACGTCTTCCAGGCGCCCGCCGTCATACCGGCCGCGCGCCGCTCGGGTACGACCACGCCATGACCGCCGAAGGCGGAGACGGAGCGGACGACCGCGCCGAGGTTGCGCGGGTCGGTGACCCCGTCAAGGGCGACGATCAGCGGGTCCTCGCCCTCGTCGTAGGCGGCCTCCGCCAGGTCCTCGGGGTGCGCGTACTCGTACGGCGGGACCTGGAGGACCAGGCCCTGGTGGTTGAGGCCGTTCGTCATACGGTCCAGCTCGGGGCGCGGCGCTTCCATGAGGTTGATGCCACCGCGCTCGGCGGCGAGCTGGAGGGCCTCGCGGACGCGCTCGTCGTTGTCGATGAACTGCTGGACGTAGAGAGTGGACGCCGGAACGCCCTCGCGCAGCGCCTCGACGACCGAGTTACGGCCCACGACCATCTCGGAGGTGCCCTTGCCGCCCCGGCCGCGCGGCGCGGGACGGCGCACCGTCTGCTTCGCCTTGACGTTGGCGATGCGGTTCTTCTTGTGTCCCTTGCGCATCTCGGCGGGCGGGGTCGGCCCCTTGCCCTCCAGGCCCCGGCGCCGCTGGCCGCCACTGCCGATCTGCGCGCCCTTCTTGCCGGACATGCGGCGGTTGTTGGCTGCCATGGGTTACTCGTCTCCGTCAGCTTCGTTTCGTACGTACGTCTTATGCAGTGTGCCGCCCGGGGGGCGGGCGGCACACTCGGTCTTCGATGACCGGTGGTCAGGACTTGAGCGTCCAGCGCGGGCCCTGCGGGCTGTCCTCGATGGCCAGGCCGGACTGGTTCAGCTGGTCACGGATGGCGTCGGCGGTGGCCCAGTCCTTGCGGGCACGGGCCGACTCACGCTGGTCGAGGACGATCCGTACGAGACCGTCGACGACGCCGTGCACGTTTTTGCTGAGCACAGTCTCGCCCTTCTCGGTCCCGCCGGCCCATTGTGGGTCGAGCGGGTCCAGGCCCAGGACGCCGAGCATGGCGCGGACCTCGGCGAGGCGGGCCACCGCGGCTTCCTTGTCGTCGGCGGCCAGCGCGCTGTTGCCCTGCCGGACGGTGGTGTGCACGACGGCCAGCGCTTGTGGGACGCCCAGGTCGTCGTCCATCGCTTCGGCGAAGGCCAGGGGGACCTCGGGCGAGGGTTCCACGGCTCCCCCGGCCAGCTCCACCACGCGTTGCACGAACCCCTCGATCCGCGCGAACGCCGCCTCGGCCTCGCGCAGCGACTCCTCGCTGTACTCGATCATCGAGCGGTAGTGCGGGGTACCGAGGTAGTAGCGCAGCACGATCGGGCGCCACGCCTTGACCATCTCGGAGACGAGGACCGAGTTCCCGAGGGACTTCGACATCTTCTCGCCGCTCATGGTGACCCACGCGTTGTGCACCCAGTACTGGGCGAAGTCGTCGCCGTAGGCCTTGGCCTGGGCGATCTCGTTCTCGTGGTGCGGGAAGATCAGGTCGAGACCGCCGCCGTGGATGTCGAAGGCCTCGCCGAGGTACTTGTGGGCCATCGCCGAGCACTCCAGGTGCCAGCCGGGCCGGCCGCGGCCCCACGGCGTCTCCCAGTTCGGCTCGCCCGGCTTCGCGGACTTCCACAGCGCGAAGTCCCGCTGGTCCCGCTTGCCGGTCTCGCCCTCGCCCTCGGGCTGACGGAGGTTGTCCAGCTCCTGGTTGGAGAGCTGGAGGTAGTCCGGGTAGGAGCGCACGTCGAAGTAGACGTTGCCGTCGGCCTCGTACGCGTGCCCGCGCTCGATCAGCCCGCGCATCATCTCGATCATCTCCGGTACGTGCCCGGTCGCGCGGGGCTCGTACGTCGGCGGGAGGCAGCCGAGCGCGGTGTAGCCGTCGTCGAACGCGCGCTCGTTCTCGTAGCCGATCGCCCACCAGGGGCGGCCCTGGGCGGCGGACTTGGTGATGATCTTGTCGTCGATATCCGTGACGTTCCGGATGAACGTCACGGAGTAGCCGCGGTATTCGAACCAGCGGCGCATGATGTCGAAGTTGAGGCCGGAGCGGATATGGCCGATGTGCGGTGCCGCCTGCACGGTGGCACCACAGAGGTAGATCGAGACACAGCCCGGGGCGAGCGGGGCGAAGTCACGGATCTGCCGGGCGTTGGTGTCGTACAGGCGAATAGTCACGAGACCTAGGGTAGTGGGCCGACGGTAGTGGGTGGCACCGGTTGTGGAGCGCCGTTGCCGGGTGCTGGTATGCGGCGGCTTGTCCCGCCCACGCGGCGGTGGCCGCACATCCGAGAACAGCCCCGCGGCCCGCCCAACAGGCCGGTCAGATCACGTTTCCTTGACGACCAACGCCGTCGCCACCGCCATCAGCCCCTCTCCCCTGCCCGGGAAGCCCAGCCCGTCCGTCGTGGCCCCCGACACCGAAACCGGTGCCCCCGCCGCCTCCGACAGGAGCTTCTCCGCCTCGTCCCGCCGCTTGCCGATCTTCGGGCGCGGGCCTACGACCTGTACGGCGATGTTCCCGATCACGAATCCGGCGTCGCGGACGATCCGGGCCGCCTCCGTCAGCAGGGTCACGCCCGACGCGCCGGACCATTCCGGGCGCCCCGTGCCGAAGTGCTGCCCGAGGTCCCCCAGCCCGGCCGCCGAGAACAGCGCGTTGCACGCCGCGTGCGCGACGACGTCCGCGTCCGAGTGACCGGCCAGTCCCGGGCCCTCGCCCTCCCACTTCAGGCCGGCGCACCACAGTTCGCGGCCCTCCTCGAAGGCGTGGATGTCGGTGCCGATGCCCACGCGCGGGAGGATCACCTCAGAAGCCATCGTTGAGCCTCCTGCGGGCCAGGACCGCCTCCGCGAGGACCAGGTCGAGAGGGCGGGTGACCTTGAAGGCCTCCTCGTGGCCGGGGACGACCACGACCCGTTCGCCGAGCTGTTCGACCATGCTGGCGTCGTCGGTGACGTTGTCGGTGACCGTCTCGTGGGCGCGGACCAGCGTCGTACGGTCGAAACCCTGGGGTGTCTGGACCGCGCGCAGGCGGGCGCGCCGCGGGGTGGCGACGACCGTCTCGGGTTCGCCCTGGACCGTCGCCGGCTCGACCTCCTTGACCGTGTCCGCGAGAGGGAGGGCGGGGACGACCGCGGGGGCGCCGTCGCGGACCGCCTCGATCACGGCGTCGACCGTGTCCACGGGGACCAGGGGACGGGCCGCGTCGTGGACGAGGACGATGTCGTAGTCGGGGGGCAGCGCGTCCAGGCCGAGCTTGACCGACTCCTGGCGGGACTCGCCACCGGGGACGACGAGGAAGTCGGTGCGCTCGGGCAGCGCGTGCGCGTCGAGCAGGGACTTGACCTCGGGCGCGCCGTCGGGCGGGGCCACGACGACGACCAGGGAGACCGCGCGGGAGGCGGCCAGCGCACGCACGGCGTGAATCAGCATGGGCGTGCCGTTCAGCGCGCGAAGTGCCTTCGGGGCGCCCGGACCGAGCCGTACGCCCCGGCCGGCGGCGGGAATCACGGCGGCGGTACGCAGTTCCGTACGCGAAGGACGCGAATCGTCAGACATCGGTTCCTGTCAGGTTTGTGTGCGGGCCTGGCGTGGGTATGGCCTGGGAAGTGCCGGGCGCGACGCCTTGACCGGACCCTTCCGTGACACTGGTCGAGCCAGCAGCCCGGGCCCGGCACGCCTAGTATCGGGGGTTTCCGCAGGGCGGGTTCCGAGTACGCGAATTCCGGGTACGGACATGCCGCAGCGCCCGGCGACAGGTGTGTCATCGGGCACCGCGGCATTTCAGTGTGCGGAGTTTCAGCGTGCCGAGCTGGACCGCGTCAGGACGCGAGGACCTCGTCGAGCAGGGCCTCGGCCTTGTCCTCGTTTGTGTTCTCCGCGAGGGCGAGTTCGCTCACCAGGATCTGGCGGGCCTTGGCGAGCATGCGCTTCTCACCGGCGGAGAGTCCGCGCTCGCGCTCACGACGCCACAGGTCACGCACGACTTCCGCGACCTTGATGACATCGCCGGAGGCGAGCTTTTCCAGGTTTGCCTTGTAACGACGGGACCAGTTCGTGGGCTCCTCGGCGTACGGCGCGCGCAGCACCTCGAAGACCCGGTCCAGCCCGTCCTGACCGACCACATCACGCACGCCGACGAACTCCGCATTGTCCGCTGGCACACGTACCGTCAGGTCACCCTGGGCGACCTTCAGCACCAAGTAGGTCTTGTCCACGCCTTTGATCTGGCGAGTTTCGATAGCCTCGATCAGCGCGGCCCCGTGATGGGGATAGACCACGGTGTCGCCAACCTTGAACGTCATGTGACAGGTACCCCTTCCGTGGCTATCCAGGGTAACACGGAAACCGGCGGTTCTGAATGGCGTTTTCGCAGGTCAGGGCATATCTCGGGGCTTGACAACAGCAACAGGAACGTGCTTCGCAGGCCGTCCGGAAGCAGGTATTCGCAGGTCGGAGCGGCTCTTCCCGCAAGGTGAAACGCGCACGTTACGCACCTTCGGACACCCGCCCAAGTGGCCGAACGTCCCGATTTGTCCGCTTCCAAGCGTACGACTTCCGCTACTCCGTTCGGCTGCCGGAGCCGGATCGGAGACGTTTCCGGAATTGATCACAGGCGTCCGACCGAACGGTACGTGATCCATTTCCCCGGCGGTCGCGCATTCCTTCACGGAAATTTTGCGCGCGGTGTTGCGGGCCACTTATGTGAATGCCTGACGAGCGCCCCGCAATGTGACCGCAGAGTCACTTGTGGAGCCATGGGGGGGCCTGGGGGTACCGCCTACTTGAAGGAAGCCAGGGGCTTGGGGAGGGTCGGGTGCGGTCACGCGGGAACGGCTCGGTAACCTAAGCCCGCTGACAGACACTTAGGGCGGCTTTACAGGGGGCCGCCCGTGCGTTCAAGGAGTTGCCGCCGCCGTGAGCAGCAGCCTTCGACGCGGCGCCCTCGCCGCCTCCGCCATCGCCTTCTCCGTCGCCTCGCTCGCCGCGTGCGGTGCCGGCAACAACTCCCAGACGCTGGAGGTCAGGCCGGACAACGCTGGGATGCGTGTTGGTGACATCAAGATCCAGAACGCGGTCGTGATCACCCAGCCCGACCCCACGTCGACCGGCCCGGCCGTGATCTCCGCGACCATCTTCAACACCGGCACCCAGCCGGAGACGCTCCAGTCGATCGTCGTCGCCGGCACCAACAAGTCCGCCGAGCTGCACCCCACCAAGTCCGAGCCGCTGACCATCCCGGGCGGCGGCCGGCTGATCCTCGGCGGCAAGGGCAACGCCTCCGCCGTGCTGCCCAACAGCCGTGAGGCGATCATGGACGGCAACGCGCAGAAGATCACGTTCACCTTCAGCAGGACGGGTGATGTGAGCCTGCGCGCGTTCGTCGTCCCCGCCGAGGGCTACTTCACGGGCTGGGGCCCGAGTTCGGTGCCGTCTGCTTCGGCCTCGGCGTCGACCTCGGCGTCCGCCTCCTCGTCCACGTCCGCCTCCGGCTCCCCGGCCGCGGGCTCCACGGCGAGCGGCAGCGCCAAGCCGGGCAAGGGCAAGTCGTCCGGGAGCGCTTCGCCGACCCCGAGCGACTCGGCGTCGGCGTCGGCGAACGCGGGCTGAGCGGTCGTACGAGAACGCCTGAAGGGCGGTACCCCTGCTGGGGGTGCCGCCCTTCGCCGTACGGCCGTGACCGCGGCTCAGCCGTACGGTCGTAAGACCAGGTCAGCGGTTTACGGCTCGAACTTGTAGCCGAGGCCGCGGACCGTCACCAGGTAGCGCGGGGCACCCGGGTCCGGCTCGATCTTGGCGCGCAGGCGCTTGACGTGGACGTCGAGGGTCTTGGTGTCACCGACGTAGTCGGCGCCCCAGACCCGGTCGATGAGCTGCATACGGGTGAGGACGCGGCCCGCGTTGCGCAGGAGCATCTCCAGGAGGTCGAACTCCTTGAGGGGGAGGTCGACCTTGGAGCCGGAGACCGTCACCACGTGGCGGTCGACGTCCATGCGGACCGGGCCGGCCTCGAGGGCGGCCGGGGTGACCTCCTCCGGCTCGCCGCGACGGCGCAGGACGGCCCGGATACGGGCGACCAGCTCGCGGGAGGAGAAGGGCTTGGTTACGTAGTCGTCGGCTCCTATTTCGAGCCCGACAACCTTGTCGATCTCGCTGTCCTTGGCCGTCACCATGATGACGGGGACATTGGACCGGCCGCGCAGCTGGCGGCAGACCTCGGTGCCCGGCAGGCCGGGCAGCATCAGGTCGAGGAGGACGAGGTCGGCGCCGTTGCGCTCGAACTCGTCGAGTCCGTCGGGGCCCGTGGCCGCCACGGCGACCTCGAAGCCCTCCTTGCGGAGCATGTACGACAGGGCGTCGGAGAAGGACTCCTCGTCCTCGACGACGAGCACTCGGGTCACGGAAGGACCTCCGGGGCGGGAAGCGGTTCGTACGGGGATGACTCGGTGGTGCCGGCCTCGTCTTCGAGGTCGGGGTCGGGGTGCTGCGAGGCGCGGTCGCGAGCCGCGCCCGCCTCCGGCAACCTGAGGGTGAACGTGGAGCCCTGACCTTCGGCGCTCCACACCGTGACCTCCCCGCCGTGCGAGGCGACCACGTGTTTGACGATGGCGAGACCGAGACCGGTACCGCCGGTGGCCCGCGAGCGGGCCGGGTCGACGCGGTAGAAGCGCTCGAAGATGCGCTCCTTGTCCTTGTCGGTGATGCCGATGCCCTGGTCGGTCACGGCAAGTTCGATCATGTCGCCGCCCGGCGCACCGATCCGGCGGGCGGCTATCCCGACCCGGGTGCGGGCGGGTGAGTAGTTCACGGCGTTCTCGACGAGGTTGCCGAGGGCGGCGGCCAGCTGGCCGCGGTTGCCCCAGACGTGCAGGTCGGCGGTGCCACCCGCGGCCATGGTGATCTGCTTGGTGCCGGCCTGGTGGCGGCACCGGTCGATCGCCTCGGCGACGAGCTCGTCCACGCGGACGGGCTCGGCGTCCTCCAGCGGATCGTCGTTCTGCACTCTCGACAGATCGATGAGCTCCTGGACCAGGTTGGTCAGGCGCGTGGCCTCGATCTGCATACGACCGGCGAAGCGCTCCACTGCCTCCGGATCCTCCGAGGCGTCCATGACGGCCTCGGAAAGGAGGGAGAGTGCGCCGACCGGGGTCTTGAGCTCGTGGCTGACATTCGCCACGAAGTCGCGTCGTACCGCCTCGATTCTACGTGCCTCGGTGAGGTCCTCGACGAGGAGCAGTACGAGCCGGGAGCCGAGGGGCGCCACCCGGGCGGAGACGGCGAGCGCCTCTCCGCGTCCGGTGCCGCGCCGGGGCAGGTCCAGCTCGACCTGGCGTATCTCGCCGTCGCGCCGGGTGTCCCGGGCCATCTGGAGCATCGGTTCCACGGCGAGTTTTCCACCGCGCACCAGCCCGAGGGCGTACGCCGCCGAGCTCGCCTTGACGACGATGTCGCCCTCGTCGAGGACCACCGCGGAGGAGCGCAGCACGCTCAGCACGGTGTCCACGCCCGGGGGCAGCATGGGGTCGGTGTGCAGGGAAGTCCTGGTCGGTCGCTTCTGGTCGCGTTCGCTCCAGCGGAACGCCAGCATGGCGATGACACCGGTAAGCACCCCGGCGATCGCTGCCGCTGCGGCGACCGCCGCGTTCACGTCCATGCAAACAGGTTAAGCAGGGGGTACGACATCCCCACAGTCCGCGAGGTGTCAGCTCGAACACTCGTCGCCCAGAGTTCACCTTGGAGCCAGTGTTGGTTCATTTGTGGTGGCAGAAACGGACGCGGGGGAACCGGAACATGGGAGCGTGGGGTTCGCAGCTGGTTTCGGCCACGGCCCCCGGCCCCCGGAACCCTGGAACACACGTACGAGAGGGAACCCTGATGCGGGACGCGTACCACGAGGAACTCGACTCGATCGGCGACAGCCTGGTCGACATGGCCAGGCTGGTCGGATCGGCGATCGGGCGCGCCACGACGGCGATCCTCGACGGCGACCTGAAACTGGCCGAAAGCGTCATCGAGTCCGACCAGAAGGTGGACGAGCTCCACCACGACCTGGAGGCCCGGGCGATAGCCCTGCTGGCCCGCCAGCAGCCGGTGGCGACCGATCTGCGGATCGTCGTCACCTCGCTGCGGATGTCCGCCGACCTGGAGCGCGCCGGCGACCTGGCCCAGCACGTCGCCAAGCTGGCCCGGCTGCGCTACCCGGACCGGGCGGTCCCCTACGACCTGCACGCGACCATCCTGGAGATGGGCCAGCTCGCGCAGCGCCTGATGGCCAAGGCCGCCGAGGTGATCATCACCAAGGACGTCGACCTGGCGATGCAGCTGGAGCAGGACGACGACGAGATGGACCTGCTGCACCGCACCCTCTTCCAGCACCTGCTGGACGACAAGTGGCAGCACGGCATCGAGACCGCGGTCGACGTGACGCTGCTCGGCCGCTACTACGAGCGGTACGCCGACCACGCGGTCGCCGTCGCCAAGCGCGTCGTCTTCCTGGTCACGGGCGAGCACGCGGACGAACTGCAGCCTGACATCCAGCCGGTGACGGGCGCCGAGGGGGCGTAACCCCCGGACGGCTCCGCCGGTGGTTCCGCTGGTTGGTCGGGGGCTCGCGAAGTGCGGAGTGGGCGCGTGGGCGCCACTGTGCGCCGTTGATGCGCCCAGTGAAGCGGGCATGAAATGGGCAGGGCTACCACGCCCTACCTCTAGGAACCCCTGGGAGGGATCCATGGCCGAATCCCCCAGCACCACGCCCGACCCCACACAGCAGCGCGAGACCGAGCAGCCCGTCGAGATCAAGAACCTTCTGGTCATCGGCGCGTGCGGGTGCGGCTCGGGCTGCGGCTGCGGCTGCCAGTCGGGCAGCCCCTGCCAGTGCGGCTGAGCGCACACCCGACGTACCCGTAAGGGCCCTCGACTCCGGTCGGGGGCCCTTCGTACTGGCCGAGGCAGCGCGCGAGGCGGCACGGGCGGGCGCAGCATGGAGGGGAGGGAGACAGGAGGTGGCAGCCATGCCCCAGTTCATGGACGTTCACCACGGGATGAAGGGTCTCAGCGCCGAGCAGCTCAAGGAGGCCCACGAGGCCGACCTCGCCATCGAGAAGGACGAGGGTGTGCACTTCGAGCGAGCCTGGGCCGACCCCGTCTCCGGCGAGGTCTACTGCCTCTCCGAGGCGCCCTCGGCCGAGGCGGTCAAGCGCGTCCACGAAAACGCGGGCCACCCGGCGGACGAGATCCATCCGGTACCGCTGTCGGTCTGGTGACGCCGCGTCGTCGGCCTCCGACCGCGATCACGGCGGGGAGGCCGGCACACCTGCGTACCTGCCGTTCGCATGACGTCGGCGGTTCGCCGCCTCCGCATCGGTCGGGCCCCGGTCCTGCCTCGGTCTGAGGCGGGCCGACGGAGTCTCGAACGGAGACGGGGACGGGGACGCCGACCTGACGATGGGGAAGCCGCGGTTCGGGAGCGTGCTGACGGGCTGACGGCGCGCGTTCCGTCAGCGGGTGGGCAGGCCGGCGAGCCAGTCGACGAGCAGTCGGTTGATCTCGTCCGGCCGTTCCTGCTGGATCCAGTGCCCACAGCCGTCCAGGAGATGCGAGGAGACCAGGCCGGGGAGGGTGACCGGGTACGCCTCGATGGCGTCGGCCAGCCAGGTCGTGGAGGCGTCGAGGCTGCCGCCGGCGAACAGGGACGGCTGGGTGATCGGGGCACCGTCGTAGGCGGCGAGGTCCTCCCAGTCGCGGTCCATGTTCCGGTACCGGTTGAGCGCACCGGTGAGTCCGGTGCGCTCGAACTCCCCGGCGTAGACGTCGAGATCCTGCTCACCGAGCCACGCGGGCAGCCGGCCGGCGGGGAACCGGTCCCTCAGGGCGCCCCCTTCAGTGACGAAGTGGGGGTCAGGAGCGCCGGGCCCGGGCATGGTGTCGCCGGAGAAGGCGGCGTAGAAACCCGCGAGCCACCCCCGTACATCGGGCTCGGTCTCGGCCTCGGCCCGCCCTGGCTCCTGGAAGTAGGAGACGTAGAACTCCTCGTCCCCACCGCCCATATGCGCGAAGACGTCACTGGGCCGCGGCCCGCCACGCGGGGCGTACGGCACACTCAGCAACCCCACGGCCCGGAACACCTCTGGCCTGAGCAGCGCGGAGTTCGCGGCGATGGCCGCGCCCCAGTCATGACCGACGACTACCGCCGACTCCTCGCCGAGCGCCCGCACCACGGCGACGTTGTCCTCGACGAGCTCGCCCATCCGATAGGCGTCCGTCGCGGTCGGCTTGCCGGAACGCCCGTACCCCCGCACATCGATGGCGACCGCGCGATACCCCGCCGCAGCGAGCGCCGGCAACTGGCGCCGCCAGGAGTACCAGCCCTCGGGAAACCCGTGCACGAGCAGCACGAGCGGCCCGGCGCCCTGCTCGACAAGATGCACTCTCCGTGCGCCCTCGGAAACAACCCGATGCGTACCCTCCAAGCCATGCATCGCCATGCGCCCTCCTAGGTCTCGGCCTCGTCGCCTCACCACGGATCATGCAAGCTCCGACACCGAGAACACGACCGCATTTGCCGATTCGGCAACCTCGGCCGTGCACCCGACCCAGCAGACCTCGCTGCCGACGACGTACCGATCGGCTTCGATCACCACCATGACGGACGGCGTCGCAGCACGCGGCGTTGCGCCAGGTACGCGGTACTGACGGAGGAGCGCCCGGCCGAGTCGCACAGCTCCTCCGCTTTGTGACGTCGTTACGACGTGACAGCGCTCGCGCAGGAGCGCAGGCTGGGAGGAGTGCGGGATGACACCTGGCAATCGTCAGGCGAGGCGAGCTTTACATATGGCGTCGAGGCCCGCCGGAGGCTGTGTCGTTTCTGACCCGAACGTCCGCTGAGTTCGTCGGGTGCTGAGAGACGAAAGGTCACTCATGCCGCAATCCATGCGTGCGCTCGTTGCCGGAGAGGTCGGCGAGCCGAACGATGTCCTGCGGCTGGAATCCCGGCCTGTTCCCACGGCAGAAGCCGGCCAGGCATTGATCCGTGTGAAGGCGACTCCGATTCACGCCAGCGATCTGCACGTGTTGCGTGGTCGCTACGGTTTCTCCCCCGAGTTTCCCACTGTCGGCGGGCACATGGAGTGCGTGGGCCGTATTGAGGCCCTGGGCCCGGACACCGAGGGACTGAGAATTGGCGAGCGTGTGGTGGCCGTTGCTGTCCCGGCCGTACCCGGGCCGCGTGTGGCCGGCACCTGGCAGGAATACCTTGTTGCTGAGACACACAGACTTCTGCCGGTCCCCGACAGTCTGAGCAACTCCAGCGCCTGTCAACTCGCTGTCAACCCGTTGACCGCGCTGCTCCTGGTGACCCGCGAACTCGACGTACAGCCGGGGGAATGGTTGTTGCAGACGGCGGCCGGCTCCACCGTCGGCCGGCTCGTCATTCAGCTGGCCAGGCATCTGGGTATGCGCACGATCAATGTGGTGCGGCGGCGCGATGCCGTTGAGGAGATGAAGGCGCTTGGTGGCGATGAGGTCATTTGCACCGAGGACGAGGACCTGGTGCGGCGCGTGGCTGAGATTGCAGGACCGGATGGCGTGCGCAAGGCCATGGACTGTGTCGCGGGCCCCGTAGGTGCCCAGGTGTCCCAGGCATTGGATCCGGGAGGAGAGGTCGTGGTCTACGGCGCGCTCTCCACCCATCGGCAGACTGACCCGGCAGCGCTGACGATCCCGCTGCAGGCACGCTCGGTCATCTACGAGACCAAAGTGGTCCGCGGCTTCTGGCTGAACCGCTGGTTCGGCACCGCTGCACCTGCGGATGTGCTGCGCGCGCTGTCCGAGGTGCGCAGCCTCGTCGCCGATGAAGTGCTGAGCATCCCCCATGGCCGGCCGTTCCCACTCGAACGCTTCACCGAAGCCATCTCCTTCGCCGAAACACCCGCTCATGGCGCCAAACCGCTCTTCGTCTTCGACGACGGCCCGGGCAAAGACGACGAGTAGGGCGTGCTACGTGAGGAGCATCCGACGGTAGACCTCCACACGCCGCCACGCTCTACGGCACTGTCTGGCAGATGGAGGCCGACCGCGTCCAGGTGCGCGGCACCGGCGGTAACTGGCTGCTGCGGGTCGACCGGGTGCGCAAGGTCTGGGCCCAGTTCCACGAAAAGCCCCACCCGCGGCAGAACAGCAGGTAGGGGCGGGCTGGTCAGCGGGGTGCTCACCTCAACTGACCTGCGGTTGGGTGGTCGTTGTCTGTCGTTGCTTGTTGACCTCGGAGGTTCCAGACAGGTCCCGGCTCCGGGTCCCCAAGACCTTCCGTGATCAAGCCCTTCGCGGGAGAATCGCGCTCAGCGCCTCGTTACGTACCTGTTCAGGACCACCCCGCCGGGAAACGTCCGCGTCTCCACCAGGCTCAGGTTCACCCAGCTGTCCAGAGCGGTGAAGAACGGTGTGCCGCCACCCACCAGGACCGGATGGGTGACGATCGCGTACTCGTCGATCAGCCCGGCCCGCATGGCCGCCCCGGCGAGCGTCGCGCCACCGACCCTCATCGGCCCACCGTCCTCGACCTTAAGTCGGGTGATCTCCGCGACCGCGTCGCCGGCGATCAGGCGAGTGTTCCAGTCGACCTTGTCGATCGTCGACGAGAACACCACCTTCGGCGTGTCCCGCCAGTTCCGCGCGAACTCGATCTGCGCCGGGGTGGCGCCCGGCTGCTGGTCGCCGGTCGGCCAGTAGGAACTCATGGTCTCCCACAGCTTGCGCCCGTACATCAACAGCCCGATCGCCCGCTCCTGGTCGAGCCACCACTGGAACAGCTCGTCGCTCGGCCCGCTCCAGCCGAGGTCGTCGCCGGGCGCGGCGATGTAGCCGTCCAGGGTCAGGTTCATGCCGTAGAGCAGTTTCCGCATGACCCCATGCCTTCCGTCAGTCGGTCTCCAGCGTAAAGACCGGCGCGGCGCGGGAAACTCATCGCGTCCGGGCTGACCCACGGGCCTGGTCCGCTTGTCGCTTGTCGGCTCGCAGGTCAATGAACCGTTCCGGGTTTGATCGAGACTCTGGTTCGGGTGACATGTACGGTCACGCGGCTTGTAGGGCCGGTGTGGCCATGACGGTTACGAACTCGATGGGGGCCAGTCGGCCGAGCGAGGCCTGTCTCCGGGCGGTGCCGTAGCGGACCGCTGCGGACCGTGGGCGTGCGCCGTCGTTGATGCCAGCTGTGGATGTCAGGCAGACCGAGGCACGATGTTCACCGCGCGGTAGTCGTACCCGTCCTGCTTGAAGCCAGGGGCTTCCCACGTGAGGTCGACCTGCTGTCCGGGTGACAGCGTACGGAAGCCGGTTGCCTGGATGTCGGAGTAGTGGCCGAAGCAGCCGCCGGGGGTATCGAGGGAGTCGAGAACGCCCCACCCTTCCTCGTCGTTCCACTCGCGGACAGTCGCAGTCACCATGGACGGAACCCTACGGCTTTCTCTGCGCCGACGCGCCTGGCACCTCAGCTTGGGAAGCTGCGATCATTTGAGGCCTGCCCATGCGCTGACGCGGGCGAACGGCCTGGTCTCTGCCCTTTCGGCCTCGGCGGCTTTCCCCGTGGTCCCCCGCTCGATCTGGTGCGCTTGTGGCCACTGGTCAACCGATGAAGATGCTGTGCGTTCCTGGCACCTGCACTGCCAGCCCAGGAGGGATGACCTGGACGAACCCGCTTGCGCAGCCCGGAACGTTGTGGACCAGGGCGGGCGTGTCCGTGAAGTTGAGGACGGTCGACAGTTGAGCTATCTCGAAGCAGCCTCTCGGGTCATTGTGACGGACTCCGTCGATCGCGAGGAACCCGTTGGCGGCGAAGGCCGAGCCCGGAACGGCAAGCGCGAGCACTCCTGCGGCGGCGAGTGTGGCGAGTGTCGAGCCGATGCGACGCATGACGAACCTCCCGACTTGGCAGGCCAGGCACATCCCGGCCCTGCAACCGACCGTACGGACGCGTGCACGCATCGCATCCGGACATCCCCCAAGTGGGCGACTGCGGTGATCGGCGCAGCCGGCTGACAGCAGTCGGGGCAGGTTGGGGCTTCGTCGCTCATGTGACGCTCCCTGACGGAGCCCCCACTTCGTCCCGAAGCAACTTGGGTGAGGGCGGTGCCTTGGGTCGGTGTGCCCTTCACCTGCTCTGATGGTCCGCAGACGTCCGTGGTTGCCCGCCGCTGTTCGTCGGCGTTGTCACGCAGTTAGACACTCAACTGGTGCCGTGCTCGTGCGGAGGAACGACCGGTGAGGGGCTCCTGAGCGCTGTCCTGCGAGCGCTCCGCCCGCGTTGTCCGGCCCGGCGAGTGCCGTAGGGCCCAGAACCGGGTCATCGGGCTGACGGGCACGAGTTCGGTGCTCGGTTTACCGGCGCGTGGGCTGCTGGGCGGCTCGGTCTGAGACCAAGCCGGCGATGGCCCGGTGCGTGGCCGGGTAGGGCTCGCGGCGGCTGAGGAAGCGCTGCAGCGGGCGCCACTGCTTGTGTTCCGCGACGGCGTCTTCGACGCAGATCCGTGCCGAGGACTGGCGGCGCCGTTGCTCACGCCAGCCGTACTGGTCACCGAGCGGGGCGTCTTCCTTCGGTTTCTTCGGCGGCGCACTGACCTGTTCGGGGAACTCGTTCGCCAACCCCCGATAACCCTCGTCCACCTCGGCTCTCACGTTCGGGTGGAGACGGAATTGCTCGGCGATGCCTTCGGTGCGTATCGCCGTCTGATCGTGCATTCTTCCGGGCCGTTCGGCCCCGGACCACAGAGTGCGGCCCTGAGCATCGCTGATCGTGGTGGTCTTCATGGTGTTCTGCTTCTTCTTGCCGGAGACGAACGCGCAGCGGCCCGACCGGTGGGGCTTCGGGCGGCGGACCTGGGTTTCGGTCCCGTCGATCCGCAAGGTCACACCCTCCGCATCGGCGTAGGCGAACACGTCGGCCAACGTTCGCAGGCGCAGTCCAGACTGGCCGGGGACGGCGAAGCCGCGGTCGCCGAGCAGCGGGCGGATCTCACCGATGGCCTCGGTGACGGTGGAGCGGCCGACCCCGTACAACTCGGCGAGCGCGGCGTGCGGGAGCTGAGTGCGCAGGTGGACCAGCGCGACCAGCACGCGGTCGCTGAACACCAGTTCGTGCTTGCGGCCGGCCCCAACGGCACGGCGCCGCTTCCCTCCCCGCCGCTGATGTAATACCGATTCCCGCCGGGCCTGCCACGGCCCGGCCAACTCCTCGATCGAACCGCCGAGATGTGCACGCGAGACGCCGGTGAAGGCAGGATGGGACAAAGCCGCACGGGCCCACTTCTTGCTCACACTCGAAGAACCTGTGCGGCCATCCCCACGTCATGGCCTGCGACCGCGCTCATGCTTGGCGGGCAGGACGGAAGCTTTCCTCCAGGAACGCCGAAACCGCCTCGGTGAACGCCTCCGGCGCTGCGTGGTGAATCAAGTGACCAACCGGGATGGTGACCACTCGCCCACAAGGGATGCGGCGGGCGAGCTCGGCGACACCGTCCTGGGGAACATGACTGTGTGGGCCGCCGGCGAGCACGAGGGTCTCGGCGGTGATCCGGTCGAGTCGCTCCAGCCACCTGGGATCGGGCTGGTCGATCTGCCGCCTGACGGCCAGCACCATCTCCCAGTCGAACGTCAGAACACCGTCCGGCCTGGCAGGAGTGCTCGGCTCCCGGGGACGGGGGACCGACACATCCTCCAGGACGAGCCGACGCACCCGCTGCGGATGATCCTCCGCGAGCAGGTAGGCCACGATCCCGCCCATGGAGTGCCCGATCAAATCCACCGGTCCAAGTCCCAGCGCGTCCAGGAACCGGAGCACATCGACCTGCATGCGTTCGAGTGAGTAGTCCCCCGGCCAGTCGCTTCGGCCGTGACCGCGAAGGTCGAGGGCATACACCCTTCGACTCTGGGCGAGGACGGGCACAACCGCCTCCCAGTCGGTGGCATTCTCGCCCAACGCGTGCAACAGGACGAGAGACGAAGCATCCGGAGGACCCGACACCTGATAAGCCAGCCGGACCTCACCAACGTCGACCGAGCGTTGATCAACCATGTCCGGAGGATAGGCGGACGAGCCCTGCCGGAGAATGGCGTTCACCAGCAGCCGAACCACTACCCCCGGTCAGCAACTCAGGTTCTCAGCCGCACACGGTTCTGGCCCCGATCTTCAATAGCCGACAACGCCGTTACTTCGCCGCTGCACAGCACCCGTCGACCTTCGCCACCGTGCGGCTGCGGACCAAGGTGACCAAGGGTGCCGGCAGCCGGGCCGCCGGGCTGGCCATGGTCTTCAAGCTGGTCGAGTCCGCCCAGGCCCGCTGGCGGGCCGTGAACGCTCCCCACCTCGTGGCTCTGGTCCGTGCCGGGGCCCGCTTCGAACGCGGCCACCTCGTCGAACGCCCCGAGACCCTCGCGGCGTGAGCAGCCTCAGCCGATCCGCAGAAGCCGGGAGGATCTCAGGCACTCGTGCGCCTATGTGCAGGTGGCCATCGCGGGGGAAGGAAGGCGGCGCCGCGGGCAGGACGCTGTCAAAGTCGTACCGGCTCTTCTGCGCAACCCGGCACGATGCCAGGTTGTCCACCTGGTGCAGGAGTTCGAGACGCTCCAGCCCGTCGGCTTCGAAGGTGTCGAAGGCCCAGCTTGTGAGTGCCTCCAGAGCGCGGGGGGCCACTCCCAGTCCGCGAGCGTGCGCCGCGGTCCAGTAGCCCACCTCGGCCGTCGGTTTGCCGGAGGCGACTTCCTTGAGGACCACGTCGCCCACCAACTGTTCGCGAACTGAACCAGGTTGTGCCTCAAGGACGGCGAAGCCGAACCGGTCCCCCGCTGCCCAGCCCCGCTGCTGGGCCTGCACCCACCGTGCCCCGTCAGCATCGTTGTCCACGGCAGAGCTCGCCCACTGGCGCAATTCGGGATCCCGGCTCGCCTCGACCAATGCGGCAACGTCCTCCAGGCGCCAGGGGCGAAGAACGAGAGCGGGAGAGGCCGGCGTCGCGGCCACCTGAAGTATGACGGGGGCATTCGTAAACCCATCATGTGCGGCGGGGTTTTCACCCGACGCCAGCCGCGTCCGGCCCATGCCGCCTTGCGACCGCACCGTCATTGCTGTGTCCGGACGCGCAGAGCCTGGACGGACCAGTCGAACACTGGAGCCAGACTCTCCGGGGCCGGCCAGCCGTTGACCACTGCGAGCAGCTGGAGGTATCGCTCCCTGCGGGGGTCGTTCACGCTCTCCAGCCGAGTCGCCAGCCGGCGGCGAAGCTCGACGTCGTCGGGGCGGCCGAGGAGGTGCGCGTAGTGCGCCGTGAACGCCGCGACGATCGGATCGGCCTGGGGTGAGGCCGGGTCAATGCCGGCGGTCAGGGCCGGGCCGGCCTGGTCACGGACGGCTGCGGCAATGTCGCGGCGCGGGCCCATCGTGTCGCTTCGTATCTGCTGGGCTGCCTGGTCCTCGGCCATCCGCCGCACGACGGCGCGGAAATCCGGGTCCAGGGACATTTCAGCCAACTCCACCCACGCCTGGACCTGCTCCGCCTCCGGGTTGTCGGGCAGCTCGGGGGTCATCGAGCGCATGACCCCCGCGAGTGCGGGGGCGGCGTCAAGACCGCCGAAGACGGCGTCGAGGAAATCGCCGATCAGACGTCGGCGTTCGTCCTCGGAGAGCTGGGCCAGCCGGTGCATGAGTTCCGTCTCCTCAGGTGTGGACCCGCGCTCGGCCACCGCCGTCAGCACCGCGCGCCGCAGGCGCAGGACGCGGATCTGCACTGCCAGTGCTTCGGCGTGCGCCGCGGCGACCTCGGGAAGCGAGAGCTCGCGGTCCACGACCTTGCGGATCGTGGGAAGGTCCAGTCCCAGATCGCGCAGGGTCCGCACGAGGTCCAGGCGTGCGACGGCGTCGATGTTGTAGAGGCGGTAGCCGGCCGGGCTGCGGTCCGTCGGCGCCACGATTCCGCGATCGGAGTAGAACCGAATGGTCTTGACCGTGAGACCGGTTCGCCGAGCGAGCTCGCCGATCGAGTAGAGCATGTCGCCGTCCATGCCCCCACCTTTGTGTCTCCCCCTACTGGAGACTCAAGCCCCTTCGCCTGCCAGCAGCCAACCACTCCTCATCCACAAGTCTTGACAATTCCTCGCAGCCGTCTGCAGGGCGGCCGTCCAGCCGGACCGCCGCCGCAACTTCCTCCGCCCGCCGAGCAGATCGCCGAGCGGACCGTCAGCACTACCGGCGGCTTCGTGGTCGCCGGACAGCGTATCCAGCTCGGCCGCGGTCATGCCCGCCAGGTCGTCACCGCCCACCTGAGCGAAGACGCCATCCGCATCTTCCAGGGCACTGAGTTGATCACCACCGTCCCGCGTGTCACCAGGAAGGAGGTAGTGGTGCGCACGTCCGGCGAACACCACCGCCGGAAGATCGTGTGATCGCCGCGTCAGGAAGGCTCGGGCGACTGCACGGACGGCCAGTTGGCCAGTCGGGCGCGTGCTTCCTGCGCGATGACCGGCCACGGGTCATCGACCAAACGGGCCACTGCCGACCGCGGCGAGTGAGGATGGCCTGCGACGATCCTCCGCACGGCGTCATGCGGATCGTCGGCCAGTCGTTCCAACAGCTGGGGCGGGCACTGGTGATTACTGGCCATCCGGTCTCGGACCCGCCAGTCCGGATCCTTGATCAGCTCGGCGAGGATCTCCGACGGCACCGTCCTGTTATGCGCGGCCCAGAAACGCATGCCGGGATGGTTGCGCACCAGGTCCCACCAGACGGGCAGCGGCATGGTTGCCCACGCCGAGCGGTTGTACTCCGCCGGGTCCTCACTCTCCCGCAACCGGATGAACTCCTCCACGGAGGTGATCTCAGGAATTCGGTCCGCCATGGCAGCCAGTAAGCCACGATGTCTAGGTCAGACGTCAAGCATCACCTGATACCGAACCGTCAAGCATCATCCGAGACTCGACAATGCCCGTACAGGGCTTGGTGCTGGTCACGCCAGTTGGGTCGGCGTGGCGAAACCCGCTCAACAGGCCTCAGGCGCAGCAGCCGCAAGGGTTATCGCCCCACCCGTCCGGAAGGGTGTTGGATGATGCGCCTGCCTAAGCAGGGGTCAGCTGTGCCACAGCGGCTTTCAAGACCGAATCAGTCCCAAGCGGCGAACGTCTGTTGACCTGCACTAATACACCTACTGCACAGTCAATCACCGCCGCGCTGGCCACAGGTTGGCCAACGAGGAGTCGCGAGACCTCTTCCCGCCGCAGCTCGGCGGCCTCCCTGGTGATCCTCCTGATGCCCGCCCACCAGCACCTCTGTCCGCGTCACCTGCGCTGGACCCGCTCCACACAAGACATCCCGCTTACGAACCTGCCGGAAGTCATCCAAGCCCAACGCTGACTCAATCAACTCGCGCGAAACCATCGACAACTCGGACAAGCCCTCACGCTTGCACGGAAGGTCGTCGAAGAGTGGGCCTCCTCCGGGATGCCGATCGACCTCGGAAACGAGTGGACCCACCGCCTCGACCACATCGAGGCGCTTCCCGGCAGCAAGAAAACCTCCGCCGAGGACCGCCATCACCTCGCGGCCTTCCCCAAGATCGTGGTGCTGACGAACCTGAACCCCAACCCGCCGACGAACACCATCGACCCCAAAGAGCTCTACCTCGCGACAACAGCGGAGCCGAGCCGACGATTCGCCCGGATCCATACCACCCTCGGAACCCAGGACCCTCTCTACCGGCGTCTCTGTCTCTACCGCGAACGAGGCTTCCCCGACGGCCAGGTGGTTTGAGAACACTGGCCACCAGCGTTCTCAAACCACTGGTACCTCGCCGGTCAGCGAGCCGCCATCTGCCAGATGCACTTCGGCAAAACCGCAAAGGGTTCTTCGCGAAGAACCCTTTGCGAAGAACCCTTTGCGGTTTAGGGTGCACGGTATGACTGACTCAAGTGAGAAGCCGGATGGCTCCAACACCGAAGCGGACGCGGTTGTTCTGGATGCCAAGGGGCTGCGCGCCCTGGCGCACCCGGTGCGCGTGCAGTTGGTCGGGTTGCTGCGGAAGTACGGCCCGTCGACCGCTACCCGCCTCGCGGAGCGGCTCGGCGTGAACTCCGGCACGGCCAGCTACCACCTGCGCCAGCTAGGCGCGGCCGGTTTCGTCGAGGAGGACACAGAACGCGGCAACGCGCGAGAGCGCTGGTGGCGTTCCCTGCACCAGATGACGGAGCTCAACGACCCGGAGCTGGCCGAGCGAGAGCCCGAGGCCGCACTGGCCTACCTGCAGTCCGTCGCCGCCACCTACACCCTTCGCACGCAGCGGGCAGTCAACGAGCTTCAGACGATGCCCCGTGCGTGGCGGGACACCTTCGACATGAGCGACTGGGCCTTGCGGCTCACGCAGGAGGAAACCGTCGCCCTGCGCCAGGAGTTGCGGGCAGTCGTCGCCCGCTACCGGAGAGATACTCCGGAGGCGGCGGCGAAAGCCCCGGAGGGAGCCGAGCGAGTCGCCGTCATCACGCACCTCCTGCCAGAGCTGGATACGCCCGCCGCGCCAGCGGCCCCGTCCGGTCCTGAGAATGCGACAGGAACGGAGACGTCATGACGGAAGACGTCTCGGGCGGTGACGGCATACCCAGCAAGCGGTCCTTACGACCGTTGGGCGGGGTCCTGGCGGCCATGGCCGTGTCGCTGACCGGTACCCGGGTCTCTGCCGTCGCGCTGCCCTGGTTCGTGCTCGTCACGACCGGCAGCGCCACCCAGACCGGACTGGTCGCCTTCTGCGAGATGACTCCCTACGTGGCGGTCAAAGCGTTCACCGGGCCGCTGGTAGACCGGATCGGCCCGCGGGGCGTTTCCTGGACCACTGATCTGGCCAGCGCAACCGCCGCCGCTGCGGTTCCCCTGTTCCACGCCCTGGACCTACTATCCTTTCCGCTCCTGCTGGCCCTGGTCGCGCTGATCGGCGCGGTCCGCGGCCCCGGCGATCTGGCCAAGGAGGTCATGGTCCCGGAGGCGGCCGAGCGCGGCCGAGTGCCGCTAGAGCGGGCCGTCGGTCTGTCCGGCGTGACCGAGCGGCTCGCGTCCACCGTCGGCCCGGCGGCCGGCGGCTCCCTTGTGGCGCTGCTCGGCCCCCTGACGGGACTTGTCGTCAACGCGGGCTGCTTTGCTTTCGGATCAGTGATCATCGGACTGGCGTTGCCTCGCGGGATGGGGCATGCAGTTGCGGAAGCCCCCTCGCAGGCCGGGGAGACGGGACCGGGTTACTGGCGACGCTTCGGCGAGGGCTTCACCTTCCTGCGTGGCGAGCTGTTGCTGCTGACGGTCATCGTCATGGTCGGGATCACCAACCTGCTGGATGCGGGGTTCACCACGGTACTCATGCCCGTCTGGGCCAAAGAATCCGGCAACGGGCCCGCTGCGATCGGCCTGATGGGCAGCGTGTTGGGAGCCGCGGCGGTCGCTGGGAGTCTGATTGCTGCGATGGCCGCGAACCGGCTGCGGCGCCGGGTGGTGTTCTTCACCGGGTTTCTGTTGGCCGGGGCGCCGAGATTCCTGGTTCTCGCCTTCGATGCGCCGATGGGGGTGGTTCTTGCCGTGTTCGCCGTCAGTGGATTCGGGTCGGGCTTCCTGAACCCGGTCCTGGGCGCCGTCCTCTTCGAGCGGGTGCCGCGCCGGATGCTGGGCCGGGTGAACGCGCTCGGTGACTCGCTGGCCTGGGCCGGTGTCCCTCTCGGTGGACTGATCGCTGGGGCAGTGGTGGCCTCCGTCGGTCTTGCGCCGGTGCTGCTCGCTGGCGGGGCTGCGTACTTCCTCACCACGAACCTGACTGGACTGCGGCCGGAATGGCGCGAGATGGACCGCGGGCGTGGGCGAGGCACCCGGCAGCAGCAACCCGAGGAAGACGCTCAGTCAACCAGTGCGAGTCTCACGACATAACTGTCCAGTCAAGGTGGCTTCTGCCTCTACCGCGAACGCGACTTCCGCGAAGCCCAGGTGATTTGAGAACCGCCACCAGCGTTCTCAAACCACCTGGCACCTCCGCAGGTCAGCGAGCCGCTATCTGCCAGATGCACTTCGACGGGACAGGCGAGTATCTGAGCGGGGAGCGCGCGGAGAGCACTCAGTTCCGGACGGGGCGGGAGATACCCCCATGGCTGGCGACTCCTACGGCTCAATGGCGGTGTGCCCACGCTTCCGGGCGCCCGCAGGGCGGGATGTACCGATGCAGACACGCGACACGAGGTGCTCGGTTCCGCGGGTGTGACGTGAACACGCTAGGGGCTTGAGGATTCCACATAGCCCGGCTGGCCATCTATCACTGCCCCTCCTGGCCAACTGCAATTGAACACACATCGGTGACCTGCGCTGCCGTCATCGAGCCGGGCCACCTATCGCTGTCGGTCACAGCGGGTCAGCCCGTAAGTTGCTCCCCCTGTTGCTAGAGGTCGGCCAACAGGGGTGCCATACCGGCGCAACTCAGGCAGCGAACCGGAGCCGTTCGGGAGCCGGCGTGCGATCAGTGAACCCATGATCCGCCGGCCGCGCCGCGCGCTGAGCAAGCCATCCGGAGACCCTCGGTCCGCCGTTCACCGCGACACCCTCTCGGACGGTACGGATGTGTCTGAACCCTTGCCTGAGGTTAGTACCGCTGGAGATCCTCGTTCGTCGTCCAAGCGTCCAGCCGGACCCAGGGCCGCACCGACGGACAGTCCGTCCGCATCCACCCCACCGGCTGGGACATTGCTGTCCCCGACCCGCAGGAGGTGTGCTGGAGGCGCACCCAGCTCACCGGCGAACTCCCGCTGCCGGTCAAGAACACGGACGGCAAGGGCATCGATCTGCTGCTGAGGCTGTGCAACTTCGCCATCGCCGAGACCGAGTGCCTGGCCATCGCGTGACTGGTCGGCTGCCTCGGTCCGTCCGTGCCGGTCCCCGCGCCGTTCCTCACCGGCCCGCAGAGCGCGGGTAAATCCACCAGCGGCCGGATGCTCGTACAGATCATCGAGGGCATGACCGGTGACCTGCGACGTGCCCCGAAGGACGAAGAGAACCTGCTCGCGGCCGTCACTGCGTCACGGGGCGCCCGAAAACGGCAGATGACCTGCGCATACAGCCGTGACGGACAGCCTGCGTCACCGGTGACGCACGCCCACGCTCTGCGTCACCCAAAACCCGCAGGTCAGAAGCCTGAATGACGCAGGTGACGCGGTGACGCAGAAATCCACACCTCGGACACACGCGGAGTCCGAGAAACCCCGAAGCCAACGCGACTCAACCTCTGAGGACCCCATGAGCCGAACGCGTTCCGCTCAACCCGACCCCCGCGCCACCCTCCGCAGCGGTCTCCCCGACCGGTACCTCACTCCCGACGACACGCCGAGATCTTCGGCGTCCCCCTCGAAACCGTCTACCAGTGGCGCAGGAAGCGCACCGGTCCTCCCGGCTTCCGCCTCGGTAAGCACGTTCGCTACGACCCCGCCGAAGTGGGGGCCTACGTCACCCAGCTCAAGAACGTTGACCGCGTCGCGGCCTGACGCAGCCTCACACACCGTCAGGGGTGGCCGTTGAACGGCCGCCCCTGCTCCATGCTGGGAAAGGACTCCGCCTCTTATGGCTGGCAGCATCCAAGACCGTTGGTATAGGACCGAGACCAACGGCGACGGCAAAACCGTCGACCCGGGGCTGACGCTGAAGGTGTACGCGCACCTCATGCCCAGTAGCCGGGACCGCGCCCGGAGCGCCATCGGTCGCGCGCTCCGGCCTCGGGATCCGGGGTGCTGAGGGCCCACAGTGGGCCCAGGCCGTGAAAACGCCCCCGACTCGCGCCGTATGCGCAGGTCGGGGGCATGATCGCAAAGGCTACTTCTTCTTGCCCTGGTTCTTGACCGCCTCGATTGCTGCCGCCGCTGCCTGCGGGTCGAGGTAGCGGCCGCCCGGGGTCACCGGCTTGAAGTCGGCGTCGAGTTCGTAGTAGAGGGGGATGCCCGTCGGGATGTTCAGGCCCGCGATGTCGGCGTCCGAGATGCCGTCGAGGTGCTTGACCAGCGCGCGCAGGCTGTTGCCGTGGGCGGCGACCAGGACCGTGCGGCCGGTGAGGAGGTCGGGGACGATGCCGTCGTACCAGTACGGGAGCATGCGGATGACGACGTCCTTGAGGCACTCCGTGCGGGGACGCAGCTCCGGGGGGATCGTCGCGTAGCGGGGGTCGTTCGCCTGGGAGTACTCGGAGTCGTCCGGCAGCGGGGGCGGCGGGGTGTCGTACGAGCGGCGCCAGAGCATGAACTGCTCCTCGCCGAACTCGGCCAGCGTCGCCGCCTTGTCCTTGCCCTGGAGCGCGCCGTAGTGGCGCTCGTTCAGGCGCCAGCTGCGGTGGACCGGGATCCAGTGGCGGTCGGCCGCTTCGAGGGCGAGCTGTGCGGTGCGGATCGCCCGCTTCTGGAGCGAGGTGTGGACAACGTCCGGGAGCAGGTCGGCGTCCTTCAGGAGTTCACCGCCGCGGACTGCCTCCTTCTCGCCCTTCTCGTTGAGGTTGACGTCCACCCAGCCGGTGAACAGGTTCTTCGCGTTCCACTCGCTCTCGCCGTGGCGGAGGAGGATCAGCTTGTACGGTGCGTCGGCCATGGGTCAGAGCGTAATCCACGTGTTCGGGGCAGGGTGCCGGCGCCCGGAGGGCGTCCCAGACGTCGGACAGTTGACTGCTTTTGTTAATTGAGTGGCTCAGGTGAGCGAGGCGAAAGTAAGGTCCACTCATTCGTTGCGTCGCTTACGCCTTGCTCTGGGGGAGCCATGCCGTCCGTCGTCCTGCGGCGCGCCGTCCGGGAGACCGTCTCCGGTCTGCCCCGTGAGTTCTGGTGGCTGTGGACCAGCACCCTCGTCAACCGGCTGGGCGCCTTCGTCGCCACGTTCATGGCCCTGTATCTGACGCTGGACCGGGGGTACAGCGCGTCGTACGCCGGGCTTGTCGCCTCCCTGCACGGGTTGGGCGGGGTGGTCTCCGCCCTGGGCGGCGGGGTGATGGCCGACCGGCTCGGGCGGCGGCCGACCCTGCTTCTCGCCCAGGGCTCCACCGCGGGGGCCGTCGCGCTGCTCGGCTTCGTGCACGATCCCGTCGCCATCGCCGCCGTCGCCTTCCTCGTCGGCATGGCCTCCAACGCCTCCCGGCCGGCCGTGCAGGCGATGATGGCCGACATCGTGCGGCCCGAGGACCGGGTGCGGGCGTTCTCGCTGAACTACTGGGCCATCAATCTCGGCTTCGCCGTGTCGTCCATGGCGGCCGGGTTCATCGCCGAGGTCAGCTATCGCGCCGGATTTCTGATCGAGGCCGGGATGACCGCCGTCTGTGCCGTCCTGGTCTTCGTCAAGCTGCCCGAGTCACGGCCGGAGCGCGGCGCCCAGGAGGTCGCCAAGGACGGCGAGGTCAGCCTGGGCAGCGTGGTGCGTGACGGGCGGTACATGGCCGTCGTCGGGCTGTCCTTCCTCGTCGCCCTGATCTTCCAGCAGGGGTCCGTCGGGCTGCCGGTGGCTATGGGGGAGGCCGGGTTCTCGCCTGCCGACTACGGCATGGCGATCGCCGTCAACGGGGTGCTGATCGTCGTGCTTCAGATCCCGGTCACCCGGGTCATCGAGCACCGTGACCCGCGGTCCCTGCTCGTCGTGTCGTCCCTCCTCGCGGGGTACGGGTTTGGGCTCACCGCTTTCGCCGGGTCCGTCGGCGTCTTCGCGCTCACCGTGTGCGTGTGGACCCTCGCAGAGATCGTCAACGCGCCGACCCAGACGGGGCTGGTGGTGCGGCTCTCGCCGGTGCACGGTCGGGGGCGCTATCAGGGGATGTACACGCTGTCCTGGTCCGCCGCCGCGCTCATCGCGCCGCTGATGTCCGGTGTCGTCATCGACCGGTTCGGGGCGCGGTGGCTGTGGGGGGTGTGCGCGGTCGTGGGGACGGCGGCGGCTTTCGGGTACGGCGTTCTCATGCGGCGACTGCCGGGTGAGACCGCCCCGGTGACGAAGGCGACGGGTGCGGCCGAGGCAGGGGTGCGGGCCTGACGCCCGAAGCGGCCGAGCCCCTGCCCTGGGAGGGGCAGGGGCTTGCCAGGCAACAAGCAACAAGCAACAAGCAACAAGTGTCAGCCCGCGCCTGACGACCGCCGCCGCTACCGCTGCCACGCTGCTGAATCTGATGAGTCACATGGCAGTCAGATGCGTCATTCGCCAGGAAAGGGGGCGGGTGTGATGATCGGACCACCCGGTCACGCCGTGCGATTCCTTCGGTCGGCCGAGCCGAACGCACACCCGGCACCTCAGGGGTGCATCCGCGCCCCCTTCAGCACCTTGTCCACCCCGTTGCGCGGCCCGTACACCGCGAGCCCCACCAGATCCAGCTCCACCGTGGGGACGGCACGCACCGCCGCGCGGTTGTCGCGGTCGTTGCCGGTCGCGAACAGGTCCGCGGTGAAGACCGCGCGGGGCAGGGCCCGGCTCAGCGCCCGCTCGTGCGCGGCCTTCAGCGTCTCCTTCGTCCCCTCGAAGACCAGCACCGGCTGCCGGAACATCGGCAGGTACGCCACCCCGTCAGCGTCCTGGTACGGCTCCCCGACCACCTCGGGAACCGTCGGGCCCAGGCCGCTGACCAGGAACGCGGTGACGTTCAGCCGCTGCCACGGCTCCAGGTCCGTGCGCAGCAGCACGGCGATCTTCGTGTCGAAACGGACGGGGTCGGCATTCAAGGGTGTCGCGGTAACCATGGACTGAGACTGCCGATCGTCGTACGGCTTCGTCTTGTACGTTCTTTGCATGGCCGCCCGGCAGCATGTCACGGAGGAAGTCACCGCCTGGCGCCCGCGTGTCCCGGGCGTCACCGAGGTCTTCCACGCGCACTTCACCGAGTACGCCTATCCGATGCACGTCCATGACGCCTGGACGCTGCTCATCGTGGACGACGGCGCCGTACGGTACGACCTCGAACGGCATGAGCACGGCACCCCGGACGACACGGTCTCGCTGCTCCCTCCGCATGTGCCGCACAACGGCTCCCCCGCCACCGCGGACGGCTTCCGCAAGCGCGTGGTGTACCTGGACGGCACCCTCCTCGGGGACGAGCTCATCGGCGCGGCCGTCGACGGTCCCGACCTGCGCGACCCGCTGCTGCGGCGGCGCGTCGGCCAGCTGCACGCCTCCCTGGGCCGCCCCGGCGACGAGCTGGAGGCCGAGAGCCGGCTCACCCTCATCGGCGAGCGG
Organism: Streptomyces sp. NPDC005866; assembly: GCF_040629895.1. NCBI lineage: Bacteria > Bacillati > Actinomycetota > Actinomycetes > Kitasatosporales > Streptomycetaceae > Streptomyces > Streptomyces sp. NPDC005866. The sequence goes on from NZ_JBEXWP010000026.1 coordinate 51,740, forward strand.
CTGCGCGGCCTGCTCCGCCCCCGGCGGACGGCATCGCCAAGGCCTGCTGATCCGGCCCTCGCCGGCGCCCTCCGCGAACTCCTCGACGAGCGCGTCGCCGACGGGCTCGCCCTGGAGGAGGCCGCGCGGCTGCTGCACGCCCATCCCGCCCACCTCGTACGGGCGTTCAGCGGCGCGTACGGCATCGCCCCGCACCAGTACCTGATGTCCCGCCGGGTCGGCCGCGCCCGCCGGCTGCTGCTCGACGGCGTCCCACCCGGCGAGACGGCCGCCGCGACCGGCTTCTTCGACCAGGCCCATCTCAACCGGCACTTCAGGAAGCTGGTGGGGGTGACCCCGGGGCGCTACCGGGGCAGCGCCCGCTGAGCCTCGTACAGGTTGCGTGGCCGTACCGCGTCCCATGTGCCGTACAGCTCCAGGCGGGAATGCAGGTCGCCGGTGAAGTCCGGTACGTCGATCTGGTCGAACTCCGTCACCTCGTTCAGGCCGACCGTGGCGGAGTACGGGGCGAGGCCGTCGAGCTTCATCAGGCCCGCACGGCCGTTGGTCACGCGGACGTTCCAGTGCGTGAACCGGGCTCCGAACAGCGGTCCCGCGTTGGCGTCGCCGCCGTGGCGGCCGTTGTTGTTCACCGTGATGTCGGTGCGGACGTCGGCGAAGGGCAGGCCGCGGTGGGAGTCGAAGGTGCCCATCCGCATATCGCCGCGCGACCACACGTTGTACGACGACAGACCCTCGACGTTGATGCCGTGGAGCTGGGTGTCGGAGGGGGCCGGGACCGTGCGCTGTTCGATCGTGAAGTCCTCGATCAGGTTGTCGTGGGAGCCCTCGCGGCAGAAGTAGGGGTGGTGTTCGCCCCGGCCGCCGACCCGGGTGCGGCGCAGGGTGCAGGCGGAGGCGGCGACCAGGCCGAAGCCGTTGTCGACGTTGCGGACCGTGACGTCGTCCACCCAGCAGTCGTAGGCGCATTGCAGGACGACCCCGTTGTAGCCCTTGTCGAGGAGGTGCGGGGACTGCGGGGTCTCGACCACGTCCAGGGTCAGGCCCTCGACTCCGGCTCCGGTCAATTCCCTTACGTGACTGGTGAACTGGGGGTTCCATTCGGGGCGCAGGTCCACTGGAAGCGGGCGCTCCAGTGTCACCCTGTTGCCCCGCACGGCCGTGATGCGGACGGGCCATTCGTAGGGGAGGTACGACAACAGCTTTGTCTTGTCCTCCCAGTAGTACGCGGCCGGGCCCGGGGCGCCGCCCGACATGTGCTGGAGGAGGGTGTGGGCGGTGTCGTCGGCGACGCGGAGGAGGACCAGGCGGCCGGGGTGCAGCCGGGAGGGGTCGGTGACGGTGACCGTCCCGTCGCCCTGGCGGGCGGGGGCGACCGGGGTCAACTGCTCCCACTCGTCCCGCTTGTTGCCGGTCCAGCCCTCGAACGGCCAGGCCCGCGCCGTGATGGCGGCGGTCAATGAGTCCCAACGGGCCTTGGGGGCAAGCCAGATCAGGCCGCCCGCCCAGGACCACGCCGACTTCGTACCGCCGTAACGGGAGCCGTACGGCCCGATCAGCTCGGTGAGGTTCTTCGTCGCGTACAGCGTCGTACGGCCGCTGCCGGCGCCGCGCAGCACCACGTTGTCGTAGGCGAGGTGGATCAGGCCGTCGATGCGGAAGGTGCCGGGCGGGATGGTGACCGTGCCACCGCCGGCCCTGGCGGCAGCGGCGATGGCACGGTTGATAGCGGGGGCGCAGTCGGTGACGCCGTCGGACACGGCGCCGTACCCGCGGACGTCGGCCACCACCGGAAGGCGGCGGATCCGTGCCGCCCCGGCGCGGCCGACGTACGGGATCTGCGGGTGGGTGAAGGGGGTGCGGGTGAACTCCCGCCAGAGGGACGGGACTTCGTCGCCCGATGCCTCGGCCGTGCCGCCCGCGACGGCGGTCGCGGCGACCGCCGTGGCGCCGGCGAGGAGGCTCCGTCTCGTCATGCCGTGGTGCGCGGTGCTCATTCCGTACGTCCTTCCCATGCGGCTTTTCATGGTTGTGAACGACGTTCATAGTTGCGTTGGGCGCGAGCATGCCACCAGCCCCCGTCGCCTCGAAAGAGTCGTGCAGGGGTCAATCAGGTACGGACCTGAAGTCAGTCAGCGGGGCGTTCGATCAGGTGCGTGAACGCGTCCAGATTGCGGGTCGACTCGCCCCGGGACACCCGCCACTCGTACTCCTTGCGGATCGCGGAGGCGAAGCCCAGCTCCAGCAGCGTGTTGAAGGCGCCGTCCGCGGCCTCCAGGACCTGGCCGAGGAGGCGGTCGATCTCGTCGGGAGTCACGGAGGCGAGCGGGAGCCGGGCGGTGACGTAGATGTCACCGAGGCGGTCGACGGCGTAACCGACGCCGTACAGCCTGAGGTTGCGCTCCAGGAGCCAGCGGTGGACGGCCGGTTCGTTCTCGTCGGGGTGCCGGATCACGAAGGCGTTCAGCGAGAGGGAGTGGCGGCCGGCCAGGAGGGAGACGGTCGTCTTCAGCTTGCGGGTGCCGGGGAGCTGTACGACGTAGTTGCCGGGTCCGGGGCTCTCCCACTCCAGTTCGGCGTCCTTCAGGACACCCTCGATGACCTGTGCGGCCTTGTCCACATCACCCATGGAGCGAGCGTACGTGACGGCGGTGGGACTGGGTGGCGGCCATGTAGACGTCGGCGGTTGCGGCGGCCGCGGTGTCCCAGCCGAAGGACTGGGCGTGCCGGGCGGCCGCGTTGCCGAACCGGTCCGCGAGGGACGGGTCGTCGGCGAAACGGCACAGCACGCGCGCGTAGTCGGCGGGATCGTGGCCGCGCACCAGGAAGCCGGTCTCGCCGTCCCGTACGGCCACGGGCAGACCGCCGACCGAGGCGGCGAGCACGGGGGTGCCGGCCGCCTGCGCCTCTATCGCCACCAGGCCGAAGGACTCGCTGTAGGACGGCATGACCAGCACGGAGGCCGCCCGGAACCAGTCCGCCAGCTGGTCCTGGCCGACCGGCGGGCGGAACCGGACGACATCGGCGACACCCAGCCGCGCGGCCAGCTTCTGCAGGCCCTCCGGCTTGGCGAGACCGCTGCCGCTGGGGCCGCCGACGACCGGTACGACGATCCGGGAGCGGAGTTCGGGCCGCTCGTCGAGGAGGACGGCCACGGCCCGGAGCAGTACGTCGGGGGCCTTGAGCGGCTGGATGCGGCCCGCGAAGAGCGGGATCAGCGCGTCCTGCGGGAGGTCCAGGCGGGCGCGGGCGGCCGCGCGGCCGTCGGCGGGACGGAAGCGTTCCAGGTTCACGCCGGGATGGACGACGGCGACCTTGGCGGGGTCGGCGCTGTAGTGGCGTGCGAGGTCGTCGGCCTCTTCGGAGGTGTTCGCGATGAGGCGGTCGGCCGCGGCCACGATCTGGGTCTCGCCGATCACGCGGGCGGCGGGCTCCGGAGTGTCGCCGTCGGCCAGGCTGGCGTTCTTGACCTTGGCCATGGTGTGCATGGCGTGCACGAGGGGGACGCCCCAACGCTGGGCGGCGAGCCAGCCGACGTGGCCGGAGAGCCAGTAGTGCGAGTGGACGAGGTCGTAGTAGCCGGGGCGGTGACCGGCCCAGGCCTGCATCACGCCGTGCGTGAAGGCGCACAACTGGGCCGGCAGGTCCTCCTTGGCGAGGCCCTCGTAGGGGCCGGCGTCGACGTGCCGGACGAGGACGCCGGGGGCCAGTTCGACGGTCGGCGGGAGGCCGCCGGAGGTGGCCCGGGTGAAGATCTCGACGTCGATGTTGATCGCGGCGAGGCGCTGCGCGAGCTCGACGATGTAGACGTTCATGCCGCCGGCGTCGCCGGTGCCTGGCTGGTGGAGCGGTGAGGTGTGCACGGAGAGCATGGCGACGCGGCGGGGCCGGCGGCTCCGGAGAAGCCGAGCAGCAGACGACGGGGAGCGGCGCCCGAGCCTGCTGACGTACTGGCTCACGTGGCGGTCCTCCTTGTTGCGGGCATGCCGGTGGGAGGGTGTGCGGTTCCCTCTGGGAGTGCAACGCGGAGGGGTGGATTCCCATTCCGGGGGCTGGGGTTTTTACCGTGGCATTACCTATGGTCGCTCAACCGTTCGAGGGCGGGATGCGTAGGGGTGGTTCCGTGGCGGACGCGGCGCGGGCGGGTGGGGACTGGTGGCGGCTGGTCCCGCACGCGCGGCGGCAGCCACAGCGGGACACGGTCCCGCGCCCCTTACGGGGCGCTTTACTCTCGTAGGCATGAATGCCCGCGCCGCCCGCCCCGTGGGAACGGTGACGCGCGGGACCACGAACCCCAACCGGCTGCGCCGCATGGACCGGTGGATCGCCGCCACGCACGGCGCCGCGCTGCGTGGTGCCGTCGACCCCGTGACCGTCGACCTCGGGTACGGCGCCGCCCCCTGGACCGCCGTCGAACTGCTCGGCCGGCTGCGTACCGTCGCGCCACGCGTGCGTGTCGTCGGTGTCGAGATCGAGCCCGACCGGGTCGCCGCCGCGAAGCCGTACGAGCGCGAAGGGCTCGTCTTCCGGCACGGCGGGTTCGAGATCCCCGTCCCCGTGCGGCCGTTGCTCATCCGCGCGGCCAATGTGCTGCGGCAGTACGACGAGAGTGAGGTCGCCCCCGTCTGGGCGCGGCTGTGTGCGCGGCTGGCGCCGGGTGGGCTGCTGGTCGAGGGGACCTGCGACGAGATCGGGCGGCGGCATGCGTGGGTCGCGCTCGGGCCCGAGGGGCCCCGGACGGTGACCTTCGCGACCCGGCTCGGCTCCCTGGAACGGCCGTCCGACCTCGCCGAGCGGCTGCCGAAGGCGCTGATCCACCGCAATGTGCCGGGGGAGCCGGTGCACGCGTTCCTGCGGGACTTCGACCGCGCCTGGGCGGCCGCCGCTCCCTACGCGTCGTACGGCTCCCGGCAGCGGTGGATCCGGGCGGTGCGGGATGTCACGGGCGACTGGCCGGTGACGGACTCGGTGGTGCGCTGGCGGCAGGGGGAAGTGACGGTGGCCTGGGGGGCGTTGGCGCCATCGGCCTGATGGTGGCGGACCGGGAACGATCTCGGTGAGTCCTTCGTCACAAAGGCGGGGAGATCGTCATGCTCGAGGGGAAACCGGGGAGGAACCCACCCGCCGTTACCTCTGTCGCTTTGCGGCACGACATGGCACGATCCTGCACGTGTCGTAAGTTACTCACGGTTAATCAGTATTTCTGGGGGGTCGGGTCATGGGACCGGACAAGTACGCGGTCCGGCCGGGTGGGCGCCGCGGGATCCTGGCCGCGGCCGTCACCGTGGTCTGCGCGGTGACCGTACTGGCCGCACCGGGCACGGCGTTCGCGGCACCGAGCCCCACGCCCTCCCCGAGCGCGTCCCCCAGTGTCTCCGTGACTCTCCCGCCCGACAAGGACCTTGAGACCGTACGGAAGAAACTGGACGATCTCTACCATGACGCGGCCGTCGCCACCGACGCGTACAACGCCGCCGAGGAGGCCTCCGCGAAGCAGTCCGCCGAGATCGTCGGGCTGGCCAAGAAGATCGTCAAGGGGCAGCAGAAGCTCGAAGGGCTGAAAGCGCGGGCGGGCCGGGCGGCGGCCGCCCAGTACCGCACCGGCGGGCTGCCGGACAGCGCGAAGCTGCTGCTGAGCGACAACCCCTCGCAGTTCCTTGACGGGGCCGGGCGGGTGCTCCAGGGCGAGCGGGCCACCAAGGGCCTGATCAGAGAACTGGCCCAGACCCAGCAGGATTTGAAGCAGTACGCGGCAGACGCGGCCGCCCAGTGGAACGAGCTGGAGGCCGGCCGCAAGGCGAAGGCCGCCGCCAAGAAGAAGATCACGGAGCGGATCGCCGCCGCCGAGAAGCTCCAGTCGAACCTGGAGAGGAAGCAGAAGCAGCGGCTCGCCGAGCTGGAGCGGGAGGCCGCCTACAAGGCGCAGACCGCCTGGCTGCACACCGGGATACTCGGCGCGACCCACGGCAAGGCGACCGCGGCGGGCGAGAAGGCGGTCGCGTTCGCCACCGCCCAGATCGGCAAGCCGTATGTGTGGGGCGCGGAGGGCCCGGACTCGTACGACTGCTCCGGACTGACCTCCCAGGCCTGGGCGAGCGCCGGCAAGCCGATCCCGCGCACCTCGCAGGAGCAGTGGAAACAGCTCAAGCACATCGACGTCAAGGACATGCGCCCCGGCGACCTGATCATCTACTTCGACGACGCCAGCCATGTCGCCCTGTACATCGGTGACGGCGCGATCATCCAAGCCCCGCGCCCGGGGCGGACGGTGTCGATCGGCGGCGCCGGGACGATGCCGGTCCTCGGAGTGGTGCGGCCGGACGCCTGAGCACCCCCTTTGGGTGTGATGTACCTTTCGTGAGCTGCCTCATGTGACCCAGTGCACGTCAACAGCCGTTGAAACCCCGGCACCACGTGACCTTCGTCATCCCCGCCGGGCGGCCTTCTTGTCCAACTGCGTTACGTCGCACGGCATATGCCAACGGCTTGCCACAGAGCGACGCGGCTCACACCATTCCGTTGCGGCGGCCACTACCGCTATGGTCCCCGTCGGGTGGGTCGAGGTCCCTCGCCCCGCCATGCCCTCGGGGGGAGGGAAGGACCCAACACGATGCCCGTACCCGTACCGCGGCAGAGAGCGATCCCGGCCGTGGAGAGTGGTCAGGCGCCGGCCGCCATGCCCGCACAGGGCAGCGGCCCCCTCAAGGAAGAGGCCAACCGCACGGAAGCCGTCGCCCCCAACAGCGGCGGCACCACTCTCACCATGCTGCTGATCGAGGACGATCCGGCCGGTTCGCCGATCCTGCCCGAGTTGCGGGACGCGTCCGGCAACTCGATCCGCGTCCGCACCGCCCGCAACCTCACCGAGGCCGAGCGGCTGCTGACCGACGACGTCCACTGCATCCTGCTGGACCTGGCGCTGCCGGCGCCCGGCCGCGCCGACGACGACGCCGACGAGCTCGCCGTGCTCAAGCACGTGCTCAAGCTCGCGCCCCGGCACGCCGTGCTCGCGCTCACCGCCTCCGGTGACGCCGAGCGCGGCGCCGAGGCCGTGCGCGTCGGCGCGCAGGACTACCTCTTCCGGGACGAGCTGGACGGCCGGCTGCTGAGCCGCGCCATCCGGTACGCCGTCGAGCGCAAACGCTCCCTCGCGGTCGAGCGCAAGCTCGCCGAGGGACACATGCGTGCGCAGGAGAACCGCCGCCTTGAGCGGGGCCTGCTGCCCACGCCACTCCTGGACGGCTCCTCGCTGCGCTTCGCCGCCCGCTACCGCCCCGGCCGCTCCCGCGCGCTGCTCGGCGGTGACTTCTACGACACCGTGCGCACGCCCGACGGGACGGTGCACGCGATGATCGGTGACGTCTGCGGGCACGGCCCCGACGAGGCCGCGCTCGGCGTGGAGCTGCGGATCGCCTGGCGTGCGCTTACCCTGGCGGGGCTGTGCGGCGACGAGCTGCTGGGCACGCTCCAGGAGGTGCTGGAGCACGAGCGCTCCGACGAGGAGATCTTCGCGACGCTCTGCACGGTCGACATAGCGCCGGACGGGCGCCGGGCCGGGCTGTGCCTGGCCGGGCATCCGGCACCGCTGATCGCCCGGCCCGGGCGGCCGGCGGAACTGCTGCCGTACGACAACAACGGGCCGGCGCTGGGGCTGCTGCGGGGGGCTCGCTGGCCCCGGATGCAGGTGGAGCTGGGCGCCGAGTGGAGCCTGATGCTCTACACCGACGGCCTGATCGAGGGGCGGGTGGGCTCGGGTGGGGAGCGGCTCGGTCAGGAAGGGATGGTCGAGATGGTGCGCCGACAGCTGGCCGAGGGGCTGAGCGGGGAGGCGTTGCTGCGGGCGGCGATGAACGAGGTGCGGGAGATGAACGGGGGCGAGCTGACGGACGACGTCGCCCTGGTGCTCTTGGACCGGCGGGCTTGACCGGCTTGACCGGCTGCTCGCCGTAGGGGCGCGGGCGCTGTCGTAGGCGGCCGGGCGGGCCGATGCGGATGGCCGGTGCGGCTGGCGGCGTCAGGCGGCGGAGCCGCATCTCGATTCAGCCACGCGCCTTTCGGGTGGCGCGTGTCAGCGGGCGCGGCCAGCGGATGGCGCGCGTCAGCGGGAGCGCTGCGCTCAGTGGGCGCTTCTCACCAGGCGCGCCTCAGCAGGCACGCCCTCGCGATGAATCACCGTCCGCCGTTGTACGGGCCGTACGGACCGTCGCTGCTGCTGCCGCGGCCACGGCGGCCGAAGCCGCCTCCCGAGACCTGCCTGAGGGCCGGGCGGACGTCGACGAAGAAGACGATCGTGGCGACCAGGCCCGCCAGCTGGAGGAAGAGCATGGGCACCAGGAGGTTCACCGCGACCGTGATACCGAGGATGATCAGCCAGAAGCCCTTGTTCTTCTTGTTCGCGGCCCGGTACGCGTCGTCCCGGAAGAGCGTGGCCATGACGAGCGCCACCACCGCGAGAACCAACATGGCGAGGTAGAGCAGCCCCAGGAAACTTGAGAAGCCCTGCATCAGCACAACGTCCACCACCCGTTTCGGCTTGTTCTTACGCGGTCACCGTACCCGCTGGGGCGTTCCCCGCTACACCGACAACGGGCCGGACACCCGAGGAGTGCCCGGCCCGTGCGTTCCGTCGCCCTGCCGGTTACTTGGCCGGCGGGGTGGTCTTCTTGATCGGGGTGGCCTTGCGGGGCGCCGGGGCCTTCTTGGCGGCCGGGGCCGCCTTCTTCACCATCGCGGTCGGCTTGGCCTCGGCGGCCTTCGGCTCCTCCGCCTTCTGCTCGCCGCTCTTGACCTCGACCGGCTCGGGCTTGCCCTCGACGACGATGGCCAGGTCCTCGATCTCTTCGGCGGCATCGCCGCGCCAGGTCTTCACGGCCTGCTCGCCGTGCTCGGCGACCTTCTCGTACGTCTCGCGGGCCTTGACGGCGTACTCGGCGGCCACGCCGACCTGGCGCAGGGCGAAGTCCTGGGCGGACTCGCCGAGCTTCTTGAGGTCGCCGTCGAGGGAGACGATGAAGCCGTTGACCTTGGCCTGGAGGCTGGCCTGTGCCTCCTTGGCCTTGGCACCGGCCTCCTTGGCGCGGCCGGCGGCCTTCTCCTGCACGGCCTTCGGGTCGGCCTTGCGGACGGCCTCGATACGGGCCGGGGCCTCGGCACGCAGCTGCTCGACCAGGCTGGGGACCTTCTTGGCCTGCTGGAAGGCGAGGTCGGCGGTACCGGCGGCGAAGTAGAGCGGGGTCGGGTCGCTGAGGGTCTTGCGCAGGTCGTCGCTGATGGCCATGGTGATGGTCCTCCCGGATTCACGTTCGGCTGAGGGTTTTGTGGTCCGCGGCGAGGCGGTCGGCGTGCTTGGCCGGCTCATCCGGCCGTCCGTCGCGGATCGGTCTCGTTGTCGGCGTCACTTTCGGTGTCGCTGCCGGCCTCGCTGCCGGCGGCACCCGCGTTCTCCTCGCCCGATCCGAAGCCGTTCTCTTTCCGGAACGACTCGTAGATCTGAAGCAGCACCTGCTTCTGCCGCTCGTCGAGGGAGGGGTCTGCGAGGATGACCGCGCGGGTCTCGACCTCGTTCAGATCCCGCTCGGCGTCGAGGATGCCGGCACGGACGTACAGGGTCTCGGCGGAGATCCGCAGGGCCTTGGCGACCTGCTGGAGCACCTCCGCGCTCGGCTTGCGCAGCCCGCGCTCGATCTGGCTCAGGTACGGATTGGACACCCCGGCGGCATCGGCGAGCTGCCTGAGCGACAGTTGCGCGTTGCGCCGCTGTTCGCGCAGATACTCACCGAGATTGCCGACGTTGAGCGATGCCATACCTCCACCCTGCCCCACCCTCGCTAACAATTGCAAGCACTCGCTTGCAAAAGTGTGCCGCACCATACCCGGACGGCCGAGCCCGAGCACGATCGGTGTCGTATGCACGCGATCGCCTACGGCGCGGTAGCCCCACCACCCTCTCCCCACTCCCGGCGGCGCTGTCCGCGCCGGTGCACCAGGGCCTGCTCGGCGTCTACGTCCCGAGCGCGTGCGCGGGCTGCTGGTGTGCGGCTCGACCGCACGCCCGCGCGGCTGGAAGGGGCTCGGCTACACCGCTGCCGCGCGCATCGACGAGCGCCGGAGCGAGGAGCGCAGCGCCGAGGTGGACGCCCGCCTCTTCCGCTGCCAGGCCACCCCCGAGTGCGCCGAGGCCGTCATCGCCGGCGGCTTCGCCCGGCATGCCTTCGGCGAGGCCGTCCGGGAGCTGCGCCGCGTGGACGTCCTCGACCCGGCCGCCCGCCTGCGGGTCCCGACCCGGTTCGTCAACGGACGCCGTGACGTCCTCTTCCGCCTGGCGGAACAGGCCGTGCGCGGCGGCGGCACACCCGCCCACCTCGCGCACGCCACAGGCGACCGCCTCTTCCCCCTGCAGGACCCGGACGCCTTCGCCGACCTGGTCCGCAACGCCCATGTGCGGCAGCTCGCCAACTGACACCCAGCCACGCCCCGGCCTGTCAGCCATGAGCCGTCAGCCAAGCCCGCAGCGCCCCGAAGTCCGCGTCCGTCAAACCGAACTCGTGGTCGACCCGGTGCAGCAGGGCCGGCCTGTGATGGTGGGTGGCGACCCAGGCGCGGTCGGCCTCGGTGATCTCGTCGTCGATCCACATGAACGGCCGCTCCCCCGCCCACGCCACCAGCGGCCGGGTCTTCCAGTGCAGCAGGGCGGGCGGCTCGTCCTCGTCCGGCCATTCCACGACGGGCAACGGGGGCAGGCCCAGCCAGCGGGCGACGCAGGTGTTGGCGTCGTCCATCCAGGTGGTGGCCCAGACGAGCTGACAGCCGAGTGCGGCGAGGCGCGGGCCCAGCGCCGGGTCGATGCGGTTGAGCAGCGGGTTCGACGGGGCGTAGGCGGTCTCGTAGAGCGGGTACGGGCGGCTCGCCGGGGCGCCGAAGGGGATGAGGGGGCCGTCTATGTCGAGGAAGAGGAGCATCGGGGACAGGATCCCTCAGAACGGCAGCGGCCTCGCGTGGATCACGTCCAGCCGCGACACCGCCCGGGTCAGCACCACGTACAGCCTGTGCAGCCCGCGTTCCTCCGCCTCCGCCACCGCCGCCGGTTCCACCGCCACCACATGGTCGTACTCCAGGCCCTTGACCATGCTCGCCGGGACCACGGCCACCCTGGCGCCGAGCTGGTCGGCCTCGGCCGGGTCGATGCCCGCGGCGGTGAGAGCGGCGCGCACCTCGGCCACCTGCGCGTCCGCCGCCACGACCCCCACCGATCCCTCGTGCGCCAGGGCCTCCCGTACCGCGGTGACGGTGGTGGCAGGAACGTCCCGCGTCGGCCGGACGGTGAGCTCTCCGTCCGCGCGGTGGGACCTGGCCGGGGGCACGTCCGTGCCCAGGCGCTCGAGCAGCCGGTTCGTCAGGTCCACGACCGCCGCCGGGACGCGGAACCCCGTGGTGAGCGGGACGACGGTCGCGTCCGGTTTGCCCAGGTGGCGCAGTACGGTGTCCCAGCTCCGCGCCGACCAGGGCGTGGTGGCCTGCGCCAGGTCACCGAGGACGGTGAGGGAGCCGAAGACGGCCCGCCGGGCGATCGCCCGGCACTCCATGGGAGACAGGTCCTGGGCCTCGTCGACGACGACATGGCCGTAGCCCTCGGGGTGTTCGACGAGTCCCGCGACCTCGTCGAGGAGGACCAGGTCGGCGGGTGACCAGCGGGCGGACTTGTAGGAGCGCGGCGGCCGGAGCCGGCGCAGGGCCTGTTGTTCGCAGGGGTCGAGGAGCCCCTCGGCGGCCCGCGCCAGCGCCTCGCCGTCCGTGAGGAGTTCGGCCAGCACCTCCTCGGGGCGCACCTTCGGCCAGAGGATGTCGAGGCAGGCGCTCATCGCGCGCGACCGTTCGAGACGGCGGGTCCAGGCGGCCGGCTGAGGCCCGGCCCGCCGTTCGGCCTGGAGCTGTACGGCCCGCATCGCCCGCCCCCGCACCCGCTCGCGCCCGACGGCGTACGGCGGTTCCTCGCGCCGTACCGCCGCGACGATCTCCGTCAGCGCGCCGGCGGACAGCCGCCAGGTGTAGGTGCCGTCGGAGAGGGACAGGGGGTGGACGGCCTCCGTGGGCACCCGGGCGTACAGGGCGCGGCGCAGGACCTCGGCCATCCGGGGGTCGTGCTTGAGCGCGGCGGCCCGGGCGGAGTCGGTGCCGGTGGCCGGGTGGCGGGCGATCTCGTCGTGGAGGGTGGTCTGGCGTACGCCGGTCTCGCCCAGGGCCGGCAGGACCTCCGAGATGTAGGAGAGGAAGGTGCGGTTGGGGCCGAGGATCAGCAGGCCCGAGCGGCGGATGCGCTGGGGGTGGGTGTAGAGGAGGTAGGCGGCGCGGTGCAGGCCGACGGCGGTCTTGCCGGTGCCCGGGGCGCCCTGGATGCAGACGGAGGCGGTGAAGCCGGCGCGCACCAGGTCGTCCTGGTCGGGCTGGATGGTGGCGGCGATGTCCCGCATGGGGCCGACGCGGGGCCGTTCGATCTCCCGGGCGAGGAGGGTGCCGGGGCCGGACTCGCCCTCGGTCAGCCGTTCGTCCTCCCAGCCGGTGAGGTCGGCGGAGTCGCCGCGGCTGCCTGGGGCCCAGCCGAACCGTCGCCGTACCGCGACGCCCTGCGGATCGTCGGGGCCGGCCTGGTAGAAGGCGCGGGAGACGGGGGCCCGCCAGTCGACGACCAGGGGCGGGGCGGTCGGCTCGGCGCTGATCCGCAGCCGGCCGATGCGGTAGCTCTGCCCGGCGTGCTCGCCGGAGTCGAAGTCCAGCTTGCCGAAGAACAGCGGGCCCTGCGGCAGCTCGCGCATCTCCTTGGCCCGGCTGCGCAGCCGGTAGCCGAGGACTTCGGCGTCGGCACCGGAGGCGGAGACGTCCTCGCCGGTGACGACGTGCTCGGCGGCGCCTTCGACCATGCGGGCGAGGGCGGCTCTGCAGGTGTCGTGGTAGGCGCGTTCGCGGTCGAGTTCCTGCTGCATGGGAACAGGGTAAACGAGAAAACGCAACCGAGTTAACTTTTTTCCTCGGCCTCAATCGAGACTCCGTCAGGGCTCGCTCCGTTTTCGCCCGGGCCTCAATCGAGATCCGTCAGGGTCCGCTCCAGCCGGTCGAAGGCCCGCTCCGCCGCCCGCACCGCGTCCGCCCGCACCTCGTCGACCCGCTCCCCCGCCACGATCCGCCGCCAGTTGTCCTGCGCGAGGATCCGCTGTACGGCGATGATCTGGCCGGCGGCGAGCCGGGCGTCCAGGGTGCCGCCGAGGGCCTCGGCGAGCGCGGCCTCGGACCGCTCCAGGTAGGTGTGCTGGCGGGCGACGAGGGTGGTGGTGCTGTTGAGGAGGGTGTGGAAGGCGAGGACCTGGGGGTGGTCGTTGAGGCCGGTGATCGGGTCGTTGCGCCGCAGGCCGTCGAGGAAGTGCCGCCGCAGTACGGCGACGGGTGAGTCCGCCCCGGCGACCAGCCGCGCGGCCTCCGTCTCGTGGTCGGCGATCCGGTGCAGGACAAGGTCCTCCTTGACCGGGAAGTACCGGAACAGCGTCGGCTTGGAGATACCGGCCGCGGCCGCCACCTCGGCGACCGACACCGCGTCGAACCCCTTCGCCAGGAACAGCCGTACGGCGATGTCCGACACGTCCTCGTACATCCGCCGCTTCTTGCGCTCGCGCAGGCCCATCTCACCCATGGGGCCGAGCCTACGCAGCGGGCGTCAGGAGAGGGCGCGGGCGAGGTCCTCCAGGCGCCGGCCCGGCAGGCCCAGGGAACCGGTCGCGGCCACCAGGGTCATGGCGTACGAGTCCACCGCGCGCCGTACGTTCGGCGCGTCCAGGCTCGCCCCGGTCACCAGGCGGTCCAGGTCCACATAGGCCGAGCGGCACCGCGCACCTGGGTCATCTCGGCCATCCGCCGGGCCAGGGCCTTCAGCCGCAGGGTGTCGACCGGCTTGCCGTTGACGCAGACGCTGGAGAGCGGAGCTCCTTCCACATGGCTGTGGATGGTGAAGCGATTCCCGTCGAACAGGCACTCGGGGACGTTGGGCAGCACACCCTGGACCGCGCGCAGGATCCGTGCCTCGTTCGACCGCGTCCGGATCACCACGGACAGGGCGTCGGGCCTGCGGACCCGGACGATGACCGCGGTCCCGGGCGCACGGCCCAGCAGCCGGGCCACCGGCTCGTTCAGCGGAAGGACGTAGTTCTGGTTGTGGAAGCCGCTGCTCGCCAGACCCTGTTCCGCCGCCTGGTTGCGGAACGCTTCGTACTCGCCCGGCAGTAGGCCCACAGGCCGCTCCTCATGCTCAGGCGGAGAACGGACCAAGCACCAACACCATACGGCCGGGGCCCCACGGTTCGTCCGGAATCACGGCGAAGCTTCGCCGCGCGCGTTCCCGTGTTCGCGGCACCAACGCACAAGTGCCGTCACGATCCTGCGGGTTCCCGGAACCTGGTCAAGCCCCAGTGGCAGCGCGGCGTCGGCCAGGACCCGGCGCAGCTTGAACGCGGCGGGCGCGATCTGCCGCCAGCCCGCCTCGGGGTCGGCGTCCAGTTCCAGGGCGGTGCGGATCACGTCGGTGAAGACGGACTGGGCCTTCTTGTAGTCGAGCAGGCGCCCAAGGTCCTCCTCCCAGCCTTTCGCGCTGCCGGTATGGACCCCGTCTACGGTTTCGCACCAGCGCTGGGCGATGGCACGCACATGCCGTGTCGGGTAGCGCATCAGATGGAGATGGGTTGCCAGGTCGTACAGCGGATCCCCGACCATCGCGAGTTCCCAGTCGATCGTCCACAGGCGCTGTTCAGCGTCGACGATGAAGTTCTCGCGGTGCAGATCGGCGTGCAGCAGGCAGAAGGGGCGTTCCTTGAGGCCAGAGACGTTTTTCCGGAGGTGTCCGAACGACTCTTCGCCCAGCCAGAGGTCATCGAAAAGCCCTGCGAACCTTTCCTTGTTCGCCAGATATACGCGTTGCTCGGTGAACAGGACGAGACGCTCCAGAAAGCCGTCCGTGTCACCGTCCTCGGGACGGTCCTCGGCCTCGCAGCGCCGTTCGACGGAGAGATCTTCGGGCTGCACCGCGACCATCTGCTTGAACAGGCCCATGATCTGGCTGACAAAGACATCGGGAACGGCGGTTCCCGATCTATGAAAACACGCGAGCGTATCCCCCTCGATAAAACTCTGCAGCCCGATACCGCCCACCTCGATGATGTGCGGGATTCCCTCGATCCGGCCGCTGAGAGATCGCAGCAGCTGCTCCTCGGAATCAAAGCACCGGCGGTCGAACCACAGCAGGTCGGCCCGTGGCTCCCGGCACTTCCATCGCCCCGACCGCTCACCCTCCATCTCCCCGGACAGCGGAAACACATAGGTCTCATGGTGGTATCCCTGGAGCGGGCCTTCGACGACACTCTCGTCACCGCTCGCGCCGACCGCGTGCAGCCGAGCGAGGGAAGCTGGTTCGGGTGACATTGCCCGTTTCTTTCGCCGTGACCCTTCCGAGGGGTGCAGAAGTGGGAGCACGGTACTCCTGTGCTGGCGTGCATCGTGCCAGACGTCCACGACTCGCCGAACTCGGTCCCGCCGGAAGACGGAACGCACACGTGTCCAACGACGTATCCGACCGTGTCCGCAGTTCGCCCCATGAGCTGCGGTGCTGGCCGCCGCGCCCGGCGTGGTCCACACTGACCGAGGCGACAGGAGGAGGCCC
The DNA here is from genome assembly GCF_040629895.1 of Streptomyces sp. NPDC005866. Taxonomy (NCBI): domain Bacteria; kingdom Bacillati; phylum Actinomycetota; class Actinomycetes; order Kitasatosporales; family Streptomycetaceae; genus Streptomyces; species Streptomyces sp. NPDC005866. The sequence continues at coordinate 67,434 of NZ_JBEXWP010000026.1, forward strand.
ATGGGCAGCGCAGTCCACCAACGTGCGGCTCTGCAGCAGTTGCTGAGCCACCCGGACGAGGACAAACGCGTGGGCGCCGTGCTACTCGACTTCGACGGGCCGGTCACCGACCTGTTCCGCGACGAGTCGACGGCTCCTGTGGCACGCAGGATCAAGGAGACCGTGCGGAAGTTCTGGGGACAGCTCGATCGTGATGTCGAGACGTGCGACGACTCCCATGGCATTCTGCGCTGCCTGAGGGACATGTACGACCGGCCGGCCCCGCAGCGACTCGATCCGCAGGCGCTCATGGCGGCTGAGAAAATCGTCACCGATTACGAGTACGAGGTCGTCGAGTCCGCCGTTCCCGCACCCCATGTGCTCCGCCTCATCGACGTACTCTCCGAACGCAAGCTGCCGCTGGTGATCGTCAGCAACAACGCCGACGGCCCCATCTGGGAGTTCTTCAAGCGCGAGAAGGTCCAACGGCAGGAGAAGGTCGCCGCCGTAGTGGGACGCGACCCGCTCCTGCGGAGCATGAAACCCGCCCCGGACTCCGTGCGCTATGCCGTGGATCTCCTGGGGACTCGGCCCGAATGCTGCCTTCTCGTCGGCGATCAGGTCACGGATCTCCAGGCCGCCCAGCGAGCCGGCACCCCCTTCCTCGGATACACGCAGTCACCCGAACGTGAGGAGCGGATGCTGGGCCTCGGCGCCTACTCCGTCGTCTCCTCGCACGACCCGCTCATCAAGGCTGTGGAGAGCTTGTCGAGCACCAACTGACCTTCTGGTACTGCCGAGTTGTCCCGGGCATGATGGTTGCCAGGTGACTACGGCGACTCGCCGCCAGATCGCATCAGCGGCGCGCACAGGGGGTACGGGTGTCTTCTCGCAGTCCGGCCGGCAACGGCCTCAGCAGGCTCGATCGAATCCGGCACACGCTGAGCGACTGGAAGCCTCGCCTGGTCAAGTCGGTGCTCGCGCTGATCGCCGTCCTCGGAGTCGCGGCCGAACTCATCGAGCCTCTCGGCAACGCCCTCAAGGGCCAGCAACTGCTGGGCGGCTCCTTCGCTGCGCTGGTCGCCTTCATCCTCTTCGACGCCATCAGCGAGTCGGAGTCGGAGCCGAAGGAGATCCCGGGCGTCTATGTGTTCGCCGGCCGGGACCAATTGCATGACGAGTTCAGGGAGGCGTTCGAAGCCCGCCGTGTACGGGTCGACTTCTCAGGTTTCACCATGGAGACCCTGCTTGAGGCGCTCGCCGTGCCACTGGGGAGAATGGCCGACCGAGAAGTACATACGCTAGAGCTGAAACTGTGCCTCATCATCGCCCACCTGAACCTTCCGATGGGGCTTCCGGGCGGCCTCATACCCGCCCCGCGGAACGGCCACTCCGATACCACGAGATACTACTTCCAGGACTCTCCGGAAAACCGCGAACGCATGCGGGAGGAGTTCACCAGGCGGAATTGGTCAAAGCTCAAGGAAATGCTCAACGACGTCCAGCGGAAAAATCCGCACCTGACCATATCCTGCGAGATCCGGGAGTCGCCGCAGACACCCGGTTGGAAGCTGTACGTCCTGAACCAGGAGAAGGTCTTCACCACTCCCTACGGGATCGAGCGGGACAGGATCGAGTGGCAGGGCGACCACTACGACATCCTCGACACAAAGGGCTTCGCACAGCTCTACGGCAGGGCTCGCTACATCGGTTGGGATCTACGCTCGAAGTCCCGCCACACCAAACAGATCGCGGAGTTGCACATGGAGTGCCATCGGAACCTGTGGATGAAGCTCGCCGAGAACAAACCCGAGCGCCCCGTGATCAGCGACCCTCAGTGGACACGCCCGACAGGCCAGAACGCGCCCTCTTAGGACGCGAGCAGGGTCCAGACCGCCTCGAACCACCTGGTGGTGTTGGCGACGAAGCTCGAACCGGGTGAGGTCGGGTTCGCGTCGCGGACGTGGTGGGTGAGGGAGGCGCCGAAGCCCAGGACGTCCACGGACTCGACCTCCGTCCCGTCCTCCAGGATCACCGTACGCAGGATGGGTTCGTAGAAGCCGTGCAGGACCTCGTCGTGGTTGATGACGTAGAGCTTGAACGCCGGGGTCAGTTCGGTGCGGCGGACCTCCAGCACGACCTCCGGCACCAGCTTCTCCGCGTGGAGCTGATCGAGGACCGTGCGCAGGGAACCGGAGTGGGCCTCGGTGATGGCGTGCAGCCGCTTGGGCAGCCGCGGATCGGCCTTGTTGTCCCTGGCCCGGGGGTACGGCATGGGGTGCTGCGGGGCCGGCAGGATCATCCGCAGGGCGATCCGCCGGGGCGAGATGTCGCCGGCCCGGATCCGCTCCGCCTGGATGCGGATGTGGGCGTCCAGGCTCTCCGAGGTCAGCGTGTAGATGTCCAGCGTGACCTCGTCCTGCTCGAAGGCCTCGCCGATGAGCGGGCCAAGGGTCACGGGGTGGTGCCGGGAGCGGCTGGCCCGGGGTGCGGAGGACTGTATGTGCTGGCGCATCACGACCCGTGAGCGCTTGCCCCGGCCGGACTCGATCCACCCTTCGCTGCTCAGTTCGCGCAGCGCCCGTTGCACGGTGTCGCGGGCAACCCCGAACTCCTGGGCGAGCGATTCCTGCGACGGCAGGAAGGAGTCCAGCGGGTAGCCGCCGTCCGAGAGCCGGACCCGGAGCTCCTCCGAGACCCGCTGAAAGGCGCCGGTGCCACCTGCCGTCCGCTTGGTCACAAGCCGTACGTACCGCACCCCGGGCCCCCGGCAAACAACTTTCAGTCGGCACTCGTCAGTCAACTTCTCAGTCAACTGGTCAACTTGAGAGGTTGACCGAAGGCCGTGAGGCGAGGGGGGTGGAAAGCCATGACGGTTCAGGTGCTCGGGATCGACCTGCAAGTCGACGACCTCAGTCAACTGGCCTTCTGGGCCACAGGTTTACTGGTGTCCCTGACGGCATGGTTGCGCGGGCGCCGCCGACGGATGCGCGGGCTGACCGCTAGTCCCGCAGCAACTTCAGCAACGGCTCCAGCGAGCCGACGACACAGTCCGCGCCGGCCTCGCTCAAAAGCTTGGCTTTCCGTCCGTTACGCGCGTAGCCCAGGAACAGCACCCCGGCCCTCCGGGCCGCCTCCAGGTCGGTGGGGGAGTCGCCGATCATCAGGGCCGCGTCGGGGGCGGCGCCCATCGCGCTGAGTGCGCGGTTGAGGCAGTGCGGGTCGGGCTTGAGGCGCTGGAGGTCCTGGGTGCGGCCGTAGATGTGAGGGTGGAAGCAGGGCGTGAGGTCGCGGTCGTCCAGGTAGGCGCGGACCACCCGTGGGGAGTTGTTGCTGGTGATCGCCATACGGGCGCCGCGCGCCCGCCAGGTCTGTATGAGGATGTCCGCGTACGCCGTGGGCATCGCGGTCGACGTGGCCCGCAGTTCCTCCTCGGTGAGACGTTTCTCCAACTCGGCGACCAGGTCGCTGCCCCGATGCCGGCTGTCCACGGCGCGCAGCACGAGGTGCGGATCGAGGGATTTGCGCTCGGTGTCGGTGACCAGGCCCCGCAGGCCGCGGCCCTCCAGCCAGTCCACCAGGTCCTCGGCCACCCGGGCCGCCGAGTGGCCGGCGAACAGACGGCAGATCGGCCCGTCGAAGTCCCACAGGACCACTCGGGCAGGGGTGATCAGCTCCCGTAGCCGCTCGACCTCCTGCGCCGTCTCTTCCGCCACCGGTTCCGTCTGCGTCGTATCAGAAGTCACTAGGAGAGTGTCAGGTCCGAGGTGATGGTTTCCCAGAGGGCGTCGAACCACATCTGCGATTGCTCCACGAACGCGGCGTCCCGGTGTCCGGCGCGCTTCTCGAAGGAGAAGAGGAGGGACTCGGAGCCGACGGCGTCGTACATGTCGAGCATGCCGGACTCGGTCTCCTCCTCCCGGCGCATGACCATGTAGTACGCGAACAGCGCCTCCGCCCCGTTGAGCAGGTACAGCTTGACGGGCGGGGTGAACGGAAGGGCGCGGAAAGTGACGTTCACGTCGATGCCGTGGGTGGAGCGCAGGCCCTGGAGGTTGTACTGGAGGACCTGGCCCTGGGCGTTGCGCATACCGAGCCACCGGTTGTGGACGGTGTCGTCGTCGCCCTCGACCGCCGTCGGGAAGGCTAGGGGGATGTCCCGGCTGGGGAGCAGGACGCGGACGTCGATGCGCTCGGGGTGGATCCGGCCCTCGTGGATCAGGCGCAGGGGCTCGGCGAGCGCCGGGAGCAGGCTCTGGGCGGTGAGGCAGGCGGCGTCGATGCGGACGTGCGGGGCGGAGAACGCCTCCGTCATCCGGGGGCCGAGGCCGACCATCGTCGGCTGGGGCTCGTCATGGGGCCGTGGGGCCGGTTCGGCGACACGCGGTGGGCTGCCCTTGCTGACGTTGCTGAGGAGACCGGCGTCCTGCAGTGCCCTGAGGGCCTGGCGTACGGTACCCCGCTCCACGCCGAACTCCTCGGCCAACTCCGCCTGCGTGGGCAGCCGATCGCCCACCTTGAGGTCGCCCCTGTGGATGCGTTCCCGCAGGGTGTCGGCGATCTCCTGGGGCGTGAGCCTGCTTGCGCCGTTCACTGCCACGTTCTCCTGAGTCACGACCAGACGCTACAACTCTGATTTATTTGGCGGGAGTTGTTTGAAAGTTGTTTATAAGTCCCCGCCAACTGGGGACAACTTAAGCATAGTTGGTTACCAACTTGGTCGAGTTGGTGGAAGCTTTGCTTCCCGACGATGGGGGAACACCATGCCCGCCACGTTCGCACTCATCTCCGCCGTCTTCGTCGTCGGCTTCGAACAGATCATCCAGTCGAAGTACGGTGCCACTGGCATTATCGGTCTGCTGCTCCTCACCGTGGGGATCAAGGCCAAGAGCCCGGCGGTCAGCTCCGTCGGCGCGGTCCTGCTCGCCCTGCTGCTCACCGGTCCCGCACTGTGAGGGCTAGGACATCAGCTGCAACTCCGAACTGATCGTCTCCCAAAGGGCGTTGAACCACAGCGTGGCCTGTTCCACGAACGTGGTGTCCCGCAGCCCAGCGCCCTGCTCGAAGGCGAAGAGCATCGACCGCGTGCCCTCGGCGTCGTACGTCTGCAGGTGCTCGTGGCCGATCTCTCGCTCGTGGCGCCCCAGCGTGTAGTACGCGAACAGCGCCTCCACCCCGTTGAGCAGGTACAGCTTGACCGGCGGGGTGAACGGCAGGGCCCGGAAAGTGACGTTCACGTCGATGCCGTGCGTGGCGCGCAGCGCCAGCAGGTTGTGGCGGAGCACCTGGCCCTGCGCGTTGCGCTGGGCCAGCCAGCGGTTGTGCACCGCGTCCTCGCCCGAGGCGTCCAGCGCCGTCGGGAACGCGAGGTCGATGTTCCGGCTCGGCAGCAGCACCCGGACATCGATCTTGGCCGGTTCCAGGCGCCCCGCGTGGATGAGCCGCAGCGGTTCGCCAAGTGCGAGGTTGAGGGAGACCGAGGTCAGACAGAGCGCGTCGATCTCCACCTGCCGAGCCGCGAAGGCCGCCTCTATCCGGGAGGCGAGGGCCACCATGGTCGGCTGCGGCGGCGCCTCCGGGCCCACGGCGAGCCGTATCGGGCGCGGATCCGGGGCGACCGTCGCCGGGCTGCCCTTCGATACGTTGGTGAGCAGGTGCTCCGACTGCAGGATGCGCAGCGCCTGCCGTACCGCCCCCCGCTCGACACCGAACTCGTCGGCCAGCTTGGCCTGTGTGGGCATGCGCTGCCCCGGCCGCAGCACCCCGGACCTGATCCGGGCGCGCAGCTCGTCGGCCACCAGGTGGTGTGAAGCCTGTGGCCGCTGTGACCTGTCCCGCCCAGTGGCGGAGGCGTGTTCCGGGTCCACGGACAAACAGTACAACTTCCCGCCATCTTTCGGCAGTTCACGGGAAGGTGGTTATGAGTCGCTTCCAAGCGGAGATAAGTACAGTGGAGTTGGCCACCAACTTCTGCAACATGGCCAAGCTTCCTCGGCGGTGGCCTACAGGGTTCCCTTCCGGAGGGGAGCCGGGAGCCCGGTCAACCAGGGCGACCGCCGAGACACACGACCAGCGCACAGCACCTGAGCACAGTCACAACTGAACACCGACAACTGAACACAGGCAGATCCGCACAGCCACAACTTCACAGCTCGCTACGGATGAGCACATCTGCACGATCCGAAGAATCCGGGAGGAAGGAGGCCGTCTCAGAAGATGTCCGGGCACCAAGGACGCCCGGACGTACGCAGCAGGGCGTCGGCCTTCCGGGCGGCGCCCACTCGCGCTTCCTGGACCCGTCCGAGGGCGTGCAGCCGTGCCACGGACTGGTCACCGAGCCAGACCATCGCCAACTCGGCGATGTCGAGCGTGAGTTCGGGGGCGTCGGTGGTCGGGATGCAGGACGCCTTCGCGGGGGAGGTGTCCAGCCGGAACCGGCCGCCGGCCAGCCCCTGCCGGTCCACCACCTCCAGCACCAGCGACCCCGCCGAGTCGTACGTCCGCGCCTCCAGGGCCCGTACGACGTCCAGGATCCGCACCCACAGCCAGTCCGCCTGCGAGGTGATCCGCGCGGCGCGCGGGTCGGGGAGGTAGTACGGCAGCAGGTCGTCCGGCGACCGCCAGCCGCTCTTCACCTTGGTGATCCAGTCGATCGAGCACAGGTAGTGCCACAGGGCGCGCTCGGCCGCGGGCGTGGTGCCGAGCAGCCAGTTCACGGTGGCGGTGTCGTCCGGCTGGTTGCCGTGCCAGGTGTCGTCCACCTCGTACGACACCAGCCCCTCGACCTCGCCGTCCGCCGACCGGTACACCGCGTGGAACGGCTCCTTCCAGTCGGTTTCGAAGCGGACCGCGCCGGTGGCCAGCTGCCACCACAGCTCGCTGCGGCTGACGGCGCCGGGCGTGCCGCGGCGGACGCGCTCGTGCAGCTCGGGGCCGAGCTTGCGGACGTCGTCGGCGTCGACGAGGTCGATCCGGCCGCCGTCGTCGGGGCCCGACCAGCGGGGATCCAGGCCGCTGCGTGCGACCTCGACCGTCCACTCGGTCAGCGTGGTCGCCGGGCCGAAGCCGTAGCGGCCGTAGATCGGGTACTCGGCGGCGATCAGGGTCGCGACCACGTCCCCGCGCTCCTTCGCCGCGGCGAGGTCCTGGCTCATCATGCGGGTGAGCAGGCCGCGGCGGCGGTGGGTGGCGCTGACGGTGACGTTGGAGATGGCGTCGGCCGGGACGGACGCCCCGCCGACGGTGGTCAGCTCCTGGGCGAAGGAACGGAACGTTGCCACGCAGCGGGGGCCGTCGAAGGCGCCGAGGAGTCTGCCCGGCACGAACTGCCGTCGGCGGGCTTCCAGTTGGTCTGCCGTGAGGGTGGGCGGACGCAGGAAGCCGGTGCGCAGGGCCCGGTGCCAGTCGGCCAGCTCGGATTCGGTTACGGGGCGGACTTCGACGGCGTCGGTCATGACAGCACGGTATGGGTTTGATCGGGGTGCTGCAGACCTATTTTCGGGTGCGGCCGGGTGGGGGCTGGTCGCGCTCACGCGACGGCAGCCGCAAGGGGCCGGCGGGGCCGGCCAGAGGTGCACCGGCAGCAATCGATACAGCCCCGCGCCCCGAAGGGGCGCTCAGCCTTACGTCAGCAGATCGTCCACCTGTGCTTCGCCCTCCCGGTAGCGCCTGGCGATCTCCCCGCTCGAATCGTCGGCCGTCCGCTGGAGGCGCTGCCTCCGTCGCGACACCTCCTGCTCGTACCGCACCAGCCTCCCCATCGCCGCCGTCAGTTCCGCGTCCGTGCGGGCCTGGAGGTCGGACAGCTCCACCTCTGCCAGCATGTCGGCTGCCAGGCGGCCGTACTCCTCGTTGTGCGGGGTGCCCAGGGTGACATGGCGGGCCGAGGAGCGGTGGCGGGCCGGGGCGTCGGTCAGGATCTCCGGGAGGCGGTCCACGACGGCCGCCGCCCCTGCCGGGGAGCGGCGGGCCAGTTCCGCTCGCAGGATGTCGATACGGCCCTGGAGCAGCCGTCGTACATAGCTGAGGTCGGCCTCGTCGCGCTGCGCGTCCCGGCGCAGGACGCGCAGTTCGGGCAGGTTCAGGCGGGTCAGGTCGTGCTCCGGCGGTTCCGCGGGCAGCGGGATGCCCTCGCCGCGTTGTGCGGGCGGCCGGGGCAGGCTCTGCGCGCTCTGCGTGCCCTGCATCTTCAGCCGCCCGGTGCTCGGTGTGCTCATACGCCTCTACCGTCCCCTCGACCGGCGTGTGCAAGCATGGTGCCACCCCAACTGGCCGCAATGTGACCGAGTGCCCCCGAACGGCCCTAGATATGGGCTTAAGGATCAATAATGGACCCCCTGTGGCGGCCCCCGGGGCACCGGGCATGATGGTCCGCATGCGAGCGGTGGTTCAGCGGGTGGACGGCGCCAGTGTCGTCGTGGACGGCGAGACGGTCGGCGCGATCGAGGGCGAGGGGCTGTGTGTGCTCGTGGGCGTGACCCACGACGACACGAAGGAGAAGGCGGCCCAACTCGCCCGGAAGCTGTGGTCGATTCGGATGCTGGCCGAGGAGAGGTCGTGCAGTGACATCGATGCGCCGTTGCTGGTGATCAGCCAGTTCACGCTGTACGGCGACGCGCGCAAGGGGCGGCGGCCGACGTGGAACGCGGCCGCGCCGGGCGATGTGGCCGAGCCGCTCGTGGACGAGGTCGTGGCGCAGTTGCGGGCCCTCGGTGCGACCGTGGCGACGGGGCGGTTCGGGGCACAGATGCGGGTCTCGCTGACCAACGACGGGCCGTTCACCGTTCTGCTGGAGATGTGAGCAGCTCCCGTGGAGATGTGAGCAGCTCCCGGCAGTGAGCCGGGCCATCAGTGCCGGATAGCGCTGCGCGAGGCGGACGGCCCGGGCTATGTGCCCAAGGGCCGTCTCCGGTTCGCCCGCGACCAGCGCGAGGAGCGCGCCGAAGCGGGCGGCCGGGCCCAGCAGCCCGGTGGGCCGGCCGGTCAGGACCGGCCTGTCCTACAGGGGCTGCCGGGATCCGATCCCGGCTTCTACGGTTCGACGATCACTTCCTGTGCCGCCGCCGTGTCCCCCGCGACCAGCCGGGCGTCCAGCGGGACGTTGCGCTTGACCAGCGCCAGGGCCACCGGCCCCAGTTCGTGGTGGCGTGCCGACGTCGTCACGAAGCCGACCCTACGGCCGTCCTCGCCGTCGTCCGCCAGCCGGATCTCCGTGCCGTGCGGCGGCAGGTGCACCTCGCTGCCGTCCAGGTGGAGGAAGACGAGGCGGCGGGGCGGCTTGCCGAGGTTCTGCACCCGGGCCACGGTCTCCTGGCCCCGGTAGCAGCCCTTCTGCAGATGCACCGCCGTACCGATCCAGCCCAGCTCGTGCGGGATGGTGCGGTGGTCGGTCTCGAAGCCGAGACGGGGGCGGTGGTGTTCCACCCGGAGGGCCTCGTACGCCAGGAGTCCGGCCGCCGGGCCCGCCTTCTCCGCGTACGACTCCAGGTCCGCGCGGGGCAGGAAGAGATCACGGCCGTACGCCGTCTCGCGTACGGCGGCACCCTCCGGGGCCTCGGCGATCGAGCCGGCCGGCAGGTGCACGACCGCGAACTCGCCGGTCCGGTCGGCGACTTCCACGCGGTAGAAGAACTTCATCGACTCCAGGTAGGCGATCAGCGCCTGCGAGGTCCCGGGCTCCACATGGGCCCAGACCGTCGTACCGTCGTCGACCAGGTACAGCGCGTGTTCGATGTGGCCGTGCGCGGAGAGGACCAGCGCCTCGGTGGCCTCGCCGACGGGCAGCTCGCTGACGTGCTGGGTGAGCAGGAGGTGCAGCCAGCTCAGACGGTCCTCGCCGGTGACGGTGATGACGCCACGGTGCGAGAGGTCCACGAAACCGGCGCCGTCGGCGAGGGCGCGCTGCTCGCGGAACAGCTCGCCGTAGTGGGCGGCGACGCCTTCGTCCACGCCCTCGGCGGGCACGGCGCCGGGCAGGGTCAGCAGGGGGCTCTTCATATACGTAAGCCTACGACTCGGTAATTGAAGTCTGCATGGCTGCGGCCTTGGCTCTCTTGCGCACGCAGTCCTCGCAGCGGCCGAAGATCGCGAAGTGCTTCATGTCGGTCTCGAAGCCGAACTCCCGCCGCAGCTTGGCGGTGAACTCCGCGGCCACCGTCACATCCGCCTCGATCACGTTCTCGCAGTCGCGGCAGACCAGGTGGATGTGGTGGTGGCGGTCGGCGAGGTGGTACGTCGGCGCCCCGTGCCCCAGGTGGGCGTGGCTGACGAGTCCCAGCTCCTCCAGGAGCTCCAGCGTCCGGTAGACCGTCGAGATATTGACCCCCGACGCGGTCTTCCTCACTTCACCGAGGATGTCGTCAGGGGTCGCGTGCTCAAGGGTGTCCACGGCTTCGAGCACGAGTTGCCGCTGCGGCGTCAGCCGGTAGCCGCGCTGCCTTAGGTCGCTCTTCCAGTCGGTGCTCACCACACGCCCAGTCTAGGGCGGCGCGCGCCGGGTCACTGCTCGGCCGACAGGACGCCGTTCATCGTCCCCCGAGCCACTGCGGCACGGGGGACATGAAGAAGCCCGCGAAGACTCGAGCCGCTACTTGAAGAAGGCGATGCCGTCGTCCGGCATGTCGTCGGGGAGGGCCTTGGCCCAGCGTTCGACGTCCTCCGGGGTGACGACCTTCTTCAGGTGCGCGGACATGTACGGGCGCAGTTCGACCTCGGGGGTCTGCTTCTCCCCCACCCACATCAGGTCGCTCTTGACGTAGCCGTACAGGCGCTTGCCACCGCTGTACGGGGCGGAGCCGGCGATGCGGGCCACGGTGTCCGTGACCAGGTCGATCTGCGGCTTCTTGTCGGCCATCTCGCCGTACCAGATCTCGACCACACCGTCGTCGCGGGTCATCGTGACCTCGACCCTGCGGTTCGCGTCGATGCGCCAGAAGCCGTGCTCCGTCTCCAGCGGGCGCACCTTGTTCCCGTCGTTGTCCAGCACCCAGGTCTGGGAGTGGTACTCCAGGAAGTCACGTCCGTCGTGGCTGAAGGTGACCTCCTGGCCGAAGTTGCACTTCTCCGAGCCCGGGAAGTCGTGGACGCCCGCGCCGGCCCAGTTGCCGAGCAGGAAGGCGAGCGGGACCAAGTCCTTGTGCAGGTCGGACGGAATCTCGATCATGGCGGCGGTTCCTAGGAGGGTGTGGATCAGCGCTGGCCCTGGTACAGCTTCTTCACGGTCAGCCAGGCGAAGGCGATGACGCCGACGCAGACCAGGACCAGCAGGGTTTCGAAGAAGGTCTCCACGGGTGCTCCTTGAGCGGGGGTGGGCGTACGTACAAGAGCCGGGCCCCAGCTTACGCGGCTGGGTCCCGGGGCTCTTGGCGAGGTCAGTCGAGCAGTTCGCCCTGCAGGGTCACCGTCTGCTGGAAGGGGACGGCGAGCGCCCGGCCCTTCCTCGACTGCACGATCAGGGCGAGGGTGTCGCCGGCGGAGAGGTAGGCCTCCCGGACCTGCTCGGCGCCGTACGGCTTGACCTCGCGGATCCCGGCCGTGTGCACCCTCCTTGAGACGGGCGGCCACCGGGAAGTCCAGGTCCTGCTCGTACACGTCCGCCCCGCACCCGGTACAACGGCGCCTCGTACGACGTGGCGGGGTGCCGGGCGGCACCATCACGAGGGTGCCCGCGGTGGCGTCGTAGTCGTCCTCCCCGACCGTGAACCGGACGGATCCGGAGATGAAGTAGAAGCCCGGGTTCATTGGACGCCCGCCGCGCCTGTCGTCATTCGTTCCTTTGACGACATCAAAGACGCGGAGGCCGAAGATCGGCGGATCCAGGTTGGGCGGGGCCGGGTCGGATGGTCCGGGCACGGACGGGCCTGCCGCCGGGCGTCGCGGCGGCGAACGGGGTGAGAGTTCACCGATCCGTTCTCTGGGTCGGCCGCGACCGACGGCGGCGTGGTGCTGCGGTCCTGAGATGGGGCCGTCGGCACGGGTCGGGCAGTGGTGGACCGGTCGAGGGCTTAACCCGTTCTGTGCTCGTCTCCTCGGTCGGGTCGCCAGACGAAGCGACCAGATACCCCCTGGCAGTGAGCTCGACGGCGCCGGACGCCTCCCGGATCCTCCCCCTTTTCCCGAGCGCGGCAAAACATCGCCGGCATCCAAGGCAGGCGGGCATCGGGAACGCAATTAGCGATATACAGGACGGCGGAATGCCTGATACACCATACGGTCAGCCGTCATGGAATCAGTCGTGGGGACATAGCTTCACCAAGTAAGTCAAGACTTACCTTTAGGAAACTTTGACCGTATGGTGTGGCTCGAATCGAAGGAGCCCCCCGTTGTCGAAAATGAATGATCCCGCTGCGCCTGCGGTTGAATCGGAGCAGGATTATGTGTCCTCCTTGTATGAGTTGCTCACCGAGCGGCTTTCCGAGGCGCGATTACACCGAGCGAGTGTGCTGAAGGCCCCGGCGGACAGCACCGGCGAGGCATACGAGAGAGAAATCGCCGCCGAGCGTCTGGCCAAGGAAATCGGCCGGCTGGAGGGGGCCGAAAAGGGGCTGGTCTTCGGGCGCATCGACTGGACGGATGGCACGGCCCTGCGCATCGGGCGGATCGGACTGCATACGGAGGAGGATGACCTGCCTCTGCTCGTCGACTGGCGCGCGAACGCGGCGCGGCCCTTCTACGAGGCGACACCGGTCCACCCGATGGACTTGCGACGGCGCCGGCACCTGCGCCTCGAGGAGCGCACGGTCATCTCGGTGAGCGACGAACTGCTCGACGGGACCGCCCCGACCGACGAGGACGTCGTGGGGGACGGCCCGTTGACCGAGGCTCTGTCGGCACGGCGTACGGGCAGGATGCACGCGGCCGTCGCGACGCTGCAGGCCGAGCAGGACGAGATCGTCCGCTCCGCCCACCGCGGGGTGACCGTGGTGCAGGGCGGGCCCGGCACCGGCAAGACGGTGGTCGCCCTGCACCGGGCGGCCTATGTCCTGTACGCGTTCCCGCGCGCCGCGGAGGAGGGTGTCCTGGTGGTGGGCCCGAACGCCCGGTTCCTGGACTACATCTCCCAGGTCCTTCCCTCGCTCGGAGAGAACGACGTAGTTCTGGCGACCTGCCGGGAACTGGCCGGAGTGTCCACGGACACGGTGGACCCGTTCGATACGGCGCGTCTCAAGGGCAGCTCCGACCTCGCCGACGCCTTGGCCGGCCTGCTGCGCGTCCACCAAGCCCCCGCCGGTGACTTCACCGTGCGGGTCGGGCACGAACTGGTTCACCTCTCCGGCGAGGAAGTCGCCGCGGCACGCGACGCCGCCGTGGCAGCCGTACAGGGGCACAACCCCGCGCGCCAGGTGTTCAAAGAGCTCTTGGTCGACGCGGTCACCGACGCGATGCAACGAGACATGGGCGACCTCCTGGAGCAGATCGACGCCGATGCCGAAAGGATGACGGGCATCAACCTCGACCGGTTCACGGGAGCCGCCCAGCGCCGTGTCGAAGGTGCGGCTGACTCAGGTCCGGTCCACGAGCTGGACCTGGACGCCATCCGAGCCGATCTCCTCGATGACGCCGGCGTCGACCGAGCGGTCGAGGTGTTGTGGCCGCGGCTGGTACCCGGTGACCTCGTGAAGGCGCTCCTGACGAACGCCGACGCTCTCGCCGAGCGCCTGCCCCGCCTGACTGCGCAGGAGCGGTCCCTTCTGCTGCGCGGTCCGGACGACCCGTGGACCGATGCCGATGTGCCGTTGCTGGACGAGGCGGCGAGCCTGGTCGACGGCCCCCCCGAGCGGACGTACGGGCACGTCGTCGTCGACGAGGCGCAGGAACTGACTGCCATGCAGTGGAGGATGATCGTCCGCCGCTGCCCGGCAAAGGCGATGACGCTGGTGGGTGACTTCGCCCAGGCAGGCCCGGTCGCGACAGCACGCGACTGGAAGGGAGCACTGAGCCCCCACGTCGGACCGCGGTTCAAACTGCACAACCTGACCGTCAGCTACCGCACAACGCAGGAGATTCTGGAGAACGTCCGGGACCTGCTCACGCGGATCGCTCCGGACCAGAAGCCCACACGATCACTGCGAAGCGGTGAAAGCCCTCGCTCCGTGACCACACCTCCGGACGGGTTGGTCACCGCCGTCGTTCAGGAACTCCGCGCCCAGAGCACCGCGCACCCGGGCGAGCTTCTGGGAGTGATCTGCGCGGACACCAGGGTGAGCGAGCTGACGGCCCAGGGCATCGCTCACCACGCACGCATCGTGCCGGCGTCCGAAGCACGCGGCCTGGAATTCGACGGGGTCGTCGTCATGAACCCCGAGGAAATCATCACGGCTCGCCCCGGTGGGGAAAGGGACTTGTACGTAGCCCTGACCCGGGCCACCAAGCGCCTCTGCACAATCACCGTCCCGCCCGCCTGACGATTCGGCGCCCGCGTCGTCGCCGCGGGCGCACCCGGCGCGGTACGGACACCGGCCCGCGCGCACGGGGCTGCTCGCCGCCTCACCGCTCGTGGCCACCCCCGGCATCACGCGGCCTGGTCCGAGCCGACGACGTTCAGATCCCCTTCGCGCAGCAAGGTGAAGTCGACGTCGAGCTTCGGGGTCGACGCCTCGGGTTCGATGCCGAGTTCGTGCGTGCTGTACTCGCCGAACCGCTTGATGTGCTCGGTCAGGTACGGCGAGATGTGGGCCAGGTTCTCTGGATCGATCTCCCATCCCTCTTCCAGAAACTGGCGGACGATCTCCCAGCGAACCGCGCCCTGCGGCTTGACTCGTACGGCATCGCCGAGCGGCTCCGATCCTGGCGAGCGACCTGATCGGCCGACGGCACGCCCTGATCGGCCACGCGCCGGGGTCCCGGCAGCCCGTGAGCCGAGGGACGTAGGGCGTCAGGCCTGCACGGTGGGCCGGACGACGATCTCGCCGATGTCGATGCCGGCGGGCTGCTCGATGGCGTAACCGATCGCGGACGCGACGGCGGAGGGCGGCATGGCGATCTCGTCGCGCTGCCGGGCCAGCGCGGCCGCCGTCTCGGGGCTTCCGCCCTTGCCCACTCCCTCGGTGTCGGTGAACCCGGGCGAGACCAGGGTGACACGCAGGTCGGGCCCCGACTCCTGCCGCAGCCCCTCCGTCAGCACCTTCACCGCCGTCTTGGTGGCCGCGTAGACGCCCTGCGGGGACTTCACGACGTAGGCCGCGGTGGAGGCGACGTTGACGAACTGGCCGGAACGCTGCCGCCGGAAGACGGGAAGTGCCGCTCCGATACCGTTCAGCAGGCCGGTGATGTGCGTCGCGACCATCGCGTCCCAGTCGTCCTGGCGCAGTTCGTCGAACGGTGACACCGCCATGGTCCCGGCGTTGGAGACCAGGACATCGAGCCGGCCGAACCGGTCGACCGCCGTGTCCGTCAGGCGCCCCAGGTCCTCGCGGCGCGTCACGTCGACGACGACCCCGACGGCCGAGCCTCCCTTCGCCGTGATCTCCTCCACCACCGCGTTCAGCCGGTCCTCCCGTCGGGCCCCGAGGAAGAGCCGTGCCCCCTTCTCGGCGAGGTAGGCCGCCGTCGCGGCGCCGATGCCGCTGCTGGCACCGGTGATCGCTACGACCTTGCCCTCGATCCCTGATGACATGATCAACGCCCTTTCAAGGGGGATGTGCGCAGGTCAGACTCTGGCCTACGATGAAAGTGGAGGCGCCACCACTTACCCCAGACTAAGTGGGCACACCCCCACTTAGCAAGCGAAGGAGACCCCGGTGCGAGCCGACGCACAGCGCAACAGAGACAAGATCCTCGCGGCCGCGGTGCGCATGTTCGCCGAGGAGGGGCTGGACGTGCACCTGGAGCGCATCGCCAAGGAGGCGGGCGTGGGCAGCGCGACCCTGTACCGCAACTTCGCCACCCGGGAGGCCCTGATCGAGGCGGCCTACCGCAACGAGGTGGCCCAGCTCTGCGACGCCGTCCCCGGCCTCCTCGCGGCGAGGCCGCCCTATGAGGCCCTGCACGCCTGGACCCGCCTCTTCCTGGACTACGTCACCACGAAATACGGCATGGCCGACGCCCTGCGTGCCATCGCCGCGACGGGAAACAACCCCTACGGCCAGAGCCGGGAGATGGTCCTGGCCGCCATCACCGCGCTGATGGAACCGTGTGTGGCCGACGGGACGATCCGCACGGACATCAGCCCCGCCGACGTGTTCACCGCCCTCGAAGGCATCGCCCTCACCTCGGCGAGGCCCGAACAACGGGAAAGGGCCGAGCGCCTGCTCGACCTCACGCTGGACGGACTGAAGGTCAGCCCCGCTTGACTCCGTCTACGAAGGCCGCCCAGGCGGAGGCCTCGAAGAGGAGGGCTCCGCGGTCTTGGGCCTTGCTGTCACGTACGGGGACGAGGGAGGGGAGGCCGGGGGCGACTTCGAGGCAGTTGCCGCCAGCTGTGTTGCTGTAGCTGCTCTTGCGCCAGGTGACGGTACGGAGGAGGTCGTCGGAGACTTCGATGCACTGGCCGCCGTCGGAGTTGCTGTAGCTGCTCTTGCGCCACATGAGATTGCTCAAGTCGATGGCTCGCACGGAACTTCCTCCAACATACGCAAGATGAACGTCTGCGACTCGGCTGGGCTCAGCGCCAGGTCACGTACTGCATCATAAGTGCGGTGGAGGTGCTCAACCCTGCTTGTTTCCTCGACCAGTTCGCCCCGTACGTCGTTTTCGGCATAAGCAACCGCACGGCCGTCGAGCAGCCGCAGGAACATCACATCGGTGCTTGCAAGGCCGTGCAGACCAGTCCCGAACGGCAGCACGTGCAGCGTGATGTGCGGGCGGTCTGCCGCTGCCACCAGGTACTCCAGTTGCTCGCGCCACTCCCCCTGGTCGCGTAGCGAGTTACGCAGCACCGCCTCCGAGAGGATGACGCGAAACGGCGGGGCGTCGTCGCCTTCAAGCACCGCCTGTCGTCCGATGCGGGCAACGACCTGCTGCTCCAGTTCCTCGTCCTTCAGGCCGCCCGCTGCGAGCGCCTCACGCACATACGCCGGGGTCTGAAGCATTCCTGGTGGACGGCTCACCGCGTAGTGCCACAGGCTGGCCGCCTCCGCCTCCAGCACCATGTACCGCCGATACTGCTCCTTGAACTGCGACGGATCCCCAACCGCCAGTTCCCACAAAGCCAGCAACAACCCCGGCGTCCCGTAGTACTGATCCAACGCCTCGACGATCTCCGGGCTCCCCAAACTGCGCCCGCTCTCCATCTTGCCGAAATTGGAGGCGTCCCAGCCCAGTTCCTCGGCCAGCTCCCTCAAGCTCACCCCCTTCTCCGCCCTCAGATGCCGCAACTCCTCCGCGAACCGTTGCCTGGGCTCCTGACTACGCCCCGTCACCACCCGCCTCTGCGGCACCGCACCCCTCCCTGGTACGCCATGGAATTTGTGGAATTAGCGCCGCCAGACGGGGAAGAACCGCTCGCCACCGGCGTGCCGACCCCACCTCCGGGCCATCCTCGTAGCAGCCTCGATACCCAGAGTAGTCCAACTCACGCATTTCGTATAGATGTTGGACGAAAGGAGCGAATGCCATGGAGCCCGGAACCCTGCTGTACGACACCGCCACCGACCAGGTCGGCGAGTACCGGGACCAGTCGGGGCCGTACGCGATGCTGCGTCCCGTCGGCGGCGGCAGAGAGTGGCAGGCCGATCCGGCGGCGCTACGGCCCGCTACGGACAGAGAGCGGATCAGTGCCGGCGTACGCGCGGCGAACGACCGCAGTACATGGGCCGTACCGCCGTCCCCCGACGATCTGAGCCGCCCGCCCCGGCCCGTCCCCGGCTGCGCCGAGTGCGCGGATCTCGGCGCGCGCCGGGAGACCGCCCTGGCCACCCATGACCACAGCGCGGCCACCGACGCGAACGTGCTGCTGCGTCTCCACCAGCGCGCGGAGCACCAGCCATGACCCGCCGTGTCCTCCGGTACGTGCCGTACGTGATCGTGCAGGACGCGAGCGCCGCGCCGGAGTACGCGGCGCGGTGTGTGTCGGGGGACGACGAGGACTGCGGGGCCGAGTCGGGGGTGCGCGGACACCCGGCGGAGGTGGAGGAGTGGCAGCGCAGGCACACCCAGGAGACCCGGCACACGCGGTATCGCCGGATCTTCGCGGACTACGCGGTGCTGACCCCGGCATAGCCGGCGCCGGCCGGATTACGCTGCACGCATGGCGAAGAAGCTCGTGATCAAGGTGACGGCGGGGGCGGACGCCCCGGAGCGGTGCTCGCAGGCGTTCACGGTGGCGGCGGTGGCCGTGGCCAGTGGCGTCGAGGTGTCGATGTGGCTGACCGGTGAGTCCGCGTGGTTCGCGTTGCCGGGGAGGGCCGCCGAGTTCGAGTTGCCGCATGCCGCTCCGCTGCCGGACCTGGTCGACTCGATCCTGGCGGGCGGCACGCTCACGCTCTGTACGCAGTGCGCGGCCCGCCGGGACATCACGGAGAAGGACGTCATCGAGGGCGTACGGATCGCGGGGGCGCAGGTCTTCGTGCAGGAGGCGATGGCGGACGGGACGCAGGCGCTCGTCTACTAGGGCGTGTCCTAGCCGCGCGGGGATCCCGCGTCGTCGTAGTGCTGCCGTGCCGCCTCGACGTGGTCGAGGTTGGCGGTGGCCCACTCGGCGAGGTGGGCGAAGAGCGGGGCCAGGGTGCCGCCGAGGTCGCTGATCTCGTACTCGACGCGCGGCGGCACCTCGGGGTGGTAGGTGCGCACGACCAGGCCGTCGCGCTCCAACTGGCGCAGCCGCTGGGTGAGCACCTTCGGCGTGATGCCCTTGATGCGGCGCTCCAGCTGGACGAACCGCTGGCGGCCGAAGGTGTGCAGCGACCAGAGGATCGGTGTGGTCCACCGGCTGAACACGATGTCCACGACCGGGGAGACCGGGCAGGCCAGCTCGGGGTCGGACAGGGCGTCGGGCCCCGGCCGTCGCGTCTCGGTCGTCATGAGCCACACCCCTCTGAGATAGTCACTTTCCTCTAGGTACCTACTATACCGACGCTGTTAGCGTCGCTGTCATCGCGAAAAACCACCGGAAATACGGGAGTTGGCATGATCGTGGTGACGGGTGCGACCGGGAACGTGGGTCGGTCGCTGGTGGCGGCCCTGGCGGAGGCCGGGGAACGGGTGGCGGCGGTGTCGCGGGGGATCGCCCCCGTGGACCTGCCGAGCGGGGGCGTACATGTGCGGGCCGACCTGGCCGAGCCGGAGAGTCTGCGGCCCGCGCTCGACGGTGCCGAGGCGCTGTTCCTGCACGACGGCGGCACGGGCGGACACGGGCTCGACGCGGGGGCCGTGCTGGCGGCGGCCAGGGATGCGGGGGTGGGTCGGGTGGTGCTGCTCTCCTCGCAGGGCGTGGTGACCAGGCCGGAGTCGCCCTCGCACGGCGGGGCGATGCGGGCGATCGAGGACGCCGTGCGCGGGTCGGGCCTGGCCTGGACGATCCTCAGGTCCGGCGGCTTCGCGTCCAACGCCTACGCCTGGGCGGAGTCGGTGCGCGCCGAGCGGACCGTCGCCGCGCCGTTCGGTGACGTCGGGATGCCGGTGATCGATCCTGCGGACCTCGCGGAGGTCGCCGCCGTGGCCCTGCGCAAGGACGAACACAGGGGCCGGATCTACGAGTTGAACGGGCCGGCGGCCGTCACGCCCCGGCAGCAGGCGGAGGCCATCGGTGCGGCCCTCGGTGAGCCGGTGCGGTTCGTGGAGCTGACCCGAGCCGAGGCGTACGCCCGGATGACCGCGTTCATGCCGGAGCCGGTGGTGGAGACGACGCTGGCCGTCCTCGGCGAGCCCAACGCCGGCGAGCTGCGGCTCAGCCCGGACGTCGAGGCGGTCCTCGGGCGTCCGCCCCGGACCTTCGCGGAGTGGGCCCGGCGCAACGTCGAAGCGTTCCGGTAGGAGCCGGGAAGGTCACGGGCACGTCAGGGGTCAGGACCGGGGGCGCTTCTTCCCGTCCAGTTCGTCCCACCACTCGTCGGACTTGGGGTCGCCGGAGGGGTCGTCCCACCAGCGGTCGTCGGGGCCCCGGCGGTTGGCGACCATCGCGGCGACGGGTGGGATGACCATGGCCACCACGCACATCCCCACGGCGGCGGGGACGGACCAGATGCGCACGACTCCCCAGGCCAGGACGAAGAGACCGATGCAGATCCCCATCATGACGAAGTACACGCGACGGCGCCGTGCCAGCATGACTCCAGGGTAGGTCCGGTGTCCGGACACGGCGAAGGGCCGCACCTCAGGTCTTCGACCCGGGAGGTGCGGCCCTCGCGTCCAGCTGGTCAGACCGCGATCGCGACCTCGGCCAGGCCGCCCTGCTGGGCGACGACCGTGCGGTCGGCGGTGGCGCCGGGGACGAGGGCGCGGACGGTCCAGGTGCCCTCCGCCGCGTAGAAGCGGAACTGTCCGGTGGCGGAGGTGGGGACCTCCGCGGTGAACTCGCCGGTCGAGTCCAGGAGGCGGACGTAGCCCGTCACCGGCTCGCCGTCGCGGGTCAGATGACCCTGGATCGTGGTCTCACCGGGCTTGATCGTCGAGGGGTCCGGGCCGCCGGCCTTCGCTCCACACATGTCGTACTCCTGTTGAGGTCTTGAAAGGTCGGTCTGGGGGCCTTGCCGGGGGTTCTACTTGGCGGCGCCGAGCTCGATCGGGACGCCGACGAGGCTGCCGTACTCGGTCCACGAGCCGTCGTAGTTCTTGACGTTCTCGACACCGAGCAGCTCGTGCAGGACGAACCAGGTCAGCGCCGAGCGCTCGCCGATACGGCAGTAGGCGATGGTGTCCTTGGCGAGGTCCACCTGCTCGTCGGTGTAGAGCTCCTTGAGCTCGTCGTCCGACTTGAAGGTGCCGTCGTCGTTGGCGTTCTTCGACCACGGGATGTTGCGGGCGGTCGGGATGTGGCCCGGGCGCTGCGACTGCTCCTGCGGCAGGTGGGCCGGGGCGAGCAGCTTGCCGGAGAACTCGTCGGGCGAACGCACGTCGACCAGGTTCTGCGCGCCGATCGCGGCGACGGCGTCGTCACGGAAGGCACGGATGGCGGTGTTCTGCGGCTTGGCCGTGTAGGTGGTCTCGGGGCGCTCCGGGACCTCCTCGACCAGCTCGCGGGCGTCCAGCTCCCACTTCTTGCGGCCGCCGTCGAGAAGCTTGACGTTCTCGTGGCCGTACAGCTTGAAGTACCAGTAGGCGTA
This sequence comes from Streptomyces sp. NPDC005866, assembly GCF_040629895.1. Classification (NCBI taxonomy): domain Bacteria; kingdom Bacillati; phylum Actinomycetota; class Actinomycetes; order Kitasatosporales; family Streptomycetaceae; genus Streptomyces; species Streptomyces sp. NPDC005866. The sequence goes on from NZ_JBEXWP010000026.1 coordinate 88,610, forward strand.
GGACGCGAACCAGTTGTTGTTGCCGCCGTACAGGATCACCAGCGTGTCGTTGGCGATGCCCTTCGCCGACAGGAGCTTCTCGAAGCCCTCCTGGTCGATGAAGTCGCGGCGGACCGGGTCCTGCAGGTCCTTGGTCCAGTCGATGCGGATCGCGTTCCTGATGTGGTTCTTCTCGTAGGCGGACGTGTCCTCGTCCACCTCCACGATCGCGATGTTCGGGTTGTCCAGGTTGTCCTGGACCCAGTCGGCGTCGACCAGGACGTCGCTGCGGCTCATGCTCTTTCTCCTCCGGGCAGGTGCGGCGGGGCGTGCGAGTGCGGGTGGTGCGCTAAGGCGCGCACGGAAGCCCTCGGCGTGGGAGGGCGGGGGATGCGGAGGCAAGGGGCCTCCACCGTCAGAAGGGGCGACAGAGCATGGCGGCGACGCGGCACAGGTCGACTGCCCGCCGCTTCGTGAGATCCGCCTGACGCTTCATGGGCTCGATCGTAGGGACGGATAACCGGGCATGTCACCGGCATGTCGCATGGTGAGACGCCAGCGTCCGAATGTTGGGACGGGGTGGGGGTCCGGGGCATGTTCAGGCCGCGGACGCCCCTCCGTATCCGTTGTCACATCTACGGTACGGACGCCGCCGTCTCGACTGATGGACCGGGCCCGTCGGCCACCGCCGTGGCGCCTTCTACCCGGCCAGCCTGACGTTCGAACCCTTCACCCCGATCTCCACACCGTCCTGCACAGCCTGCACCTTGTCCAGCCGGACACCGCCGGGAAGCTGGTTGATCGCCTGCCGGAAGTCGGAGGCCTCGCGGAAGCGGCCCTCGAGGACGCTGGCCCCGGCGAGCTTGGGGAGGTTGTCGGCGTGCACCTGCACGGCGTTGTCCTTGACGGCGACCGTGCTGAGGACGGTGACCTTCTGGTGGGTGTTCACTCCAGGGACGGTGACGTCGAGGCTGACCTTGATCTTGCCGTTGCCGCCGTCACCGAGACCGACGACCCGGCCGGTGAAGCCGAGGCCGAGGTCGGCCGGCTGCGTGTTCACGTTCTTCAGCAGCTCGCTGTAGGAGATGAGCGCGGTGCCGGTGGCGGTCTGCGCGGTGGCGGAGCTGTAGTCGCCGTTGAAGTTGACGCCCTTCATGTCGGCGTGCAGGTTCTCGATACGGATCGTCTTGCCGGCCGTTCCGGTGGTGGCGTCGTAGTCCTTGATGCCGACCGCCACGTCGTCCAGCGTGCCGCCGGCGACCTGGGTGAGGAACGGAAAGCCCTTGATGGAGACGTCGGGGGTGCTCGCGAGGCCCTCGGTCGTCTTCAGCCTGCCGGCGGCCTGGCCCTCGGCGAAGTGCACGGCGACGCGGTCGACGACCACGAAGAGCACACCGAGGATGACGACGACGATCAGGAATATTCGCAGGGCGCGCATGTGATGGGTTCCCCCGGGTCGCGAGTCGGCTGTGCACGTCGGTGATCTCACGCTAGCCCCGCGGGAGCGGACCCACCGGAGATTGTCGAGCACCTGTGACAGTGGAGGCGGCCTCGCGCCCTTGACGGGGTGCCGAGATCAACGCCCCAGGATCCACACCGCCGGTGCCGCCGCGGCCAGTGGCAACGCCACGCCCGCCGTGAAGTGGACGAACTTCGACGGGTAGTCATAGCTCGCCACCCGGTGACCGACCAGCGCGCACACCGCGGCCGCCGCTCCGATCAGCGCGCCCCTCGTGCCCACCCCGGTCATGCCGCCCACCGCGATGCCCGCCCCGGCCGCGGCCAGCACCGACACGATCACCGACGCCGCCGTCGGCAGCGGCAGCGCCCTCGCCACCACGGCCACCGCGACCGCCGCCGCGCCCACCGACACCGCGTCCGGGGCCGCGCCCAGGTAGCCGGTCGCGATGATCGCCAGTGCGGAGGAGGCGACCGTGGCCATCAGGCCGTACATGCGGGTGTCGGGGTCCGCGTGCGAGCGGAGCTGGAGGACCAGGGACAGCAGCACCCACACACCCAGCGGGCCGAGGATCGCCGCCGGGGCCTGGTCACGGCCCGCCACCAGTACCGCGACGTCCGCCGACAGCCCGCCCAGAAAGGCGAGAGCGATGCCCTGACGGGCCGGCCACATGCCGTTCAGACGGAACCAGCCCGCCGCCGTCACCGCCTGGACGACAACCAGGGGGACCACCAGGGCGTACGGGGAGACCGGGGCCGTCGCCGCCAGCAGCACGCCCAGCAGACCCGTGAGCAGCGCGGGCTGCATCCCCGGTTCGATGACCGGCGAGCGGCCCTCCAGGCGGGCCCGCTGCGCGTCCGTGATGCGCGCGTTGCCGGCGAGGGTCGCGGGACCGTAGCCGGAACCGGGACCAGCGGGCGTGGGCGCCCGGGGCGGTGTGTGCGACCGGGGCGCGTGCGTCGCCTGCTGTGCCTGCCGCGGCTGCTGCCTGTACGTCGGCTGCTGTCCCTGCGGCTGCTGTCCCTGCGGCTGCTGCGGGTAAGTCGGCTGCTGCGCGTACGTCTGCTGGGGCATGTACGCCGTCTCCGCCGCCGACGTCTGCGGCTGCGCCGCCTGCACCGGCGCGTGCGTCTGCGTCTCCCACGTCTGCCCCTGCCACTGCTGCGTGGCGTGCTGCTGCTCGTCGTACCCCCATTGCTGGGGTTGCTGCTGGTACGGGTCGTAGCCCTCGTACGGCTGGTTGGTCATCGGTCTCGCTCACCCTCCTGCGAACGGCGGGAGCACCTCGACCGTGCCGCCCTCGGCCAGCCGTACCGTCTCATGCTCGCGCGTCCCCACGGGGTCACCGTCGACGAGGAAGGAGCATCGCCGCAGGACGCGCGCGAGTTCCCCGGGGTGTCGCGTGCGTACCGCGTCCAGCGCCTGGGCGAGGGTGTCCGCGTCGTACGGCTCCTCGGCGATCCCGGCCGCGGCCTTCGCGGCGGCCCAGTAGCGCAGCGTGACCTTGGGCATCAGGTTCCTCAAGAGACTCGGTCAGTCGGCTGTGTAACTGTGTGGCTTGTAGCTGTGTACAGGGTCAGGCTAGCCCGCCCGGGAGGCCGCCCAGTCGCCGATCCTGGCCAGCAGCCGGTCGTCGGCGGCGTGTTCGGCGTGGCCCATGCCGGGCTCCAGCCAGAGCTCGGCGGCGCCACCGGCGGCGGCCGCCAGCATCCGGGGGTGGTCGACCGGGAAGTAGCCGTCGCTTTCGCCGTGCACGATCAGCAGCGGGGTGGGGGCGATCTTGGGCACCGCCTCCACCGGGGACAGCGGCACCGGGTCCCAGTCGCGGTAGTGGATACGGGTGCGGAGGCCGTAGCGGCTGACCAGGCGGCCCTCGGGTCTGGTGACCAGCCAGTGCACGCGGCGCATGGGGGCGGTGCCTCGGTAGTACCAGCGGGCGGGGGACGACACGGAGACCACGGCGTCCACTCCCGGGTTCAGCGCCGCGTGCCGCAGCACCACCGAGCCGCCCATGGAGAAGCCGACGGTCACCACGCGCGTGTGCCCGAAGCGGCGCGCCCACCGCACCGCCGCCACCAGGTCGAGGACCTCGCGGTCGCCGACCGTGGTGCGGCCGCCGGAGCGGCCGTGGCCCCGGAAGGAGAAGCTGACCACCGGGGCGTAGTGCCGCAGGGCGGTCACCACCCGCCGTACGTGTGGCCGGTCCACGTCGCCCGTGAAACCGTGGGCCATGACGAACACCAGATCACGGGAAGGTGGCCGGGAGCCGTCGTATACAACGGAGGCGGGATCGTATACGGAATCGATGGAAACCCCGTCGTCCGTGCACAGAAACGTCCGCATAGAGGCGTTTCTGGTCGTCTCATATGTCGGACGAACGGCGGAACGTGCCACATGACCTGCCGGACCGATGCTCATGTCGGCTATTCTGCTGGGCAGAGGACTCGGGCAGCGCCGCCACCGGGTCCTTTTGTGCTTTCGGAAGCGTTGTATACGAAGCGGGAAACTCCAGGTGACCGCGGGTGTATGGAGCGTCGGGAGCGCAGCGCAGTGTCATTGCACACAGTCCTCGCAGGGACCGAGGAGGAACCAGACGTATGAGTTCTCTGCTGCTCCTGACCAACGCCCTCCAGCCGTCGACGGAGGTGTTGCCGGCCCTCGGCCTGCTCCTGCACAACGTGCGGGTCGCCCCGGCCGAGGGCCCCGCCCTCGTCGACACCCCGGGCGCCGACGTCATCCTGATCGACGGCCGCCGCGACCTCCCGCAGGTGCGCAGCCTCTGCCAGCTGCTGCGGTCGACCGGCCCCGGCTGTCCACTGATCCTGGTCGTCACCGAGGGCGGGCTCGCCGCCGTCACCGCCGACTGGGGCATCGACGACGTACTCCTCGACACCGCCGGCCCGGCCGAGGTCGAGGCACGACTGCGCCTCGCCATGGGGCGCCAGCAGATCGTCAACGACGACTCCCCCATGGAGATCCGCAACGGCGACCTGTCGGTCGACGAGGCGACGTACAGCGCGAAGCTCAAGGGACGGGTCCTCGACCTCACCTTCAAGGAGTTCGAGCTCCTGAAATACCTGGCCCAGCACCCCGGCCGGGTGTTCACACGCGCACAGCTGCTCCAGGAGGTCTGGGGGTACGACTACTTCGGCGGCACCCGGACCGTCGATGTGCACGTACGGCGGCTGCGCGCCAAGCTCGGCGTGGAGCACGAGTCCTTGATCGGAACCGTCCGGAACGTCGGTTATCGATTCGTTACCCCGGAGAAGGGCGAGCGGGGCGAGCGGATCAGCGACGAGGCCAGGGCGCGGGCGGAGGGGCCAAAGCCGGAGGATGCGGACGCTTCAGCGGCCCCGGGCGCGGTCGAGGTGACGACGGAGGCGTAGTGGTCGTCCGGGCGAGGCATGGCCGCCGCCCGGACGGGGCATTGCTTCCGCAAGCGAAGCTTCGATATGCCCTGCCCAGCGCGGGTCCATCCGCGTAGACTCCGCGCGTGGCCAAGGTGACTCGGGATGATGTGGCGCGGCTGGCGGGGACTTCGACCGCCGTGGTCAGCTATGTCATCAACAACGGACCCCGGCCGGTCGCACCGGCCACGCGCGAGCGTGTCCTCGCCGCGATCAAGGAACTGGGGTACCGGCCCGACCGGGTGGCCCAGGCCATGGCGTCCCGGCGCACGGACCTCCTGGGCCTGATCATCCCGGACGCCCGTCAGCCCTTCTTCGGCGAGATGGCGCACGCGGTGGAGCAGGCCGCGTCCGAGCGCGGAAAAATGGTGCTGGTCGGCAACACCGACTACGTCAGCGAGCGCGAGGTCCACTATCTGCGCGCGTTCCTCGGGATGCGGGTCTCGGGCCTCATCCTCGTCTCACACGCTCTGAACGATCTGGCCGCCGCCGAGATCGACGCCTGGGACGCCCGGGTGGTGCTGCTGCACGAGCGGCCGGAGGCGATCGACGACGTGGCGGTGGTGACGGACGACCTGGGCGGCGCCCAGCTCGCCGTCCGGCATCTGCTGGAGCACGGCTACGAGTACGTGGCCTGTATGGGCGGTACGGCGGACACCCCGGCCGTCGGCGACCCGGTCTCCGACCACGTCGAGGGCTGGAAGCGGGCCATGGCCGAGGCGGGCCTGACCACGGAGGGCCGGCTGTTCGAGGCGCCGTACAACCGGTACGACGCGTACCGGGTGGCCCTGGAGGTGCTCGCCCGCCCCGACCGGCCGCCGGCGGTCTTCTGCTCCACCGACGACCAGGCGATCGGCCTGCTGCGGGCGGCCCGTGAGCTGCGCATCGACGTGCCCGGGGAGCTGGCGGTGGCCGGCTTCGACGACATCAAGGAGGCGGCGCTGGCGGACCCGCCGCTGACGACGATCGCCTCGGACCGGCCGGCGATGGCGCGGGCGGCGGTGGACCTGGTGCTGGACGACGGGCTGCGGGTGGCCGGTTCGCGGAGGGAGCGTCTGAAGACGTTTCCATCCCGGCTGGTGGTGCGGGGTTCCTGCGGGTGCGGCTGATTTCTTCGCCCGCGGGTTCGTAGTGGTTGCTCGCCCCCCTTCAGGGGGGCGGGGAACTGTGCGAACGGCCCCCCGGGCCGCACCCACAGGAGAGCGTTGGCCAGCCTTTATGAACCCTTTCTGAGAACCCCGCACGACCAGCGAGAACCGTCCTTATATCGGGCAAACGAGCTTCTCGCGCCGTTCTCAGCTGACCCTCAGGAAGCTCTCATGGTCACGGGACAAGCTATGTGTCATGACCGAGAGCCTCCGCAGCAGCGGCGAGCACGAGAACCCCCAGGGTCCCCACGGTGACGCCTACCAGGGCGCGTACCCCCAGCAGCAGCACGCCTCCACCCCCGTGAACCCGGAGTGGCCGCCCCCGCCGGCCCACCAGCCGACGCAGCAGGCCGCCCAGCCGGTCACCGTGGAGCCGGAAACCGCGCAGCTCCCGGAGTACACGGCGGGGCCGCCGCAGCACCCGGCGGAGCACCCGGGGCACGCGGAGCACTCGGCCCACGCCAAGCAGAAGCGCACCCGGGGCCCGATAGTCCTTCTCGCCGCGGTCGCGATCGTCGCGGCCGCCGTCGGCGGCGGCACGGCATACGCCTTCCAGGAACTGACCGGCAAGGACACCACGGTCTCCAGCAGCACGACCACCAATGTGGTGCCCTCCAGCAAGAAGGGCAACGTCGCCGCGATCGCCGCGGCCGTCAGCCCCAGCGTCGTGGAGGTCAACGCGACCCTCGCCAACGGCACGTCCACCGGCTCTGGTGTGGTCATCACCGGCGACGGCGAGATCGTCACCAACAACCACGTGGTCTCCGGCGCCCAGTCGATCAAGGTCAGGACCAGCAACGGCAAGTCGTACACCGCGAAGGTCGTCGGCACCGACAGCTCCAAGGACCTCGCCCTCCTCAAGCTCCAGAACGCCTCCGGCCTCAGGCCCGCGACCCTCGGCAACTCCGCCGGCGTCCAGGTCGGTGACACGGTTGTGGCGATCGGCTCCCCCGAGGGCCTGACCGGCACCGTCACCAGCGGCATCATCTCCGCGCTGAGCCGGGACGTGACCGTCTCCACCGACGAGAGCCAGGGGCAGGGCCAGGGCGGCGGTAGCGGGCAGTGGCCGTTCCAGTTCGGCGGCCGGCAGTTCAACGGCGACACCGGCTCGTCCACCACGACCTACAAGGCGCTCCAGACCGACGCCTCGCTGAACCCCGGCAACTCCGGCGGCGCGCTGATCGACGCCGGCGGCAATGTCATCGGCATCAACTCGGCGATGTACTCGGCCAGTTCGGGCTCCTCCTCGTCCTCCGCGGACGCGGGCAGCGTCGGCCTCGGCTTCGCCATCCCCATCAACACCGTCAAGTCCGACCTGGCCAAGCTGCGGGCGGGCTCCACCAGCTGAACCACCTGGCACCAGAGTTAGGGAGTACGTCATGAACAAGCAGATCTCGCAGGTCTCGCAGGTCTCGCAGGTCTCGAAGGTCTCGAAGGTTTCGCACCCGACGGCCGCCGACGGTCCGGCCGGTATCAGCCTGGCCCTCGCCGTGGCGTACGAACTGCACGCACCGACCGCTGCGCCGGTGGCCCCGGCCCAGCGCGCCCCGGAGGTAGCGCCGGCCCCGCAGCTGATGGGCCTGCGCACCTCCGCGGCCCGCACGCACCAGCGCAAGGTGCCGCTGAGCCGTATGACGCTGGTACGCGGCTGATCCGCCGCCCGGCCCACCAGCGTGCTCACCCGACAGCCCCGAAACATGCGAGGCTGAGAAGCGACCCCGACCACGACCACCGCAACCCGAGGAACCGCGAGCGATGAGCCCCGCCGAAGGCGACCGTGACCCCCAGCGCATCCTGATCGTCGACGACGAACCGGCCGTACGCGAAGCCCTCCAGCGCAGCCTCGCCTTCGACGGGTACGAGACCGAGGTCGCGGTCGACGGGGCGGACGCGCTGGAGAAGGCCACGGCCTACAAGCCGGACCTGATCGTCCTCGACATCCAGATGCCCCGGATGGACGGCATGACCGCGGCCCGCCGCATCCGCGGGGCCGGCGACACGACCCCGATCCTCATGCTGACGGCCCGCGACACGGTCGGTGACCGGGTCACGGGACTGGACGCGGGGGCCGACGACTACCTGGTCAAGCCGTTCGAACTCGACGAACTCTTCGCCCGCATCCGCGCGCTGCTGCGCCGCAGCTCCTACGCGGGCACGGTGGGCGACGGGGGCCAGGAGGACGAGGCACTGACCTTCGCCGACCTGCGCATGGACCTGGCGACACGCGAGGTCACGCGGGCCGGCCGCCAGGTGGAGCTGACCCGCACCGAGTTCACGCTCCTGGAGATGTTCATGGCCCACCCGCGCCAGGTCCTCACCCGCGAGCAGATCCTCAAGGCCGTCTGGGGCTTCGACTTCGAGCCCTCCTCGAACTCCCTCGACGTGTACGTCATGTACCTCCGCCGCAAGACCGAGGCCGGCGGCGAACCGCGCCTCGTCCACACCGTGCGCGGGGTCGGGTACGTCATGCGCCAGGGCGGCGCCGAGTGAACAAGCTCGCCCGCCGCTTCCGCACCCTCCCGATCCGCGCCCGCCTGTCGATACTGGTCGCGGCCGCGGTGGCGTTCGCGGTGGCGGCGGTGTCGGTGACTTGCTGGTTCATTGTGCAGGGGAAGCTGTACGGCGAGATCAACAACGACCTGACGACGAGCTCCCCCCGGCAGATGCCGTACTCGCAGGTGCAGTCGACGCTGGAGACCTGTCCCCAGACGCCGACGACGGGCTACGGCTTCGGCCCGCGTTTCAAGGGCTACGCCCAGCTGGTCAAGTCCGACGGGACGGCCTGTCTCATGAACAATTCCGCAGCCCTGGTGAAGGTCGGCGCAAGCGACAAGTCGTATGCGTCGAACCCGGACCCCAGCAAAGGGATTCTGCGCAACGGCACCGACCAGGACGGCAACCCGGTACGCATCCTCACCACTGCCGCCATCGTCAACACCGGTGACTTCGCCAGCAAGGCGATGGTCAAGAACACCGCTCTGATGGTCGCTGTCCCCCTCAACGGCACCCAGTCGACCCTCAATGAACTGGCCCTGCTGCTCCTCCTCGTCTCCGGCGTAGGAGTCATCGGCGCCGGAGCCGCCGGGCTCGCGGTCGCCCGCGCCGGTCTTCGCCCTGTCGACAAACTCACCGAAGCCGTGGAACACGTCGCCCGCACCGAAGACCTGACCATCCGGATCCCGGTGGAGAACGAGGCGGACGACGAGATTGCCCGTCTCTCCCGCTCCTTCAACAGCATGACCACGTCCCTCGCCAGCTCCCGCGAGCTGCAACAGCAACTCATCGCGGACGCGGGTCATGAACTCCGTACGCCGTTGACCTCCTTGCGGACGAACATCGAACTCCTCACCCGAAGCGAGGAGACGGGCCGCCCCATCCCCCCGGCCGACCGCAAGGCGCTGCTCGACTCCGTGAAGGCGCAGATGACGGAGCTGGCGTCGCTGATCGGCGATCTCCAGGAGCTGTCCCGCTCGGAGGGCCAGCGCGGCGAACGCGTGCAGGTGGTCGCCCTCCAGGACACGGTCGAGGCGGCCCTGCGCCGGGCCCGTCTGCGCGGCCCGGAGCTGACCATCAACGCGGATGTCCAGCCGTGGTTCGTGCGCGCGGAGCCCTCCGCCCTGGAGCGGGCGATCGTCAACGTCCTGGACAACGCGGTGAAGTTCAGCCCGGAGGGCGGCACGATCGAGGTCGCCCTGGACGAAGGCGTCCTCACGGTCCGCGACCATGGTCCCGGCATCCCGGAGGAGGAACTCCCGCACGTCTTCGACCGCTTCTGGCGCTCCCCGAGCGCGAGGGCCCTGCCGGGCTCAGGCCTGGGCCTGTCCATCGTGGCCCGCACGGTGCAGGAAGTCGGCGGCGAGGTGACTCTGGCCCGCGCGAACGGCGGCGGCACGGTGGCGACGGTACGGCTGCCGGGCGCGCCCGTTGCTCCTCCAGAGGCACCGTAGGCGGCTCGAATCCAAGCTTCGGGCGGCCTTTGGGCGAGTGGCTCCGTGGCATCCGGCCACGGGGCCTCCGCGAAAATCCGTTGGCGGACGACGGCGACCACTGCTACTTTTCCGGAGGCCGTGCGAGAGAACGAGGAGGTGGTACCTGTGAACGCAGTATCGACATGGGTGCTCCCCTCCGGGGTCACGGTCGGGCGCTAGGTCGTCCGGGAGCGCCGTTCAAGCGCACTCCCGAAAGGCACGACCATGCAATTCACTTCCGAACAGCGCCTCGACGACGGCGTCCTCGAGCGCGAATTCACCCTCGGCGAGATCCCCGGCACCCTGTGGACGCCTGAATCCGCCACACCGGCCCCGCTGATCCTGATGGCCCACAACAACGGCCTGCCCAAGACGGAACCCCGGCTGGTGGCCCGGGCCCGGTACACCGCGGCGCGCGGCTACGCGGTGGCCACCATCGACGCCGCCGGGTGCGGTGACCGGCCCCGTTCCGCCGCCGACGAGCAGGCCCGCGCCGACATCCGCCGGGCGATGCAGGCCGGCGAGCCGGTCGACGAGATCTTCGAGTCCTTCATCGGCCCGCTGGTCGAAAACGCGGTCCCGGAGTGGCGGACCACCCTGGACGCCCTCCTTGAGTTGCCCGAAATCGGCGACCGGGTCGGGTACTCCGGGTGGATGGCCCTCGGCATTGGGCTGGCGGCGGTCGACCCGCGCATCGCCGCCGCCGGCTTCTTCGCCGGGGGTTACGTGCCCCTCGCCCAGCGCGAGGAGGCCCGGCAGGTCACCGTTCCGCTGCTGCTCCTGCTGCAGTGGGACGACGAAGGGAACCCCCGGCAGCGGGCCCTGGACCTGTTCGACGCATTCGGCAGCAAGGAGAAGACGCTGCACGCCAATCCGGGCGGGCACACCGGCACCCCGTGGTTCGAGGTGGAGGACGGGGGCCGGTTCTTCGGCCGGCACCTGAAGTGAGGCCGGACCGTCAGGCCGGCAGCAGACGGTAGGCGCTGCCGGCCAGGCCGCCGCTCATCGAGGACAGGCCCGGCCCACCTCGATGACGGCGGCCGGCGGATACACAACCGCCGATCGCGGCGGCACCGCCCATCGGCGGTACCGGCCGGTCGGGGCGGCGCGTCTCCGGATTGACGTAACCGGATGGCCGTCCCCGCGGACCGGAATCCGTCGACTTCAACCCTTAGCGGCAACCCTCCCCGCTCCCACGGCAACTCCAAGGTGCCACCTTCGAAGAAACGCAGTAGAACACGGGGCGGGTTCCGGTTCCGCGAGTTCCGACCGACCGCACCTCACCGACGCCCAGGCGGCCCAGCAGGAGGTCGTCGACTGGCTCGGGGACTGGACGCCGTCCGCCTCCTGACCTGCCGTCGAGGACCACAGCGAGGCGGCTTACGCTCTCCCCAGTCGCGCACCCGTTCGGTGCGTTTGGGGAGGGGTCCGGGACATGGACGAGGGTGGACTCGACCGGGAGTACCGGAAGCGGCGGAGGCTGCCCGCGGCGGAGGTGCTCTTCCTGGGGGCGATACTGGCAAACGCCCTCTTCCGAACCGTCCTCGACGGTCGGGACGGCGGCAGGGACTGGTGGTGGTCGGTCGTCCTCTCGCTGCTGATCGTCGTGGGACTGGGGCGGACCCTGCTGGCGCAGTACCGGGCCTACACCAGGGTCACGGCGGCCGGGATCACCGCGCGGGGACCGGTACGGACCCGCACCTGGGCCTGGTCCGAGTTGTACGACATCCGGGTCGAGCAGGGTCCGCGCGGGTCCAGGCCGGGCGACCCCCAGTGGCTCAGCTACCTGTACGACTTCAACGGCCGCCGCTTCCTGCTTCCGCACCTGGACGACCGGCAGTTGGCCGACCCCTACGCCGAGGTCTCGGAGCTGTGCCTCGCCGCCGCCCCGCAGCGCAGCCTCGACTGGGAGCGGCGCCCGGACGTCGAGGAGCGGATCCTGCGGGGGGCCGTGCGGCGCAAGGCGTGGGCATGGGGGGTGCTCGGGGCCATGGCGATGATGGTGTTGATGATCGTGGGGCCCCTGACGCTGCTGACCGTAGGGTGGGCGGCCGATCCCCTCCTGCTGATCGTCTCCGTGCCGCTGGCCTCGGGCGTCGTCCTCAGCCTCCTACTCCAGTGGTACTGGAGCGCCCGGCCGCCACGCTCCCTGACCCGGCAGCCCCACTGACGTCACAGCAACCGGACCGCGGGCCCGGAGCGTGCACCGCGGGGGCCGGGCCCTGGATCTGACCATGCTGGACAGCTGGACATCATGTACGTGCGGCGGAAACTGGAGAGCCGCGGCGAACCGCGGCTGACGGGATACGCGCTCAGGAGCGCCGCTACCACCTGAGGATCATCGTCTCGTCCGGCACCGGCGCCGGTTCCGCCGCGATCGCCTCCGGGAGGGGGTGGGCCAGGCCGGCGTACGCGCCGTTGCGGGCGAGCAGTTCGGGATGTGTGCCGGACTCGACCAGGCGGCCGCGGTCGACGACCAGGATGCGGTCGGCGTCGGGGGCGAGGGTGAGGTCGTGCGTGATCATGACGGTCGTACGGCCCGCCATGAGCTTGCGCAGTGGGGCCACCACCTGGCGGGCGGCGATCGCGTCGAGGCCCGCCGTCGGCTCGTCGAGGACGAGGACCGGGGCGGCGCGCAGCATCGCGCGGGCGATGGCGATCCGTTGCAGCTGACCGCCGGAGAGGGCGGCCGTGCCGGGGGCGATGTGGGTGTCGTAGCCCTCGGGGAGCGTGGTGATGAAGGCGTGGGCGGCGGCGTCCCGGGCCGCCTGCTCGATCTCGCCGTCCGTGGCGCCCGGCCTGCCGCACTCGATGTTGTCGCGGACCGTGCCGTTGAGGATCAGCGTCTGCTGCGGGAGCAGGGCCACGTTCTCGCGGAGGAACTCCAGGGGTACGTCGGTGAGCGGGACGCCGTCCAGGCAGATCACGCCGGCCGAGGGGTCGTAGAAGCGGGTGAGGAGCTTGGAGAGGGTGGATTTGCCGGCGCCGCTCGCGCCGGTGATGAGGACCAGTTCGCCGGGGGCAGCCGTGAGGCAGACGTCGCGGAGAGAGGCGCGGCGCGATTCGGGGTAGCGGAAGGAGACGTTGTGGAAGCTGACCCAGCCGCGCACCGGCCAGGGGCCGACCGGTTGGGCGGCGTCGGTGACGGCGGGTTCGGCGTCCAGGATCTCGCCGATGCGCTCCGCGCCGGCGGTCGCGGCGGTGAGGGTGAGGCCGAGCTGGCCGAGGTTGCGGATCGGCGGGTAGAGGTAGCCGAGGAAGGCGGCGAAGGCGAGCAGCTGGCCGAGGGTCATCCGGCCGGCGGAGATCTCCCAGACGCCCAGGCCGATCACTGAGAGGACGCAGAGCGTCTCGACGACCTCGACGAACTGCGCGTACATCTCGCTGAGCCGCGCGCCGCGCACGCTCGCCCGCATCCAGGCGCGGGCCTCGACGTCGAGGCGCTTCTCCTCGTCCCGGCGGCGGTTGTAGGCCTGGGTGAGGACGACGTTCCGGAGGGCCTCCTCCACCACGGAGGTGATCGCGCCGTCGGCGACCCGTTCGTCCTGGGAGGCCGTCTTGATACGGCCGGAGAAGCGTCGGGCGGCGAACAGGAACAGGGGCGCGAGGACGAAGGTGGCCAGGGCCAGGTCCCAGCGCAGCCAGCAGGCGGCGGCCGCGTAGAAGACGGCGGAGAAGGCGGCGGCGACGGTGCCGACGACGCCTGACACGACCATCTGCTCGATGGCCTCGACGTCACCGGTGAGGCGTTCCACCAGGTCGCCCTGGCGGTGCCGCTGGAAGAAGTGCGGGGGCAGGTCCTGGATGTGCCGGAAGACCTTGGCGCGCAGCCGCAGGACGAATCTCTCGGCGGTCCAGGTGGCCAGTGAGTTCCCGAAGTAGCCGACGAGCGCGCCGAGTGCGGCGACGCCCAGCCAGGCGCCGGCCGGGCCCCAGAAGGCGGACAGCGAACCGGCCTTGAGGGCGTTGTCGGTGAGGTCGGCGAAGAGCAGGATGGCGGCGGTCTCGGCGAGCGCGGACACCACCACGCAGGCGATGATCGCGCCGAGCCACTTGCGGTCGCCGCGGGTCAGCGGCCAGAAGCGGCGGAAGGCCACACGGGCTTCTCTCATGGTCGACAACTCCCTTCAGAGGTATCGGGTGGGGTGCGGGCATGGCGGAGGCGGGGCCACCGGTGCGATCACGCTCAACCGGTGACCCCGCCTCGCCAGGGGGGCCGTCTGGATCAGGCCGGCAGTGAGGAACAGTTCCTCTTGAAATTACCTGTGAATTGATTTGAATTACTTCTGTGAATTCCCTGTCAGCGCTGGTCGCCGACCGGGCGACGCCTCGACGCCGGCTTCTTCGGCGCGGGCTTCTTCGGGGCCGGAGCGGGCTTGTGGGCCTTCTTGACGGGGGCGACCTTACGGAAGCTCATGGTGGTTTCCTCTCTGATTCTCAAACTGGACTCAGCCTGTGTTTACGTGCGGCTTACCGGTGTTTACCGGTGACCCACAGGGCGCTTGGGCTGGGAGTTCTTCGGAGCCTTCTTCTTCGGCGCCGGCTTCGGAGCGGGCTTGTCGGCCTTCTTCACCGGGACGATCTTGTGGAAGCTCATGACCTTCTCCTTCGATCCATTTCGTTCTGCCGTCCGCGCCGTTCGCTTTCGACATGGAAAACATTACGTGACCCGCGAGCCGAAGAAAGCCATTTTCAGTAAGACCTCGATGAATTGCTGCTGAGGATAATTTTCACGAGAAACGCGGAACCAAACACCTCTCACACAGGTTTTATAAAACAGAACGGGCCCGGTGCGCGCGGATGCGCACACCGGCCCGAGGGCTGCTCTGGGGTGACTACTGCACGATCGTGATCCGGTCCGCGGCCGGAGGCGCGATCGGGCCGGTGGCCGAGGAGTTGGCCGTCAGGTACTCCGCCAGGGCCGACAGGTCGTCGGTGCCGACGACATCGCCGGTGCCCTGGCCCAGCGTGCTGAAGCCGTCGCCGCCGCCCGCGAGGAAGGAGTTGGTGGCGACGCGGTAGGTGGCGGCCGGGTCGATGGCGGTGCCGTTCAGCTTGACGGAGTCGGTGACGACACGGTCCGCGCCCGCCTTCGTCAGGTCCAGGGTGTAGGTGAGCCCCCTTCGACGGCTGGAGGATCTTCGGGGCGGCCGCGTTGCCGCCGCTCACCTGCTCCTTGAGCACCTGGATGACCTGCTGCAGGCGGGCGAGTTCCCTGGCGCCCTCGTCGAACTCGTGGTTGCCGACCGTCGTCACGTCCATGTCGAGCTTGTTGAGCGCCTCGATGGTGGGCTCGTCGTGGAAGAGCCCGGAGGTCAGCGGGGAGGCGCCGACCATGTCGCCGCCGGCGGCGGTGACGGAGTACGGGTGCCCCTCGCGGGCCTGCCGCAGATGCGTGGCGAGGTACTCCACCCCGCCGGCGTCGATGGTCCTGGTCGTCCCGTCGGCCTCCAGTTCGGTCACCCAGCCCGACGATCCGGACGGCGGTTCGAGGTTGCCGTGCAGGTCGTTGAAGGAGAGGAGCTGGACGTCCTGGTTGCGGCCGGGGTGGTGCCCGTGCCCCCGGTCGGAGTGCGCGTCGGCGGGCAGCGCGGCGGCCAGAGCGGCGGCGGTGGCGAGCCCGGCGGCGGCCGCGAGCAGCGCGTACGTACGGCGTCCGGTCGGTCTGGACTTCGCTGCCATGGAACCCCCCTGTGGGTCTGCTGAGAAGTGGCCCGGTCCGGCGCAGGCTAGGGTCAACGCGCGTAGCACAACAGGGGGTTCATGGTTAAATCCGGGTTCCCGTTTGACCTTTCCTTTACCTTCGCCCCTGCCCCCACTTTGTCCGCCCGGACCCGTACCCTCGTACGCATGACCAGCGACGACACCGCACGGCCGCCCATGTACTCCCGCTCCATCGACACCTACTCCGCGCTCACCCCGGATCAGGCCGAGGCTGTGCTGGGACTGCTGGCGGAGGCGGTCCGGGCCGACGGCCGGCAGCCGGTGTCCGAGCAGGGCCGTATCCAGATCCGTGGCGGCCCCCGCGACGGCGTCTCCCATCTGCTCCTCAGCGTCGGCGACGAACTCGTGGGCTACGCCCAACTGGAGGACACCGACCCGGTGGAGGCGCCCGCCGCCGAACTCGTCGTCCACCCCGCCCACCGGGGCCACGGCCACGGCCGCGCCCTCGGCTCCGCCCTCCTCGCGGCCTCCGGCAAGCGGCTGCGCGTCTGGGCCCACGGCGGTCACTCGGCGGCCCGCCACCTCGCCCAGGTCCTGGGCCTCACCCTGTTCCGCGAACTGCGCCAGATGCGCCGCACGTTGACGGACCTGGACCTGCCGGACCCGAGGCTGCCCGAGGGCGTCACGGTCCGCGCCTTCGTCCCCGGCAAGGACGACACGGGCTGGCTCGCCCTGAATGCGGCCGCCTTCGCCCACCACCCCGAACAGGGCTCCCTCACCCAGCGCGACCTGGACGACCGCAAGTCGCAGCCCTGGTTCGACCCGGCCGGCTTCTTCCTCGCCGAACGCGCGGGCGAACTCATCGGCTTCCACTGGACCAAGGTCCACGAACAGGAGCGCCTGGGCGAGGTCTACGTCCTCGGCGTCTCCCCGGCCGCCCAGGGCGGCGGCCTCGGCAAGTCCCTCACCACCATCGGCCTGCGCCACCTGGCCGGCCTGGGCCTGCCGACGGCGATGCTCTACGTCGACGCCGACAACACGGCGGCGGTGGCGGTGTACGAACGCCTGGGCTTCGTGACCCACGAGACGGACCTGATGTACCGGACGGAGACGTGAGGGGCCGGACAGGACGAGAGTGGTCCGGTAGTCCGGCGATCTAACGACGGTCGGGGGCCGGCACGGTGCCTTCCGCGCCGTTGCCCGCTCCGTCGCCGGCCCGGGTGCGGCGGGACGTAGACCTCCTGCGGATGATCAGACGGGCCGACCCGCCGACGATGGCGGCGGCGGTGACCAGGGCGAGCACCTTGACGAGGGGTGCGGCACCGCCGGCGACCGTGGCTGCGGCGAGGAGCAGGACCACGGCGGCCGAGAGCCAGGGAGCGGCGCGTTCGAGCGGGCCGCCGTCGCGGAAGGGGTTGTCCATGCGCAGCTCCTCGGGCTACCGGCGGCGAGGCTCAGCCCCCATCATGACGCGGTCGGCCCGGAACCGGCGGTCTCCGTCCCCGTCACCCCGTCCCGCAGTCGTCCGCTCCCTTCGGCGCCGTCACGCCCAGCAGCCGGGCCGCCTCCGCCGTTGTCGTCCGCGCCGAGGTCAGTTCTGCCCAGTGGGCCTTCACCCGGGCCGTGACGGTGTCGTGCGGTTCCCGGAGCAGCTCTCGTACGACCTGGGTCTGGTGGGCCGAGACCCCCATGCTGCCGCCCTCCGGGGTGAGGACCTGGCCCGAGCCGGCGAGGGTGTCGTCGATGCGGAGGTGGCGGAAGGTGGACTCCGGGGTGGGGTCCGTGGCGAGGGCCAGCCACATCGTCGTGACCACGCGGGCGTCGCACATCTCCGTCGAGGACTGCTCGCTGCCCGCCACCAGGACCCTGGCGACCCCGACCGCGAACTCGGGGACCCGGTTGCCGCCCCACTGGGTGCCGACCGTCACCGTGCCCCGGCTCGAACTGGTGGGCAGGGTGGCGTCCGTCGTCAGGTCGGTGATCTGCTCGATGCGCTGGCGGATCGTGAGGCGGGTCGTGGCCGCCTCGCCGCCCGCCTCGGACCGCACCCGGTGGACCACTCCCGCCCAGTCGGCGGTCCAGCCCTTCCAGTCGGGGTACGCGCAGTAGCGGGAGCCGTCGCGCTCGACGCACACCTGGAACTTCTGCGGGCTGTCCGCCTCGGCCTTGCGCGCGGCCCGCAACGCTGCGGACTCGCCCGGGGTCTGGCCGGCCGCACCGGCGACCGTCGCGGCCAGGGCGAGGGCCGTCACCGCCTTCAGCGTGCGCGTCCGCCCGCCCGCCACCAGCACCGCGATGCCCGCCACCAGCACCGTCAGCCCCGCGAGGTACAGCGCGTGCCAGCCGGCCGGGCGGCCCAGCAACTCGCCCGGGACCGGCGTGCCGCCGTTCTCCAGCACCGTCGGCCAGAGCCACTGGACGCCGTGCGCGCCGCCCGTGACACCGCCGACGAGGCTGAAGACGACCACGAGGGCGACCACGAACAGCAGCGGGGCCGCCGGATTCGGCAGGGCGCGGGCCAGCAGGACGCCGACCACCCCGGAGAGCAGCACCGTCAGCGGGGCGACGGCCAGTTCGGCGAGCGAGCCGTGGCCCACCGCGCCCGGCCGCAGCGCCGCCCAGGTGAACTGGACGCCCACCACCAGGGCCACCCCGGCGGCGAACGGCACCACCGACAGGGCATGTGCCAGCGTGCGGCGCGGCGCGGTCATGACCAGCACCGAGAACTGCTCCTCCAGTCCGCGCCGCCGGTTCAGCAGGGCGGCCCGGTTGACGCACACCAGCAGGGCGATGCAGAGCAGCACGGGGCCGCCCTGGGTGGCCCGGTCCGTGTCGTGGAGGACCGGGTAGGCGTCCATGCCCTCGTTCCGGCCGAACAACTCGTAGCCGGCGTAGGCGAGATAGAGGAGGCCGAAGAACACTGTCGGGATCTGGAGGGCCAGTTGGCGGGCCTCGAAGGCCGCCAGGGCCAGGACGGATGCGGTACGGCGGTCACGACCGCGCTCCACAGGCGCCTCCGGTCTCACAGGCGTCGTCGTCATGCCGCCATCTCCGTGGTCTCCTCGTCGAGGACCAGCAGGTAGCCGTCCTCCAGGGTCGGTTCGAGCAGGTCGGCGCCGGCCGGCGGGTCGCCCACGTTGCGGTAGGTGCCGGTGCCGGTGCGCCAGGCCGCCCGGGCGCCCGGGGTGCGTTCCGTACTGCTCCACACCCGGCCCTCCGCCCGCGCCGTCAGCTCGGCGGGCGTGCCGTCGAAGCGGACGCGGCCGCCCGCCAGGACGATCACGTGATGGCAGAGCATCGCCACGTCCTCGGTCTGGTGGGTGGAGAGCAGCACAGTGCGGCCCTCCCCCGCCTCCGCGACCAACTCCCGGAACCGCATGCGCTGTTCGGGGTCCAGATGCACGGTCGGTTCGTCCAGGACCAGGAAGCCGGGGTCGCCGACGAGGGCCGCGGCCAGGGCGACCCGCTGGCGCATGCCGCCGGACAGCCGCTTGATGCGCTTGCCGCGTACGTCCGCGAGCCCGACCTGGTCCAGGACGCGCCGTACCTCGCGGTGGCGTTCGGTGCGGCCGGTCAGTTCCTTGAGGACGGCCACGTATTCGACGAACTCGAAGGCCGTGAAGTCCGGGTGGAATCCGGGGGTCTGGGGGAGGTAGCCGAGCGTGCGGCGGACGGCCAGGCGGCCCGCCGGGGTCGACGGGTCCTCGCCACGGACCGTGAAGCTGCCGGTGTCAGGCGGTACGGCCGTGGCCAGGACCTTCAGCAGGGTCGTCTTTCCGGCGCCGTTCGGGCCCAGCAGGCCCGTCACGCCGTCCCTCAGACGCAGGGAGACGCCGTCCAGGGCCTGGGTTCCGCCGTAGCGCACGGTGAGGCCTGCGGCGGAGACAGTGGTGGTCAACTCGATCTCCAGGTAAGGGTTCAGTAGGGCTTGGCGTCGAAGCGGTCCCGCGCCTGGTGCAGCAGGAAGGTCGCCAGCGCGGCCAGCGCCGCGGCCACCGACTGTCCCGCCGCTGTGAAGGCGACCGGCGTGTCGGCGGGGTGCATGGCGGCCACCAGCATCAGGAGCGTCCAGGCGCCGCCGACCAGGCCGGGGCCGAGCAGCGGGCCCAGCCGGGCGGAGAGCGCCAGTCCGGCCGCGGTGAGCGCGAGGGCGGGCAGCAGCCAACCGAAGGCGAGCAGGCCGTAGCCCGGAAGGGCCAGCGCGGCTAGGCAGTTGAGGCCGAGGGAGGCGGTCAGCGCGGCCACCGTGCGGATCATCAGCAGGCGGAAGCCGTGCGTCGGGGCGACCGCGGCGATCTCGTAGGTGGGGTCGAGGACCGGCCCGTACGACAGCGCCACCGCGGCGAGCGGGAGCAGCGGGGCCAGGGCCAGGAACAGGGCCGGGGCGTCCACCGCGTGCACCACGACCACCGTCGCCGCCAGCACGAACGCCACCGACGCCAGCCAGGAGCGGCGCAGCACCGGGGTCGCGGTGAGCAGGCGTGCGGTGTGCTCGGCGACGCCCATCCGTGTCAGAAGCCGTTCGCCCCACCCGGGCCGTGGCGCGTCCAGTTCGGCGTCCAGGCGCTGCCAGCCGGTCTCCAGCGCGACCGGGTCGGACATCGCCGCGAGCACCGAACGGCACTCGGCGCAGGAGCCGACGTGGGTGTCGGCCGACCACAGCAGCGGCGGCGCCAATTCGCCGCGCGTGTAAGCCCGTAGATCCTCTTCGGCGACATGCCAGCCGCTCCTGGGAGTTCCGGTGTCCGTCATGCCAACTCCTCCCGCAACTGCTTGCGCGCCCGCATCGCCCGTGTCTTGACCGTCCCCGGCGGGATGCCGAGCAGGACCGCCGCCTCCCGGGTGGTCAGCCCGTCGATCACCGTCGCCTGGAGGACCGCCCGCAGCTCCGGCGAGAGCCGGACCAGGGCCCCGGCGAGGTCCCCGTGCTCCACCCCCGCGAGCACGCGTTCCTCCGCCGAGTCCTCGTCCCGGTGCCGCAGCCGCGCCAGTGCCTGCCGCAGCCGGCCCCGGGCCCCGTCGCCGCGCAGCGCGTCGACCAGCCGCCGCGACCCGATCCGCCAGAGCCACCCGGCGGCGTCACCCTCCTCGTGGTAGCGGGCGCTGCCCCGCCACACCGCGAGGAACGTCTCCTGTACGACGTCGTCGACGACCGCCGGGTCGGCGCACCGGCCGCGCAGCCGCGCGGTCAGCCACGGCGCGTACCGCCGGTACAGCTCCTCGAAGGCGCGCCGGTCCGAGTCCGCCGCGACCGCCCGCAGCAGCTCCCCGTCGCTTCTCGTTCCGCTCACGTCTCCTCATCGCACGAGCCCGGCCGATCGGTTCACGGGTTCCGGGGGCCGGCCCGAAAATCTCCCGGAAATCTTGCGGCCTTGACTTTCGGAACAATCTTGCACCACCCTTTCACTACTCAATTAGTGAAAGGGTGGTTGTACGAGTGGTCGAGTACCGCATCGACCGGCGCTCCGGCGTCGCCACCTACGTGCAGATCGTCCAGCAGACCAAGCAGGCGCTCCGGCTTGGCCACATACAGCCGGGAGACAAGCTGCCCACCGCACGTGAGGTGGTCGAGGCCACCGCGATCAACCCCAACACCGTGCTCAAGGCCTACCGGGAGCTGGAGCGGGAGGGCCTGGTCGAGGCCCGGCGCGGCCTCGGCACGTTCGTGAAACGCGCCCTGAGCACCGCCCCGGCCGAGTCTCCCCTGCACGGGGAGCTGGACGACTGGGCGGTCCGGGCCCGTGAGTCCGGCCTGGACCGGGACGACGTGGCCGCACTGTTCACCGCCGTACTCGAACAGCACTTCGCCGTGCACGAGAAGCACTTCCAAGGAGAGAGTTCATGACCGACACCGCGATAGCGGCCTCGGGGCTGGGCAAGCGCTTCGGCCGGCGTGGGGGCTGGGCCCTGCGCGACTGCGCCTTCCGGCTCCCCGCGGGGCGAGTGTGCGCCGTCGTAGGCCCCAACGGGGCGGGCAAGTCCACGCTCCTCGCCCTCGCCTCCGGTCTGCTGGGCCCGACCGAGGGCGAGCTGACCGTCCTCGGCGCCACCCCGGCCGAGGCGCGCGGCCGGGTCGGTTACGTCGCCCAGGACAAGCCGCTGTATCCGCAGCTCACGGTCGCCGAGACGCTCCGGATGGGCGCCGACCTCAACCCGGAGCGCTGGGACGCGGCCGCCGCCGAGCACGTGGTGGCCGGCGGCGACCTGGACCCGAAGTCCCGTGTCCGCGCCCTCTCCGGCGGCCAGCGCACCCGTGTCGCGCTCGCCCTGGCACTCGGCAAGCGGCCCCAACTGCTGCTCCTGGACGAACCGCTGGCCGACCTCGACCCACTGGCCCGGCACGAGCTGATGGGCCTGCTGATGGTGCAGGCCGCCCAGCACGGCACCACCATCGCGATGTCCTCGCACGTGGTCGCCGAACTGGAGGACTCCTGCGACCATCTGCTGCTGATCGGCGGCGGACGGGTCCGGCTGGCCGGCGAGATCGACGACCTGCTGGCCGCCCACACCCGGGTCGGCGCCGACGCCGACGCCGACCTCGGCCCGCACACCGTCGTGGAGTCCCGGACCACCGGCCGGCGGCTCAGCGCCCTGGTCCGCCCGGCGGGCCCGCTGCCCGCCGACTGGCGCACCGGCGCCCCCTCCCTGGAGGAACTGGTCCTCGCCCATCTCCGCAACCCCGAGGCTCCGGCCCTGACGGCAGTGGAGGCCGCCGTATGACCACCATGACCATCACCGCGGGAAGCCCGCGTCTGACCCGCTGGCTGCTGCGGCTGCACCGCCCCGCGCTGTACGTCTGGGCGGGCCTGGTCCTCACCGGCACCGCCCTGCTCCTCCTCCTGCACGGCCCGCTGGCCGACGCGGCGGCCGACGGCTGGCGCCAGTACAACGCCTGCACGGACTGGCGGAGGTGTTCGTACGACCAGAGCGCGATCCTGCGCTACAAGGACTGGTACGACTACGCCACCCTGGCCATGGCCGCGGTGCCCTTCCTGGCGGCCGCCTGGGCCGGCGGCGCGTTCGGCAAGGAGCTGGAGTCCGGCACCGCCCGGCTGGCCTGGACCCAGTCCAGCACCCCCGTGCGCTGGCTGGCCGTCCGCCTCGCGGTACCGGCCGCCGCCGTCACCGCCGGGACCGCACTGCTGGTCTGGCTGCACCATCTGGCCTGGGCCGCGGGCATCGGCCGTATCCACAGCGCCAAGCAGTGGTACGACATCTGGACCTTTCACACCAACGGCCCCACCCTCGTCGCCCTGGCCCTGTGCGGTCTTGCGGCGGGCGCGCTGGCGGGCCTGCTGTCCCGCCGCACCCTGTCCGCCCTGGGCCTCGGCCTGCTGCTCACCGGCGCGATCTGGACCGCAGCCCAGCTGCTCATGCCCCGCCTGTGGCCGACGAGGACCAGCACCGGCGAGGCCTACTTCGCCCTCCCCAACAGCTCCTGGACGGTGCGGGAGGGCAAGAACGCCGACGGCCCCTACGGCAGCTACCACCCTGCCTCGCACTACTGGCCCCTCCAGCTGACCACCACGGCCCTGCTCCTCGCCGTGGCGGCCCTGCTGGCCCTGGGCTGCTTCCTGGCGCTGCGCCGCCTCACCGGAAAGACGGCCGCCCGATGACCGCCCTGTCCGCCGCCCCCGCGGCCGCCCACCGCTCCCTGCTCCGGCTGCACCGCCCCGCGCTGCTCGTCTGGACCGCGTTCGCGCTGTCGGCGCTGGGCGGGCTGCTCTGGCTGCACCTCTCCAGGGTGCCCACCGAGCGGTCCTGCCTCGGCTTCCACTTCTCCACCCGGGGCGACCTCCCTGTCTGCGACTACTCCGCGTTCACGGACGCCAACAACGTCTTCAACTTCCTCGGCGAGGCCCTCAGCTACTCCGGTGTCGCCGTCGCCGCCTGGGCGGCCGCCGCGCTGATCGGCCGCGAGCTGGAGTCCGGCACCGCCAAGCTGGCCTGGACCCAGTCGGTCTCCCCGGCCCGCTGGCTGGCCCGCAAGCTGACCACGGCCGCGGTCCCGCTGCTCGCCGGAGGCGGGCTGCTGGCGCTGGTCTTCGTCTGGGCGTGGACCGCGGACAAGGACGCCCTGGTCACCGACTGGACCTGGGACCGCGTCTTCATCCCGCGCGGCCCGCTGCTGCCGGCCCTGCTGCTGCTAGGCCTCGCCGTCGGCGCGCTCGCCGGGATCGCCCTGCGCCGCACCCTGCCGGCACTGGCCGTGGCCACCGCCGCCACCCTGGTGACCAGGCTGTATCTGCGCGCTGCGTGGAAGCCGCTGCACGGCCCCCTGCGCGGCTTCTGGGCCGTCCACCTCACGGCCACCGCCATGGTGCTCGCCATTACCGCGGCGGCCACCGCTGGCGCGTTCTCCCTCTTGCGCCACCGGACCCGCTGAGGGACCGTCACAACCCGTGCGTCCCCCCGTCGGCGGAAGGGCGCACGGGATCCGTGGGAAGGTCGTACAGGAACGTCGCTTTCGTGATCCCGAAGGGCTGCGCGCCCTGATCACCGACGTCCGCGAGCCTCCCGCCGCTATCCCATACGCCATGTCTTCGTAACCATTGGTTCAGGCTGGCTTGCGACGCTCAGCCAATGAAGCCCGCCGTGCCAGAGCCTTCGCCGCCCCCGCAGGGGTTCGCGGGAAACGGGGTCGTTCAGCTCCCACCCGCACGTTCCGACGCGCCTGTCACGCCCCGGGCGCGGAACAATGGGGTCATGAGCCAGCAGAACGCCCGGGCACAGGTCCAGCACGCACAGCCCTCCGTGGGCTCCATAGCCGCGCACCGCCCGCACACCGTGGCCGACGCGGTCTCCGACCTGGAACCCGACATCGATGCCGCCCTCGACACCCCGTACGAGGAGTCACCGTACGACGGGCCCCAGCTGCCCCAGGGGCGCTTCCTTGACCGGGAGCGCAGCTGGCTCGCGTTCAACGAGCGGGTGCTGGAGCTCGCCGAGGACCCGAACACGCCCCTGCTGGAGCGGGCGAACTTCCTGGCGATCTTCGCGAGCAACCTGGACGAGTACTTCATGGTCCGGGTGGCCGGCCTGAAGCGCCGTATCGCCACCGGTGTGGCCACGCGGTCCGCCTCCGGGCTGCAGCCCCGCGAGGTGCTGGAGATGATCTGGGCCCGCTCCCGTGAGCTCATGGCCCGGCACGCCGCCTGCTACCACGAGGACGTCGCCCCCGCGCTCGCGGAGGAGGGCATCCACCTGATCCGCTGGGCCGAGCTGACCGAGAAGGAGCAGGCGCGGCTCTTCACGCTCTTCCGGCACCAGATCTTCCCGGTCCTGACCCCGCTGGCGGTCGACCCGGCGCACCCCTTCCCCTACATCTCCGGCCTCTCCCTGAACCTGGCCGTCGTCGTACGCAACCCGGTGAGCGGCCACAAGCACTTCGCCCGGGTGAAGGTGCCGCCGTCGCTGTCCCGCTTCCTGGAGGCCTCCGCGGGCCGGTACGTCCCGATCGAGGACGTCATCGGCGCCCACCTGGAGGAACTGTTCCCGGGCATGGAGGTCGTGGAGCACCACGCCTTCCGCCTCACCCGGAACGAGGACCTGGAGGTCGAGGAGGACGACGCCGAGAACCTTCTCCAGGCCCTGGAGAAGGAGCTCATGCGGCGCCGCTTCGGGCCGCCGGTGCGCCTGGAGGTCGAGGAGTCCATCGACCGCGAGGTCCTCGACCTGCTGGTCCGCGAGCTGAAGATCAGCGAGGCCGAGGTCTACCCGCTGCCCGGCCCGCTCGACCTGACCGGCCTGTTCCGCATCCACAGCCTGGACCGGCCGGAGCTGAAGTACCCCAAGTTCATCGCGGGCACCCACCGCGACCTGGCCGAGGTCGAGTCGGCGTCAGCGCCCGACATCTTCGCGGCCCTGCGCGAACGTGACGTGCTGCTGCACCACCCGTACGACAGCTTCTCGACCTCCGTGCAGGCCTTCATCGAGCAGGCGGCCGAGGACCCGGACGTCCTCGCGATCAAGCAGACCCTGTACCGGACCTCCGGCGACTCCCCGATCGTCAACGCGCTCATCGACGCCGCCGAGGCCGGCAAGCAGGTCCTCGTCCTGGTCGAGATCAAGGCCCGCTTCGACGAGCACGCCAACATCAAGTGGGCGCGCAAGCTGGAGGAGGCCGGCTGCCATGTCGTCTACGGCCTGGTCGGCCTGAAGACCCACTGCAAGGCGTCCCTGGTGGTCCGCCAGGAGGGCGATACGCTACGGCGCTACAGCCACGTCGGCACCGGCAACTACCATCCGAAGACCGCGCGCCTGTACGAGGACCTCGGCCTGCTCACCGCCGACCCGCAGGTGGGCGCCGACCTGTCCGACCTGTTCAACCGCCTCTCCGGCTACTCCCGCCGGGA
Source organism: Streptomyces sp. NPDC005866 (assembly GCF_040629895.1). Classification (NCBI taxonomy): domain Bacteria; kingdom Bacillati; phylum Actinomycetota; class Actinomycetes; order Kitasatosporales; family Streptomycetaceae; genus Streptomyces; species Streptomyces sp. NPDC005866. The sequence continues at coordinate 114,590 of NZ_JBEXWP010000026.1, forward strand.
GACGTACCGCCGCCTGCTGGTGGCCCCCAAGTCGCTGCGTGACGGACTGATCGCACGCATCAACAAGGAAGTACAGCACCACCGGGCCGGCCGGCCCGCGTTCATCCGTATCAAGGTCAACTCGATCGTCGACGAGGCGATCATCGACTCCCTGTACCGCGCGTCCATGGCGGGCGTACCGGTCGACATATGGGTCCGCGGCATCTGCGCGATCCGCCCCGGCGTCCCCGGCCTGTCGGAGAACGTCCGGGTCCGCTCCATCCTCGGCCGCTTCCTGGAACACTCCCGGGTCTTCGCCTTCGGCAACGGCGGCGAGCCCGAGGTGTGGATAGGCAGCGCCGACCTGATGCACCGCAACCTCGACCGTCGGATAGAGGCCTTGGTCCGGGTCACCGACCCGGCTCATCGAGCAGCGCTCAACCGGCTCCTCGAAATCGGCATGTCCGACTCCACCTCCTCCTGGCATCTGGGGCCGGACGGCGAATGGACCCGGCACGCGACCGACGCGGACGGAAAGCCCCTGCGCAACATCCAGGAGATGCTCATAGACGCCCGGAGGCGCCGGCGTGGCACAGCAACACCTTGAACCGACGGACCCCACGGCCCGGGTCGTGGCCGGGGACGCCCTCGCGGGCTACCTGCGCACCCAGGCCACGGAGTTCCTCCGCGCGCTGCGGCTGCACCGGGAGACCGGGACGACCAGCGTGACGGACGAGTCCGTCGACGCGGCCCGCGCGCTGCGTCGCTCGGCCCGGCGCATCAGCGGCAGCCTGCACACCTTCCGCCCCCTGCTGGAGGCCGACTGGTCGGAGGAGATCCGCCCCGAACTGGCATGGCTGTCAGGCACATTGGGGCTTGAGCACGCCTACGAGGCCAGACTGGAGCGCCTGCTGCTGGCACTTCACCGCCTCTCCGGCTCAACGACCCTGCCGGCCCAGGCCACTTCGGAGGCCGTGGCCGAGCGCGGCAACCTCACCGTCGGCGCGGCCAAGGCGGGCGCCCTACTGGACCGCCAGCTCACCCTCGCCCGCACCAGGGCCCACTCCACGGCCCTGCAGGCACTCGGCTCCTCCCGCTTCCACGCGGTCGCCGACAAGGTCGCGGTGCTGGCCAGCGAGGTCCCGCTCACGACGGCGGCCCCCACGACCGACCTGTGCCCCCTCGCCGCGGCGGCCGAGGAGCGCCTCACCGACGCCATCGCGGCCCTCCCCCTGGTCACCGCAGGCCACCCCTACAACGCGGAGGCCCTGGTCCACGGCCTGTCCCCGGACCCGGCCCCGCATCCACAGGACGGCCCCTGGCACCAGGTCCGCCTGCTGCTGCGCCTGCACCGCTACGCCCGCGAGGTGCTGTGCGGCGAGGGCGCGCCGGTGGACGTACGGCTGCTCTCGGCGGGGCAGGCCCTGAACCGGCACCGCGACGCCTCGGAAGCGGCGGCGGCCGCCGCGGCGGCGGCCCGCACCCCGCGCATCGCCCCGGCGACGGCCTACGCCCTCGGTGTCCTCCACGCCGACCAGCGGCACGAGGTGGAGGCGGCCCGGTTCGCGTTCCAGCAGGCGTGGCAGAAGCAGCGGCTGGAGTCGTTGTGACCGGCACCCCGGTGCTGGCGGCCGGCTGCGTCCTGTGGCGCCGCTCCCCGGTGGACGGGGGTCTGGAGATCTGCCTCGTCCACCGCCCCAAGTACGACGACTGGTCCCACCCCAAGGGCAAGCTCAAGCGCGGCGAGGACGCGGCGGCGGCCGCACTGCGCGAGGTCGAGGAGGAGACCGGCTACACAGCCCGCCTCGGCAACGAACTCTCCACGGTCCGCTACTACGCCAACGGCCGCCCCAAGGAGGTCCGTTACTGGGCGGCGGAGGCAGGAGAGGGCCACTTCACCCCGAACCAGGAGGTGGACAGGATCCTGTGGCTGCGCCCGGCCGAGGCACGGCAGCGCCTGACACAGCCGAGGGACGCCGACCTGGTGGACGAGCTGCTGGCCTCACTGCACAACACCCGGTGAAAGAGGGCGGGACCGCAGCTCACCCCGCGGCTCTGTGCCCCTTCCCGTCGGTCCGCGCAAGGCTTCTCGCCCTGCGCGCCGGCCCCCGCCACCCACATGTGCACCGCGCGTAACAGAACGGCCCGTGTTCGACCGCACTCGTGTGGTGTTCCTGCCCCTGCAAGGGCCGCCCGGAACCGTCCTTCTGCGCCACTCTGACAACAATACCCACGCCCGGTAAAGAGCCGGTATGCGTGACGGCCCCTCCCACCCCTCGTTAAGCGGAACGACAGGAGGCCCGTGACGGACGTACCGGCTGGGGGTAGGCAGGCGATGGATCGGCGGCAGCACAGGCGCGCTGGAAAGACGGCCGTCACCGTAGGGCTCATGGTCGGCCTCGGCGCGTGCGCCACCGGCTGCGGGGGCGCCGCGGCCGAAGGCGCCGGCGGCGACCCCGGCGACAACGCGGTCACCGTTCTGCAGCACGCGGCGGACACCCTGCGCGACGCCGCCACCTCCAGGGCGACGACGTCGATAGAGATGGCGACCGGCGGCACCCGGGTCACCATCCGCGGCAAGGGCGTCTACGACTACCGCAACCAGCTCGGCGAACTCACGGTCGTGCTCCCGCAGGACCCCGCCGGCACCCCCGAGCACCGCCCGATCACCGAACTCCTCGCCCCGGGCGCGCTGTTCATGAAGAACAGGGGCGCCGGGGTGCCCGCCGACAAGTGGGTCCGGGTGGAGACCGCGAGCCTCTCCGACGGCAACCTGGTCACCGGCGGCGCGACCGACCCGTTCGCGGCGGCCGAGTTGCTGCGCGGCACCCGCACGGCGACGTACGTGGGAAAGACCGAGGTCGCCGGGGCCGAGGTCCGGCACTACCGGGGCACCGCCGACCTCACGGCCGCCGCCCGCGCGGCCTCCGCCGGCAACCGGCCGGCCCTGGCCGCCGCGGCGAAAGGGTTCGCCACGGCCGAGGTTCCGTTCGACGCGTACCTCGACGACCAGGGCCGTGTCCGGAAACTGCGGCAGCGGTTCAGCTTCGTCAACGACAGCCAGAAGGGCACGGTCGCGGTCGCCTCGACGACCCTGCTGTACGACTTCGGCACACCCGTGGACGTGAAGCTGCCGCGTTCCCAGGACATCTACGCGGGCAGGATCGCCGAAAACCAGCCAACGCACTAGTCCGGGATCGGCTCTGTACAGCCTGTGAACTAGCCCGTCCGTGCCATGCGCGTTGTGTAGGCCGCTCCCTACTCTAGGAAGTCGGTGACGGCAGAGAAGAGGTGATGCACGTGGCTCCGGTCGGCGGTACGGCAGTTCAGGACCACGTGGCCCTCGCCGAGATCGAACTGTGCGGAGAGCTGATCATCGCGGCGTCCGCCGCCGAGGAGCGGCTCAGCCTGGAGAGCATCGACGAGGTGCTGAGAGTGGCCGAGGAGCGCGAGGACCGCTGACCCGGTCGGGGTCAGGTGACTCCGGTCAGGTCCGCAGCAGACGGGCGATGGCCTGGGTGGCCTCTTCCACCTTCGCGTCGATCTCCGTCCCGCCCTTGACGGCAGCGTCGGCGACGCAGTGCCGCAGGTGTTCCTCCAGGAGTCGCAGGGCGAAGGACTGCAGGGCCTTGGTGGAGGCGGAGACCTGGGTGAGTATGTCGATGCAGTAGGTGTCCTCGTCGACCATGCGCTGCAGCCCGCGGACCTGGCCCTCGATCCTGCGCAGCCGTTTGAGGTGTTCGTCCTTCTGCTTGTGGTAGCCGTGCGTGGTCGCCGGCGCCTCGTTCCCGGAGGGCTTCGTGGCGTCGGCCTCGGTGGTCGTCATCGCGTCCTCCGCGTCGTCGAGACGTATACCCCTAGCGGGTATATGGTAACGAACTTTGCTGGGTATAGGGCCCTCGGGACGCCCCCGTGCTGATCACTGTCGCCGATGGGCGACACTGGAGGACGGCCCATTAGCCGTGGCCGGATGATGCGCCTAGCATCAGCCTGACCGAAACCCATGCATACCGAGGACCCCAAGTGCGCTTTCGTCTGACCCCCAGGGAGACGAGCTTCTACGACATGTTCGCCGCGTCCGCGGACAACATCGTCACGGGCTCGAAACTCCTGATGGAACTGCTCGGGGCGGACGCGTCTGCCCGGGCCGAGATCGCAGAGCGTATGCGGGCAGCGGAACACGCGGGTGACGACGCCACGCACGCGATCTTCCACCAGCTGAACTCCTCGTTCATCACGCCCTTCGACCGCGAGGACATCTACTCCCTCGCGTCCTCCCTCGACGACATCATGGACTTCATGGAGGAGGCCGTCGACCTGGTCGTCCTCTACAACATCGAGGAGCTGCCCAAGGGCGTCGAGCAGCAGATCGAGGTGCTGGCGCGGGCCGCCGACCTGACGGCCGAGGCGATGCCCAACCTGCGCACGATGGAAAACCTCACCGAGTACTGGATCGAGGTCAACCGTCTGGAGAACCAGGCCGACCAGATCCACCGCAAGCTTCTCGCCCATCTCTTCAACGGCAAGTACGACGCGATCGAGGTGCTGAAGCTCAAGCAGATCGTGGACGTACTGGAAGAGGCGGCGGACGCGTTCGAGCACGTGGCGAACACGGTGGAGACCATCGCCGTCAAGGAGTCCTGAGGCGTCGATGGACACCTTCGCGCTCATCGCGACCATCCTGGTCGCGCTCTTCTTCACGTACACGAACGGCTTCCACGACTCGGCGAACGCGATCGCGACGTCGGTGTCGACGCGGGCGCTCACCCCCCGGGCGGCGCTCGCCATGGCCGCGGTGATGAACCTGGCCGGCGCGTTCCTCGGCAACCAGGTCGCCCAGACGGTCAGCGAGGGCCTGATCCGGACACCCCAGGGCTCGACGGGGATGGGCATCCTCTTCGCGGCGCTCGTCGGCGCGATCGTCTGGAACCTCGTCACCTGGTACTTCGGCCTGCCCTCCTCGTCCTCCCACGCCCTGTTCGGCGGCCTGGTTGGCGCGGCCCTGGCCGGCGGCACACAGGTCCTCTGGAACGGCGTCCTCGACAAGATCGTCATCCCGATGTTCCTGTCGCCGGTGGTCGGCCTGGTCCTCGGCTACCTGGTCATGACGGCCATCATGTGGCTCTTCCGCCGGTCCAACCCGCACAAGGCGAAGCAGGGCTTCCGTATCGCCCAGACGGTCTCGGCGGCGGCCATGGCCCTCGGTCACGGCCTCCAGGACGCACAGAAGACGATGGGCGTCGTCTTCATGGCACTGGTGATTTCCGGCCATGCGTCGTACGGCGACTCGATCCCGGTCTGGGTCAAGATCATCTGTGCTGTGATGCTCTCCCTCGGCACCTACGCGGGCGGCTGGCGCATCATGCGCACCCTCGGCCGCAAGATCATCGAGCTGGACCCCCCGCAGGGCTTCGCGGCCGAGGCGACGGGGGCCTCGATCATGTTCACCACGGCGTTCCTCTTCAAGGCGCCGATCTCCACGACCCACGTCATCACCTCGGCCATCATGGGCGTCGGCGCGACGAAGCGCGTGAACGCGGTCCGCTGGGGCGTGGCCAAGAACATCGTCCTGGGCTGGTTCATCACGATGCCGGCGGCGGCGCTGGTGGCGGCGGCGGCATTCGGCCTCGTGGACCTCGCCTTCCTGTAGCCGCTCTCGGCCGCCCGCGGACGAGCCGTCGGACTCCTCACCGCCCCCGTCCCGGTGGCCTGGACCGCGGACCCCTCGCCCACGCCCCCCGCGGAGATCACACCGACGGGGAGGCCGTACGTCCTGTACGGCTGTGGAGCGTGGGACTGGCGAGGCTCGGCGACTCCGAGGGCAGGAACGACCCACGTCGTGGCCGGCAACGGCCTCGGGGACTTCGTGACCGCGGCGACACGGCCGCCGGGCACGGCGGAGCCGGCGTCGGCCGTCGTGCTCGTCGTGCTTGTCGTGCCCGAGCCGTCCGGGCGCGGTGACCTGGCGGCGGCCACAGACCATGGGGCTGACCGGCCCGGGGGCGGCCGCACCGCTGTGGACGAGCCGCGGAGCTCGGGAGAGGAGCTGGCCGCCTTCCTGTCCACAGGGTGTGAATACCGCCGCCCTGACACGCAGGCAGGCCCGCCCCCGGGAGCCAGGGGCGGGCCCTTTTGCATCCTCGCGGTGGCACCGCCATGCAGCACCGCGAGGGGTCGGTTCCGGCTTAGCCGAAGCGGCCGGAGATGTAGTCCTCCGTGGCCTGGACCGACGGGTTGGAGAAGATGCGCTCCGTGTCGTCGATCTCGATCAGCTTGCCGGGCTGGCCCACGGCGGCGAGGTTGAAGAACGCCGTACGGTCGGAGACACGCGCCGCCTGCTGCATGTTGTGCGTCACGATGACGATCGTGAAGCGCTCCTTGAGCTCACCGATCAGGTCCTCGATGGCGAGGGTGGAGATCGGGTCCAGGGCGGAGCAGGGCTCGTCCATGAGCAGCACCTTCGGCTCGACCGCGATCGCGCGGGCGATGCACAGACGCTGCTGCTGACCACCGGAGAGGCCGGAGCCCGGCCTGTTCAGGCGGTCCTTGACCTCGTTCCAGAGGTTCGCACCCTTGAGCGACTTCTCGACGATGTCGTTGAGCTGGCTCTTCTTGTAGCTGCCGTTCAGCTTCAGACCCGCGGCCACGTTGTCGAAGATCGACATCGTGGGGAAGGGGTTCGGACGCTGGAACACCATGCCGATCTCGCGGCGCACCGCCACGGGGTCGATATCGGCGCCGTACAGGTTCTCGGCGTCGAGGAGGACCTTGCCCTCGACACGGCCGCCCGGGGTGACCTCGTGCATGCGGTTGAGCGTGCGCAGGAACGTCGACTTGCCGCAGCCGGAGGGGCCGATGAACGCCGTGACGGTGCGCGGCTCGATGTTCATCGAGATGTCCTCGATGGCCTTGTGGGCGCCGTAGAAGGCGGACAGCCCGCTTACGTCGATTCGCTTGGACATTACTTCTTCACTTCCAAAGTCTGGGGGTCGCTGTGAGGCCCCACGCGGCGGTAGCCGCAAGTCAATTCTTTAGCGACCGGTCTTCGGGGCCTTCCAGCGGGCGATGCCGCGGGCCACCAGGTTCAGGATCATCACGAAGGCGATCAGCGTGAGCGACGCCGCCCAGGCACGGTCGTACGCGGCGTTGGCACCCGCGCTGTTCGCGTACTGCTGGTAGATGAACAGCGGCAGCGACGACTGCGCACCCTCGAAGGGGTTGTTGTTGATGAACGGGTTGCCGAACACCAGCAGCAGCACCGGGGCGGTCTCACCCGCGATACGGGCGATCGCCAGCATGACACCGGTGGTGATACCGCCGATGGAGGTCGGCAGGACCACCTTGATGATCGTGCGCCACTTCGGCACGCCGAGGGCCAGCGAGGCCTCGCGCAGCTCGTTGGGGACGAGCTTGAGCATCTCCTCGGTGGAGCGGACCACGACCGGCATCATCAGGATGGCCAGGGCCAGCGATCCGGCGAAGCCGAAGGGCTGCATGTTGAAGATCAGCATCAGGCTGAGGATGAACAGACCCGCGACGATCGACGGGATACCGGTCATCACGTCCACGAAGAAGGTGACGGACTTGGCGAGGCGGCCACGCCCGTACTCGACGAGGTAAATGGCCGTGAGGATGCCGACCGGCGCACCGATCAGGGTGGCGAGGCCGACCTGCTCCAGGGAGCCGATGATGGCCGCGTAGGCGCCACCGCCGGGCTGGGAGTCGGCGACGACGCCCATGGAGTGGGTGAGGAAGTAGACGTCCAGGACCTTCACACCGCGCGAGATGGTCACCCAGATCAGGGAGACCAGCGGGATCACGGCGACGATGAAGGCGACCCAGACCAGGGAGGTCGCGACCCGGTCCTTGGCCTGGCGGCGGCCCTCGACCTTGGCGGCGATGCCGTAGGTGCCGAGGACGTAGAGGAGGCCGGCGATCAGGCCCCACTGGATCTTGCTGTCCAGGCCACCGATCAGGCCGATGACCACGCCGAGGACGATGGACCCGCCGATGATGGCGTAGGGGGACCACTTGGGGAGGCTGGCGCCGCGCAGGGTGCTGGGGCGCTTGTCGGCGACTGCTGCGGTGCTCATGCGTTGGCCCCCGAGTACTCTGCACGGCGGGCGATGATCACGCGGGCCGCGCCGTTGACCAGCAGGGTGATCACGAACAGGACCAGACCGGACGCGATCAGCGCGTCACGGCCGTCCGCGGTCGCCTCGCTGAACTTGCTGGCGATGTTCTGCGCGAAGGTGCCGCCGCCTGGGTTGAGCAGGCTGGCGTGGATGTCGAAGTCCGGGGAGAGCACGGTGGCGACGGCCATCGTCTCGCCGAGCGCGCGGCCGAGGCCGAGCATCGAGGCGGAGATCACGCCGGAGCGGCCGAAGGGCAGCACCGCCATGCGGATGACCTCCCAGCGCGTGGCGCCGAGGGCCAGCGCGGCCTCCTCGTGCGTCTGCGGGACCTGGCGGAAGACCTCGCGGCTCACGTTGGTGATGACCGGCAGGATCATGATCGCGAGCAGGATGCCGACGGTGAGCATCGAGCGCGGCGCGCCGCCGTCCCAGGAGAAGATCCCGGTCCAGCCGAAGTAGTTGTTCAGCCAACCGAACAGGCCGGTCATGTGGGGTACGAGAATCAGCCCGCCCCACAGGCCGTACACGATGGACGGCACCGCGGCGAGCAGGTCGATCACATAGCCGATGGTGCCGCCGAGCCTGCGCGGCGAGTAGTGCGTGATGAACAGCGCGATGGCGACGGCGATCGGGACGGCGATGGCCATGGCGATGATCGAGGAGACGACCGTGCCGAAGGCCAGGACCGCGATACCGAAGACCGGCGGCACCAGGTTGGTGTTCCACTCGAAGGTGGTGAGGAAGTTGCCGTGGTCGCGGCTGATCGCGAGGGCGGCACGGTAGCTGAGGAAGACCGCGATGGCGGCCATGATCACCAGCAGCAGGATGCCGGATCCGCGGGAGAGACCGAGGAAGACCCGGTCACCGGCTCGGGTGGCACCGCGGGCGTTGCGCTTCTGCTCGGCCGCGCTGGGCTGGGGGGTGGGGGGAGATGCGTCTGTTGTCTGCGTAGATATGTCCATCGGGTTCTCCGGTCTGCGGAGCCGCCTTGGGGGGGGCGGCTCGGAGGAGCCGTACGTCCCTGATCAGGGGGCGTACGGCTCCGGGCGGCGGTGCACCGGACGGTGCGGCCGGTTCCTTCCGGAACTCGGCCGCACTCTCGGATCTTTAGCTCAGGCCCTCGACGGTCGTGCGGACCTTGGCGATGATCTCGTCGGGGACGGGGGCGTAGCCGATCGTGGAGAGGACCTTCTGGCCGTCCTGGCTGGCGATGTAGCGCAGGAACGTCTTGGTCGCCGGCAGGGTGTCGGCCTTGTTGCCCTTGTCACAGACGATCTCGTACGTGACCAGGCTGATCGGGTACGCGCCCTCGGCCTTGGTCTTGTAGTCGAGCTGCAGCGCCAGGTCCTTGCCGGTGCCGACGACCTTGGCGGCCGCGATGTCGGCGGTGGCGGACTCGGTGGACGGGGCGACCGGCTTGCTGGCGCCCGTGTCGATGGAGGCGGCCTTGATGCCGTCCGAGACGTAGGAGAGCTCGAAGTAGCCGATGGCGCCGGAGGTCTGCTTGACCTGCTGGGCGACACCCGCGGACTGCGGAGCGGACTGACCGCCCTTGGCCTGCCAGGCCTTACCGCCGGAGTACTTCCAGTCGCTGGGGGCGCTGGCGATCAGGTACTTGGTGAGGTTGTCCGTCGTACCCGACTCGTCCGAGCGGTGGAACGCCTGGATCTTCAGGTTCGGGAGCTTCACACCCGGGTTCAGCTTCTTGATCGCCGCGTCGTTCCAGTTGGTGATCTTGCTGTCGAAGATCTTGGCGAGGGTGGGGGCGTCCAGGACCAGGTTGTCGACACCCGGAACGTTGTAACCGATGGCGATGGCGCCGCCGACCATCGGAAGGTCGATGCCCTGACCGCCGGAGCAGACCTTCTTGGAGGCGGTGACCTCTTCCGGCTTCAGCGCGGAGTCGGAACCGGCGAACGCGACCTGGCCCTGCGTGAAGGCGGTCACACCGGCGCCGGAGCCGGAGCCCTTGTAGTTGATCTGCACACCACAGGCCTGGGAGAAGTTCTTCACCCAGGCGTCGATCGCGTTCTTCTGCGCGGAGGAGCCGTCGGCCAGCAGCTGGCCCTTGGCGTTGTCGCACTTGATCGAGCTGCTGCTGGAGGCCGAAGCCGACGCGTTGCCGGAGCTGCTGCCGGTGTCGTTGGAGCCGCACGCCGTAAGGGCCAGGGCGCCGGAGACAGCGACAGCACCGAGAGACAGGGCGCGCAGCCGGTTCTTGCGCTGAAGCTTCACTTTCGGGAGTTCCTTCCAGAGGCGCCACCTTCGGCGGCGTGCGAAGTATTTGATGGGGTGAGGGCCTCCTGACTTGGCATTTATGACCGCTCACCACATCGGGTACGGCCGAAATTAGGCAGAACAGGTGAAGCCGCCGATGGCCATCGGTAAACGGAGGGTGAACCCCTGCCGTCGACCCGGTTAGGTCACGGACTGCTTACGGTAAGAGCACATGCAGATTCCAACCAGTGGTCTACACGAACACGCCTTCGGCATTCGCCATCACAGCCGTTACGACGTCACAGCCTTCGTTACACCGGACGGGAACCCGTGTGCGACGGACGCCGTCTCGTCCCACGAAAGCCGACGAAAGGCACGGGCATGGAACGGCGTACCCTCATATCGGGCGGGGCGGTCGCCCTCGCGTCGACCGCATTGACGGGATGCAGCTCCGGCGGCGCCACCGCCTCACACACGACCGGCGTGCCACTCGCGTCCACATCCTCTCGTACGGCGCTGAAGACCACCAGCGCAGCGGCCGCCGCCAACTGGACCGCACTGGCCCACGCCCTGGACGGCACCCTGGTCCGCCCCGGCGACACCAGCTGGAAGACGGCGTACCAGCTCTACAACACCCGCTTCGACGGACTGAAGCCGTCGGCGGTGGCGTACGTGGCCCACGCGGACGACATCCGCACCACCCTGTCGTACGCCCAGGCCCATGGGCTGAAGATCGCGATCCGCAACGGCGGCCACTCCTACGCGGGCTACTCCTCGGGCGACGGGCGCCTGATCGTCGACGTCTCCAGGCTCAACCGCATCCGGGTCAGCGGCGGCACGGCGGTCGTCGGCGCCGGCTCCAAGCTGATCGACGTCTACCGCGGCCTCGCGGCCAAGGGCGTGACCATCCCGGCGGGCTCCTGCCCCACCGTTGGTGTTTCCGGCCTGGTCCTTGGCGGCGGCCACGGGGTCGCGTCCCGCGCGTACGGCCTGACCTGCGACAGCCTCACCCAGGCAACGCTGATCACCGCCGACGGCACACAGGTCGTCGCCAACGCGAGCACCAACAAGGACCTCTTCTGGGCGCTGCGCGGAGCCGGCAACGGCAACTTCGGCGTCGTGACCGAGTTGCAGTTCAGGACCCACCCCACGCCGCAGGCGGTGACGGCGTACCTGACCTGGCCGTGGTCCAAGGCGGCGCAGGTCCTGAAGGCGTGGCAGGAGTGGGGCCCCTCCCAGCCGGACGAGATCTGGTCCTCCCTCCACCTGGAGGGCTCCGGCGGCACCCCGCGCATCTCGGTGGCCTGCTTCTCGATGGGCACGTACGGCGAACTCCAGAACGCGGTGGACGCCCTGGCCCACAAGGCAGGCGCCAACGCCTCCTCCGTCTCCCTGCGCCGCCACGGCTACGAGGAGGCGATGGAGATCTACGCCGGCTGCTCCTCCTTCTCCACCCAGGCCCAGTGCCATCTGCCCGGCTCCACCCCGGGCCGCTCCACGTCGGGCAGGCTGGGCCGTGAGACCTACGCGGCCCGCTCCGACTTCTTCGACCGCTCCTTCTCGGCGGCCGGCATCCAGACGGCCCTGAAGCAGATCAGCTCGGTCCGGGGCGGCGCGGGCAGCATCGCGTTCACGGCCCTGGGCGGCGCGGTCAACCGGGTCTCCCCGACGGCGACGGCGTTCGTGCACCGCCGGTCGCGGATGCTGGCGCAGTACATAGTGTCGTGGGGAGCCGGTGCCTCCGGCGGTTCGGCCCAGACGTGGCTGAACGGGGCGCATGCGGCGATGAAGCCGTACGCCTCCGGCGCGGCGTACCAGAACTACACGGACCCGACGCTGGCCGACTGGAAGAAGGCGTACTACGGGGACGCGGCGACGCGTCTGGGCCAGGTGAAGAAGCAGTACGACCCGACGCGGTTCTTCTCTTGCCCGCAGGGGTTGTGAGAGTACTTCGGCCGCGGGTGCGGGGGTTGATCGCGCCCACGCGGCGGTAGCCATCGATACAGCCCCGCGCCCCTTACAGGGCGCCGCGGTCGCGCCGGCTACTCAGCTGCGGGCCCCGGCTACGCCGCCAGGTCCCGTTCCTCGGACTCCAGGGACGGCCGGGCCTCCGGGACCAGTCCCACCGCCGCTGATCGGCGCCGCACGATCCACCCGGCCCGCGGCGCCCCCTCGACCGCCTTCATCATCGGCGTCAGCAAAGCCGTGGCGAGCGGAGACAGCAGCAGGACGACGGCCGTGCCCAGCGCGAAGCCGCCCACCACATCCGTCGGGTAGTGCACCCCCAGGTACACCCGGCAGAACCCCTCCACCAACGCCAGCCCTATCCCCGCCACCCCGAACTTCCGGTTCGCGACGAACAGCCCGACGCCCAGAGCCATGGTGATCGTCGCGTGGTCGCTCACGAACGAGTAGTCGGTCCTGCCGGAGAGCAGGACGTCGAGCCCCTGGTGGGTGAGGGACGGCCGGGGCCGCTCGACGAAACCGCGGATGGGAACGTTCACGAGGACGGCGATCGCGGCGGCGAGCGGCGTCCACACCAGCGCGGCCATCGTGGCGGCGGCGTCCTCGTCCCCGCGGCGGCGCACGTACCACCAGCACCACACCACCAGCAGCACCATCGCGGCCAGCAGCCCGTACTCCCCGGCGAACTCCACGGCCCGGTCGAACCAGTGCGGTGCGTCCTTGGCGAGGCCGTTGATGTCGTAGAGCAGGTCGACGTCGGGGTTGGATCCGGATTCGGCGAGTACAGCCATCGTATTGCGGCCCCTTCGTCGTCGTTCCGGACGCACCTCGTGTGCGTCGCTCGCTGCCACCCCCGTGGTCGGCTACGTCAACAGGAACGCACGGTCCCCGTCACTACGTTCCACGTTCCACCGAATGATCACGCAGACGTTATCGAAGAGAGACACAAAGCCCCAGCTCAGCGGGTGGGTTATACGCTCCGTTCACACCGTGGTGGGCAGCGCTTTCGCGCCATCCACGGTGACGCGGGTGGCCCCGAAGTAGTCGGCGCCGTCGATGGGGTCGAACCGGATGACCGCCCCGGTGTAGGGCGCGTCGATCATGTACCCGCCGCCTACGTAGATGCCCACGTGGTGGATGGCGCGGGAGTTGGACAGATCGGTGGAGAAGAAGACCAGGTCCCCCGGGAGCAGCTCGTTGCGCGAGGGGTGCGGACCGGCGTTGTACTGGTCGTTGGCGACGCGCGGCAGCGTGATTCCCACGCTCGCGTACGCCGCCTTCGTCAGCCCCGAGCAGTCGAACCGGCCACCCTCCTGAGCTGTGCCGTTGCCGCCCCAGAGGTAGGGGGTGCCGAGCTTGCCCTGGGCGTACCCGATGGCGCCGGCCGCCTGCTTGGTCGGGGAGAGCCGGCTGACGGGCGCGGCGAAGCTGTCCTCGAGAGTGGTGATCGTCTTGACGTAGTTCCGGGTCTCCTTGTAGGGCGGCACACCCTTGTACTTGATGACCGCGTACGCCCCCGCGTTGTAGGCGGCGAGCATGTTCTCGGAGATGTCGCCGGGGACGTCCTTGACGTAGGAGGCGAGCTGGCAGTCGTAGGAGGCGGCCGACGGAATCGCGTCATTGGGGTCCCAGACGTCGCGGACCCCGTCACCGTTGCCGTCGATTCCGTGGGTGGCCCAGGTTCCCGGGATGAACTGCGCTATCCCCTGCGCGGCCGCCGCGCTCTGCGCCTTCGGGTTGAACCCGCTCTCCTGGTACAGCTGGGCGGCGAGCAGGGCGGGGTTGATGGCGGAGCACAGATTGCCCCACTTCTGCACGAGTGTGGAGTAGGCGGCCGGCACGGCTCCCCTGGCCAGCGCCTTGCTGGCGCCGCCGGCCCCGTTGAGCAGGTTCCCGGCGACGACGTACACGCCGACGACGAGCAGCATGACGAAGCTCAGCCCGAGCCCGACCGCCGCGCCACCGAACACCCATACTTTCCGCACGCCCCAACCCTCCCCCATGTCAGGGCTGTTCAACGCCATTTCGGCCGAGAGTGGCGCTATTTCACAGGAGGACGGCGCACATGACGCCGTCTCAGTCGGCCACGGCGTCCTTGTACAGTTCGGCGGCCTCGGTCCCGAGCACCACGCTGTACGACGTATCAGCGGTCGACCCGCCCTGCTCGTGCCCGCCGAGCACCCCGACCACCTCGTGGCCCCCGTTCACCCAGGGACTGCCGCTCGTGCCCCCCGTGAACTCGGGGCAGTCGATGCGCTGCTGCGTGGCGCTGCGGGCGACGGGCTTGTTGGTGCAACTGACGGGCACGTCACGGGAGTCGGGATACCCGGTGACGGTGACGGCGGTGGCCCCCGTGGCCACGCCGCTGGCGAACCGGTTGGCGCCGGTGACCTCCTCGACCCGCTTGCCGCCCCGCTCGTCCACGTCGGCGAAGGCGACGTCACTGTCCTCGTCCTGCCCCTTCGCCCACCCGTCGGGCAGATACCGCTTCCCCACCTTCCACACCCCGTACGGTGCCCGCCCGTTGCGGTATCCCGGCACGAAGACGAGTCCCGTGGCGCCGTCGTCCCCGTCGACGCAGTGCGCGGCGCTGACGATCAGATCCCGCTGCGGACTGTGCACCACGGAGGCGGTGCAGAAGTGGTTGCCGCTCAGACTGCCGGCCTCGTCGGCGCTGAACAGCGCCCCGACTCTCGCGCTCTCCGCGGTCGCACCGACCACCGCGGTCACCGCGAACGGCCCGGGCCCGTCATCGGCGGCCGCCACGGAGGCCGAGGTGGCGGCGAGCACGACCGCCGCGCCGAGCGCGACGCGGCGTGAGACGGAAGAGATGCGTGAGGTGCGCTTCATCAGGCCCCACTGTGTCCCACAAAGGTGAGAAACGGTGCCCGGCTTCCCTGAGTTTTATCTGTGAACCACGCCCCCGCTACACCCCTCGCAGGTCAGAATGTCGTCGTCATCCCGCCGTCCACCGCGATCGTCTGCCCCATGAACGACGCCGCGTCGCTCGCCAGGAACACCACGATGCCCGCGATCTCGGCCGGGCGGCCCCAGCGGCCCAGTGCCGTGCGCGTCCGCAGCCATCGCTCCCACTCCGGGTCCTCCGCCGGCTCCGCGTTGACGTCCGTCGCGAACGTGCCCGGTGCCACCGAGTTCACCGTCGTGCCGCTCGGGCCCAGGTCGGCCGCCAGTGCCCGGGTCAGGCCGTCGAGGCCCGCCTTAGCCGTGGCGTAGGCGACGTCGCCGATACGGCCGAGTTGGCCGACGACCGACGAGACGTTGATGATGCGGCCCGGGTTGCCGCGCTCGGCCAGGCCTCGGGCGATCGTCTGGCTCAGCGCGTACGCCGAGGTCAGGTGGACGTCGAGCAGGGCGGACAGCTCGTCCGGGGTCATCTCGTGGACCCCGCGCCGGTCGCGGTGGCCGACGTTGTTGACCAGGATGCCGATCGCGCCGAGGGCGGTCACCGTCTCCGCGGCGGCCTCGCGGTCGGTGACGTCGAAGGCGGCATCCGTCACGTGCAGACCGGCCTCGCGCAGGCGCCCGGCCGCCGCCTCCAGCGTCTGCGCGTCCCGCCCGTTGAGGATCACCCGCGCACCGGCCCCCGCCAGGCCACGCGCCATCTCCAGGCCCAGCCCCCGCACGGAGCCGGTCACCAGGGCCGTACGTCCGGTGAGGGTGAAGTCCACGGCGTCCATCGCGCCACCTCCCGGAAAGACGTCGCATCCGTCGTGTCCGGTCACCGTATCCGGGGACGACGGCAGGGCCGCCGGGCGTCCAGCACCTGGGCGGTCACACGGCCCCGACCCCGAGTGCCCAGGTCACCCCCGTCAGCTCCTCCGACAGCGTCCACAGCCGGCGCGCCGCCGCCGGGTCGCTCGCCGCCCTGTCGCGGCCGACCAGCGTCGGCGCGCCCCGCCACTCGCCCAGGCCGCCCGGGCCGGTATAGCTCGCGCCCGGCAGATCCTGGGTCGCCGCGTACAGCGTGGGCAGGGCGCCGCCCTTGTCGTCCTGGGCGACGAGCACGTTGCCGAGGCCCATGACCAGCCGGACCACGGGATTGGCGGAGTGGCTCTGCAGGTTGGTGGCCGCCCAGCCGGGGTGGGCCGAGAGGGCGCGGACGGGGGAGCCGGCCTCGGTGAGACGGCGCTGGAGTTCCAGGGTGAAGAGCAGGTTCGCCAGCTTGGACTGGGCGTAGGCGCGGGTGGGGTTGTATCCGTGGGTCAGGTTGACGTCGTCGAAGTTGATGCGCCGGTCGCCCATGCGGTGCGCGTTGGACGCCAGGGTCACCACCCGGTCCGTCACATGGGGCAGCAGCAGGTTCGTCAGCGCGAAGTGACCGAGATGGTTCGTGCCGAACTGCATCTCGAAGCCGTCCTCGGTACGCCGCTCCGGCAGCATCATCACGCCCGCGTTGTTGATCAGCAGGTCGATCGGGCCCTGCCAGCCGTCGGCGAACGCCCGCACCGAGGCGAGGTCGGCCAGATCGAGGCGGCGCACCTCCGTGCTGCCGGACACCTTCGCCGCGGCCGCGCGGCCCCGCTCGGGGTCCCGTACGGCGAACACCACGTGCGCGCCCGCGCCGGCCAGCGCCTGTGCCGCCCGGAAGCCGATGCCGCTGTTGGCGCCGGTGATCACGGCCGTACGGCCGGACAGGTCGGGTAGATCGGAAACATTCCATTTGCCAGGGTTCTCAGTCATGCCCGCCAATGTAGACGTCGGCAACAATGGTGTCAACGACAACAATGGTGTCGATGACTACAAAGCTGATGGTGACTACATCGGGTTACGATGGCCCGCATGTCGCCAAGCCGCCCCTACCACCACGGAGACCTGCGCGCCGCCCTGCTCAGCAGCGCCGAGCGCACACTGCGCGAGAAGGGCGCCGCCGCCCTGTCCCTGCGCGAACTGGCCCGCGACATCGGCGTCAGCCACGCGGCTCCCGGCCGGCACTTCAAGGACAAGCAGGCACTGCTGGACGCGCTCGCGCTCAGCGGATTCGACCGGCTGAACCAGACCCTGATCTCGGCCGCCGTGCCCGACGCCCCCCTCGAAACCCGCGTCAGCGCGCTCGCCCGGGCCTATCTCACCTTCACCGTGGAGAACCCCGAGCTGCTGGAGCTGATGTACGCCCGCAAGCACGACCCGGACATCGACAGCCGGCTCGCCGCCGCGGCCGAGCTCTCCATGGGCTCCTTCGTCCAGTTGGTCGCCGACGCACAGCAGCGCGGCGAGGTCGTCGAGGGCGACCCGGAGCGCCTCACCCTGGTCGCCGCGTCCGCCATCCACGGCCTGGCCGCCCTGGTCGCCAACGGCACACTCCCGGAGGACGAGGCCCTGGCCGGGCTGGACACACACGTCCACCTCCTGCTGCACGGCCTCAAGCCCCGCTGACACCGGCTCAGCCATCCGCCTCGACGGCTCGGTACGCCCGATCAACGCACATTGAGACCCCGCCCGGCCACGCCTCAGGTCAACCGCACCCCAACGTCCGGCCATCCGGCGCCCATTGATCAGTAAGCCCTGGCCGCCTTCAGTAACGCCGAATTCAGGATTCCGAAACCCGTCTTGTTTCCGACGGCACCGGCTGGAACACCTACGGCGGCACCAGCGCCTCCTCGCCGATCATCGCCTCGGTCTACGCCCTGGCCGGCACCCCGTCCAGCGGCTCCTGTCCGGCCAAGTGCCCCTACAGCTACGCCGGCACCTCCGCCCTCAACGACGTGACGAGCGGCACCAACGGCTCCTGCTCCACGGCGTACTTCTGCACCGCCAAGTCCGGCTACGACGGCCCGACCGGCTGGGGCACCCCCGAGGGCGTCACGGCGTTCAAGGGCTGAGCACACCTGATCCGCCCTCAGGAAGCCAGCGGGCCCCGGCCGATGCCGGGGCCCACTGGCCGTTTCCATATGAGTACCGTGAGAACATCGTCTCGACCCGTCACCCGGCCAGCCGCCAGAAAACGTGCCAGGTCGTAGAGGGGGTCAACGACGGAACCACACGACAGGTTCCGCTCAGGCCTCATTGCCCGGCGTGACCTGCCGTGATACACAGAGTGACCGTACGGGCCCTTCGTACGAAACCCGCCAATCGATGACGTCAAGTCGACATACTCCGGCGACGTTTTCGGCGAGAATGAGGCGTGACCTCTGCACCCGGCAGGGGCGAACGGAACTACCCACCAGGGGCGGTGACTTACGTGTTCTATGCGGCCGACAAGGGAGACATCAACACCATCATCGGCGGGATCGCTCCGGACTGGGGCCCCTTCGGCAGCCTGGGCAACGAGGCGAAGACGATGATCCAGGTGGTCATGGCCGTCGCCATCCTGCTCTGCCTCGGCATCGCGGTCTGGGGTGCCGCCAAGCAGCGCATCGGCGCCACGGCCCTCCGCGACACCTTCAGTGCCGAGCAGGGCAAGGGCCTCATCATCGCCGGACTGACCGGAGTCTTCATCATCGGCTCACTCGGCACCCTGTTCACCATCGTGTACGGCATGGCCGTCTAGCCACTCTGCACCTCCCTTTCCCCCGCTCCGAGGTTGCGTTTCCCTGATGTCGAGTCACCACACCGCGCCCGCGCGGGAACCAGCACGGCTACCGTCGTACTGCTACGCGTTCCGGTACGACGTGGAGGGGGAGTACGCGGCATGAGCCTCGGAGACGAGCCCGGCTACCCGGAGACGGGCCACACCCGCACCCGCCTGCCCGAGAGCGACCCGTACGGCGGCGCATCCCGCCGCAGCGGCCGCTCCTCCTCCAGAAGCCTGGTCACGGTCGTCGGCGTGGTTGTCCTCCTCATCGCCGCAATCGCCTTCGCGAACAGGGGCGGCGGCGACAGTCCGTCGTCGACCACGGCCGGCGCAAGCGGCAACGGTGGCCGGCCGACGACTTCGTCAACAGCGGCGAGCGGCACCAAGCCGGTGGAGACGAAGAGCAGAGGCGGAATCCCCACCGGGTTCGCGCACAGTGCGCAGGGGGCGCAGAGCGCGGCGGCGAACTACTCGACGGCGCTCGGCTCCGACGGCATGTTCAACACGGCCCAACGGCATGCGATCGTGCAGACCGTCGCCGATCCCACCACCATGAACAGTCAGCAGTCCGGATTCGACTCCGCCTACTCTGCCGACTTCCTCAAGAAGGCCGGCCTCACCACCGAGGGCACCGCGCCCTCCGGCAGCACGTTCGTCAGCCGCACACTGCCGGTCGGCACCAAGGTCACGTCGTACGGCGACAGCGCTGCCACCGTCGAGGTCTGGTGCAACGGCCTGTTCGGCCTCGCGGGCAACGGCTCCACCAACCCCGTGACCAGCAACTGGTTCACCGTCACCATGAAGCTCAACTGGAGCGGTGGCGACTGGAAGGTCCTGGAATCAAGCCAGAAGACCGGCCCCACCCCGGTCACCGGCGACAACCCCGTGTCCGGGTCCGACGAGATCAGCAAGGCGGTCCAGGAGTTCGGAGGGTTCACCTATGCCCGCTAGCCAGCACCGCGCACTCAAGCTCACCGCCCTGGTGGCCGCCGTACAGGCCTCCGTCGTCCTCCTGGCCACCAGCGCCTTCGCGGCCCCCTCGCCGACCGGCTCACCTTCCGCGAGCCCCTCTCCCACGGAGAGCGGCGGCAACTGCGCGGGAATGAGCGGCCCGTCCTTGCAGCTCTGCCAAAGCGGCCCCGGTAACAGTGGTGGCGGCTCCACCACCGACCCCCTCACCTCCACCCTCGACCCCCTCTCCTCCCTGGCCCAGGGCTGTGCCAAGGCCGCCTCCTGGACCGTGGACAAGCTCAGCGAGGCCGTGAAGGCGACCGCGAACGTCGACTTCACCAACCAGAAGTTCCTCCAGCAGTACGCCGTCGTCTTCGCCGCGTCGACGATCCTCACCCTCCTCCTGTGGCTGCTGGCCGTGGCCAAGCGCGCCGTACGCGGAGTCCCCCTCACCACCGCCATCTCCGAAGCCATCGGCTTCCTCTGGCTGACGGTGCTGGCGTCCGCCTTCACGCCCCTCATCCTCTACACCGTCGTATCGGCCACCGACGGCGTCAGCGAGGTCCTCGCGAAGACCACCGGCGACCAGACGGACGCGTTCTTCGGCACCTTCTCCGGCGCCCTCAGCAAGGGCAACGACATCGGCGGCGGCCCGATCATGCTGATCGTCGTCTCCCTGGTCAGCATCCTCGCCGCCGGCGTCCTCTGGCTGGAGCTCGTCATCAGGGCCGCCCTCCTCTATGTCGGCGCCCTCCTCGGCACCGTCGTCTACGCCGGCCTCGTCGACAAGAACCTGTGGAGCCACGTCCGCCGCTGGGCCGGCATCATGATCGCCGTCATCCTCGTCAAGCCGGTCATCGTGATCGTCCTCGGCCTCGCCGGCGCACTGTCCTCCGACGGCGGCCCCGACGCCTTCTCCGCCGTCGTATCCGGCCTCGCCATCATCCTGCTCGCCATCTTCGCCAGCGCGATGATCTACCGCTTCGTCCCCGGCTTCGGCGACGAGATCGCGGCCGGCCGCAGCAACCGCATCATGCAGGGCGCCGAGGGCAAGGCCGCCGCCGTCATCAGCAGCCCCGCCAACCTGGTCGCCCAGGGCATCAGGACGCACAGCGCCCGCGCCGACAACAACGGCGGCGGAGGCTCCGCCCCGGCCTCCTCCGGTCCCCGCCCGTCCAACCCGGCCTCGGGCGGCGTCGCCGCGCACAGCACACGCACCCCGAACGGTGGTGGCGGCGGATCAGTCCCCTCCGCCGCACCCGCGCCCCGCGCGCCCAGCCCGCTGAACACCCCGCACGCCGGCAACACCCGCAACAACAGCTCGGGAGGTGAAGGGCGTTGACGACCGAGTCCCATCTGTCCCACCCGCTCACGCCCCGCCGTACGTATCTGATCGGCCGCGCCCGGCCGAACGCGATCGTCGGCCGGAACCGCGAGTCCGGCGAGATCGTGCTGATCATCGCGGGCGCGTTCCTCGGCATGATGTGCGGGCTCCTCGTCCCCGTCCTGTCCCTGCGGATCGTGCTCCTCATGGGCTTCCCGCTGCTCGCGCTGGCCGCGGTCTACGTGCCGTACAAGCGCCGTACGTTCTACAAGTGGTTCGAGATCAACCGCAGTTACAAGCGCACCCTGCGCAACGGCACGGTCTACCGTTCCGCGGCCGCCGAGGCGGGCACCCGGATCGACGGCCGTGAGGTCGAGATCGGGCCCCCGCCCGGCATCGGCCGTATCGCCTGGCTCGCCGCCCCCTTCGGCCCCGACGAGATCGCCGTACTGCTGCACGCCGACCGCAAGACGGTCACGGCCGCCATCGAGATCGAGGGCCCCGGCGTCGGCCTGCGCGACTCCGAGGACCAGGAAGCCCTCGTCGACCGCTTCGGCACCCTCCTCAAGCACGTGGCCAACGGCGACGGCTTCGTCACCCGCCTGCAGATGCTCGCCCGCACCCTCCCCGCCGACCCCGACGCCCACGCCAAGGACGTCTCCCAGCGCGGCGACGAGAAGGCCCCCGACTGGCTGACCGGCTCCTACGACCAGCTCCAGTCCATGGTCTCCACCAGCAGCGAACAGCACCGCGCATACCTCGTCGCCTGTATGCACTACTCCCGCGAACTGGCCGCCGAGGCCCAGGCGATGGCCCGCGCGGTCCGCCCCCAGGCCGGCCGCAAGCTGGACCGCGACGCCGGTCTCGCCGTCGTCATGGCCCGCGAGCTCACCGACATCTGCTCGCGCCTGCAGGAAGCGGACATCCGGGTCCGCCAGCCCCTCGGCCAGGGCCGTCTCGCCTCCCTCATCCACTCCATGTACGACCCGGACCACCCCATCGACCACATCCAGGCGATGACCCAGCGCAACGCCTGGCCGGCCGAACTGGACGCCATGGAGCCGACGTTCCTCCAGGCGAAGACCCGCGAGTCGAGCACCCGGGAGCCCTGGTGCCACGCCACGGCCTGGGTGAAGGAATGGCCGATGACCCCCGTCGGCGTCAACTTCCTCGCGCCCCTCCTCGTCCACACCCCGGACGTCATCCGCACGGTCGCCGTCACCATGGACCTCGAACCCACCGAGGTCGCCATCGAACGCATGCTCACGGAGAAGACCAACGACGAGGCCGAGGCGTCCCGCGCCGCCAAGATGAACCGGACCGTCGACCCCCGCGACATCGCCGCCCACAACCGCCTCGACCAGCGCGGCGAGGACCTGGCCAGCGGCGCGGCCGGCGTCAACCTGGTCGGCTACATCACCGTCTCCGCCCGCACCCCCGAGGCCCTCAACCGCGACAAACGCACGATAAGGGCGTCCGCCGGAAAGTCGTACCTCAAACTGGAGTGGTGCGACCGTGAGCACCACCGCGCCTTCGTGAACACACTGCCCTTCGCCACCGGAATCCGAAGGTAGAGGCTGATGCGCTGATGAGGGACCCGCTGTCCGTCCTCACCGAAGCCTTCACGTCCTTCCTGTTCGGGAAGATCGAGACGACCCGCTCCCCGGTCCGCACCTCCACGGGCCAGGCCCAGGCCGTCTACCTCCCCACGGCCGCCCCCGGCCTGGGCGACTCGGGCGTGATCATCGGCCGCGAGGTGTACTCCGGCAAGGGCTACATCTACGACCCCTTCCAGCTCTACGGCCAGCAACTCCCCGCCCCGCACTGGCTGGTCCTCGGCGAGTCCGGCAACGGCAAGTCGGCCCTGGAGAAGACGTACGTCCTGCGGCAACTGCGCTTCCGCGACCGCCAGGTCGTCGTCCTGGACGCCCAGGGCGAGGACGGCGTCGGCGAGTGGAACCTCATCGCGGAAGAGCTGGGGATAACACCCATCCGGCTCGACCCGACGGCGGCCCTGAACCACGGCATCCGTCTGAACCCGCTGGACCCGTCCATCACCACCACCGGCCAGCTCGCGCTGCTCCGCACCATCATCGAAGTCGCGATGGGCCACGGCCTCGACGAACGCTCGGGCTTCGCCCTGAAGGTCGCCCACTCGTACGTCAACGAGACGATCCTCGACCGCCAGCCGGTCCTGATGGACATCGTCGAGCAGCTACGACACCCCGAGCCGGAGTCGGCGGAGGCGATGAACGTCGCCATAGACGACGTACGGGCGTGGGGCCTGGACGTCGCCCTGGTCCTGGACCGCCTGGTCGACGGTGACCTACGCGGCATGTTCGACGGCCCGACGACGGTGGGCATCGACCTCGACGCCCCCCTCATCGTCTTCGACCTCTCCCACATCGACCGCAACTCCATCGCCATGCCCATCCTGATGGCGATCGTCGGCGTGTGGCTGGAGCACACCTGGATCCGCCCGGACCGCAAGAAGCGCATCTTCCTCGTGGAAGAGGCCTGGCACATCATCAACAGCCCGTTCGTGGCCCAGCTGTTCCAGCGCCTGCTGAAGTTCGGCCGACGGCTCGGCCTCTCCTTCGTCGCGGTCGTCCACCATCTCTCCGACGTCGTCGACGGCGCGGCGGCGAAGGAAGCGGCGGCGATCCTGAAGATGGCGTCGACACGGACGATCTACGCCCAGAAAGCGGACGAGGCACGAGCCACCGGCCGAGTGCTGGGCCTGCCACGCTGGGCGGTGGAGATCATCCCGACCCTCAGCCCGGGCATCGCCGTCTGGGACGTCAACGGCAATGTCCAAGTGGTCAAACACCTGGTCACCGAGACGGAACGCCCGCTCGTCTTCACGGACCGCGCGATGACCGAGTCGTCCGCCGACCAGCTCGCCGCCGCCGACGACGCCCTGCGCGCCGCCGAGCTGGAGGCGGAGCAGCGCGCTGCGGCCTTCGTGGAGCAGCACCTCGGTGACTCGGAATCGACGGTGGCGTAGGGAGGACCCGATCGTGAGACCGGACCCCCGGCAGGAGCGCGAACAGCACAGCGGCGGCGGCATTCCCGACGGCCTGCTGATCGCCGTACTCGCGTTCCTGCTCGGCATCACGGTACTGGTGTGGACGGCGACGGGCCTGGCGGCCTGGTTCTCCCACGGCTTCTGGCCGTCGACCGTCAACCTGTCCCACACCCCGCCGGCGATGCGCCACCTCATCGGCGAACCGCACGACATCGCGGGCGCCTGGCCGGGCACCCCGGCGGCACAGCTGTCGGGGTGGGGGCTTTTCTGGGGCCTGTTCATCGGCCAGCTGATGGTCCTGCTGGTCCTGACGGTGTTCGTGATGGGGACGGTGGCGAGATGGCGCGCGGGGAGGAAAAGACGGGCTGCGGAGCGGCTCGGGTCTACGACGGCCGCGGTCCCGGAGCCACGCACACAACCGGAGCCGCGAAAGGCACCGACCGTCCCGGAGGCGGCCCTGCCGGAGGCGAGCGTCCCGCTGACTGGGGTCGAGTACACGGGCGGCGCCCACACCCCCGCCCCCGACGGCTTCCACGCGCACGCCCCGGCCAACGGTGAACCGTCGGGCGGGTGGGCGAGAATCCACATCGCCCCCAGGGAAACCCGCCACACCACCGCGACGCAAGCCGTACAGGACGCAGCCGGCCCCGCCCTCGTCGTCACCTCGAACCCGGCCCTCTGGTCGGACACCAAGGACGCCCGGGCCAAACTCGGCCCTGTCCTCCTCTACGACCCGAACCACCTCTGCGACACCCCGGCCCGCTTCCACTGGTCCCCCACGGCCCACTGCGAGGACAAGCAGACAGCGGCCCTGTGCGCCCAGGCACTCCTCACCCCCGTGAAACCCGCCGCCAAGATCGACCAGGCGGTCACCGACACGGCCGAAACGCTCCTGCGCAGCTACCTCCACGCAGCCGCCGTGGAGAACCGCACGATCCGCCATGTCCACCGCTGGGCGCAGGGCACGGGCGTCCAGGACGCCGTAAGGACCCTCCGTACCCACCCGAAGGCCGCCTCCGGCGCGGCCGGCGAACTCGAAGCCGCGCTCACCTCCCATCCCGAACGCCGTGACATCGCCCAGGAGTTGACGGCCCGGGCACTCGCCGCCCTCTTCACGGTCAACATCCGCGAGGCCTGCACACCCAACCGATCCGATGCCCTCGCCCTGGATTCCTTCGTGGCCGAAGGGGGCACGCTTTATGTGGTCGGTGAATCCATCGAGGACCCCAGGACCAACCCAGGCGCGATGCCCCTCCTGACGGCCCTTGTCTCCAGCGTGGTCGAGCGCGGCCGGCGCATGGCCGAACGGTCATCCTCCGGTCGGCTCGACCCACCACTGACCCTGGTCCTGGACGACGTGGCGGCCGTGGCCCCGCTCCCCCAGCTCCCCGACCTGCTCGCCACCGGCACCGACCAGGGCCTGCCCACCCTCGCCCTGCTCCGCTCCCACGAACAGGCCCGCTCCCGCTGGCCACACCGGGAACTGCCGGTCTAGGGCCACTCCAGAACGAACTCCACCTCGGTCTCCGCCTCGTCCTTGAAGAACGGCACGAGTACACCGCTCGGCACGAACCCCGCCTTGCGGTACGCCCCCTGGGCCCGCGCGTTCTCCTCGTGCACCAGCAGCCGTACGCGCTCGACGCCCTGTTCCCGGGCCCAAGCCACACCGGCGTCGAACAGCGCCTTGATCAGCCCGCCCCCACGGTGTTCGGGCCGCACATACACGCCGACGACATGCCCCTGGCGCCGAGCGACCGGAGCTCCGGCCCAGTCCGTCGACCCGGCTTCCTCGACAAGCACGGTCAGGCTGCCGGCCCACACCCCGTCCGCGGCTTCGGCGATGAACTGCCGCGCACTGCTCGGCTCCTCGGCCGACCGCGCGGCCCGCTCCTGATAGAAGGAGTCCGGTCGGGCCACGTCCTCCTCGTACGTGTCCAGGAACGCGATGGGCGCCACCGGATCCCGCAGAGATTCGAGCCGAAACCGCTTCACCGCCTCCCACTCATCGGGCCGTATCGCACGAACAACGTAATCACCGCTGGTCATCGCACTCATACGGTCACGGTAGCCGCCACCAACCGCCCCGTTCACCTCATTTACGACGCTCGCACAAGGCCCCGTTGTCAGTGCCTCCGCCTACCGTGGACGCCATGACGACTCTCCAGAACCGCCCGAACACCGCCCTGCTGATCGTGGATGTGCAGAACGGGGTGGTGGACAGCTCCCACAACCGCGACGAGGTCATCGCCAACATCAACACCCTGATCACCAAGGCCCGTTCCGAGGCGGTCCCGGTGATCTGGATCCAGCACTCCAGCAACGAGCTGAAGCCGGACAGCGCTCCTTGGCAGTACGTCCCGGAACTGACCCGCGAGGAAGCCACCGAGCCCCTCGTCCACAAGCGCTACGGTGACTCCTTCGAGGACACCGAGCTGGAGTCCGTTCTGGCCGGACACGGCGTGGGCCGCGTGGTCGTCACCGGCGCCCAGACCGACGCCTGCATCCGCTCCACGCTGCACGGCGCGATGGTCCGCGGTTACGACGCCACGCTGGTCGGCGACGCCCACACCACGGAGGACCTCACCGCTTACGGCGCGCCGGCCCCGGAACAGGTCATCGCGCACACGAACCTCTACTGGCAGTGGCAGGAGGCCCCCGGCCGAAAGAGCGGCACGGTCGACACAGCGGACGTGACGTTCTAGCCGGACAATGCCCGTAAACAGCCCTTAACGCAGAAAGGCCCACGCCGTCATGGCGTGGGCCTTTCCCAATGTTTGTTCGGCGGTGTCCTACTCTCCCACAGGGTCCCCCCTGCAGTACCAT
>NZ_JBEXWP010000027.1:0-57136 GCF_040629895.1 Streptomyces sp. NPDC005866
CTGATCCGCCGCTCGGACGTCATGGTCGAGAACTTCGGCCCCGGCGCGGTCGACCGGATGGGCTTCACCTGGGACCGCATCAAGGAGATCAACCCGCGGATCGTGTACGCCTCCATCAAGGGCTTCGGGGAGGGCCCGTACACCAACTTCAAGGCGTACGAGGTCGTCGCCCAGGCCATGGGCGGCTCGATGGCCACCACCGGCTTCGAGGACGGCCCGCCGCTGGCCACCGGTGCCCAGATCGGCGACTCGGGGACCGGTGTGCACGCCGTGGCCGGCATCCTCGCCGCTCTGCTGCAGCGGGAACGGACCGGGCGCGGTCAGCGGGTGAACGTCGCCATGCAGCACGCCGTGCTCAATCTCTGCCGGGTGAAGCTGCGCGACCAGCAGCGGCTCGTGCACGGGCCGCTCGCCGAGTACCCCAACGAGGACTTCGGCGACGAGGTGCCCCGCTCCGGCAACGCCTCCGGCGGCGGCCAGCCCGGCTGGGCGGTCCGCTGCGCGCCGGGCGGCCCGAACGACTACGTGTACGTCATCGTCCAGCCCGTCGGCTGGAGGCCGCTCAGCGAGATGATCGGCCACCCGGAGCTCGCCGACGACCCCGACTGGGCCACCCCCGAGGCCCGCCTGCCGAAGCTGGGCAAGTTGTTCCAGCTGATCGAGGAATGGACTTCCACCCTGCCGAAGCGGCAAGTGCTGGAAAGGCTGAACGCGCACAACATTCCGTGCGGGCCGATCCTGTCCACCAAGGAGATCATCGAGGACGAATCGCTGATCGCCAACGAGATGGTGGTACGCGTCCCGCATCCCGAGCGGGGTGAGTTCACCACCGTGGGCAGCCCGCTGAAACTGTCCGACTCGCCAGTGGACGTGACCACCTCCCCGCTGCTGGGCGAGCACAACGAAGAGATCTACATCGGCGAACTCGGCCTGGGCGACGAGGACTTGCGGATGCTCAAGTCGAACGGAGTGATCTGAGCATGGTGCGGTGCCACCGCCACTCGGCGGAAGCTGCCCGGCATCCGCCGCTTCCGACGCGGCGCCGCGGACCCCCGCTGCGCCGTGACCCGACCCTCGATGGCGCGGACCGTCCTGACCGGTCCGCATGACAGGTCCTGCTCGGGCGCCGCTGCCCGGGGCCGGACCTCCCCGCATTGCACTCGGAGTACCGACCAGGGGGCGCTGGTGAGTCTCTTGAGCAAGGGGAAACAACATGACAACCGCAACATCCAGGCGACCCGCATACCAGGAGATCACGGATGCGAACGGACGCGTGTACCGGGTCGGCGAGAGCCCCCGGGACATCCTTGGCGGACCACGTCTGCTGATGGTGGTGCTTCCGTGGGTGGCCATGATGGCCATCAGCGTCGCGGAATACGCCTACGGCTCGGCCGAGGAGGTCGTGTCCTCGGCGCACGGCTGGACGTCCACCGACACATTCTGGGTCCTGGGCGTGTGGACAGTCTTCCAGGCGGGAGTGGCCTTCCCGACGGGAAGGCTGCGGGAACGCGGGATCCTCACGGCCCGTGGGGCCATGCTGATCGGAGCCGTCCTGGCCGGGCTCGGCTTCTTCGCCCTCAGCTACGCGCCGAACGTGGCGCTGGCGATCGCGGGCTTCGGTGTCCTCGGTGGCGCGGGCGCCGGCATGGTCTACTCGACCTGCGTCAACATCGTCGGCAAGTGGTACCCGGAACGGCGCGGTGGCAAGACCGGCTTCGTCAACGGCGGTTTCGCCTACGGGTCCGTACCGATGATCTTCGTGTTCACCTACTCCTTCGACGCCGACAACTACCGCACGGTGCTCGACTTGGTGGGCATCTACGTCCTGGCGTTCGTGGCGATCTGCGGCTGGTTCTTCAAGGACCCGCCGAAGAACTGGTGGCCCGAGGAGGTCGACCCGCTCCAGCACAGCAAGAAGGCCAACGACACGACGCTGTCCAAGAACCCCCCGGCCGTGCGGCAGTACGAGCCGATGGAGGCGATCCGCACCGGGATGCTCCCGCTGATGTGGCTCTGCCTGGTGTTGTGCTCCGGGGTCTCCATCTTCGGCATCTCCTTCCAGGTTCCGTTCGCGAAGGAGATCGGGTTCGGCCCGCTGGTGGTCGCCTCGTCGATGGGCATCATGTCCCTCATCAACGGCACCGGTCGGGGCGTGACCGGCTGGGTGTCCGACCGGCTCGGACGGAAGCAGACCCTGATTCTGGTGATCGCGGTCGAGGGCCTGGCGCAGTTCGGTGTCCTGTGGGCCGGTGACATCCGCAGTGAACCGCTGTTCCTCTTCTTCGCCTTCATCTCCGGTTTCGGCTCGGGCGCCTTCTTCCCGATGTTCGCCTCGCTGGTCCCGGACTACTTCGGTGAGAACAACAACGCCCAGAACTACGGTCTGGTGTACAGCTCCAAGCTGGTCGGCGGGCTGGCCGGCAGCGGCCTGGGGGCGACGGTCGTCGCGGCGTGGGGCTACTCCGGTGCCTACATATTCGCCGGGTGCTTCGGGCTGGCGTCGGCGGCGCTTGCGCTGCTGTTGCGGCAGCCGGGCCGCACCACGGCGCTCCGAGTCCAGGCGGGCGCGTTGCAGGTGAGCAGCGAAACGGCCTAGGCCGCACCATCGGCAGAGTCGACCGTCACTGCTCGGAATCCGTGCGTTCGTGGTAGCTGGTGCGGGTGTGCTCCGTGTGATCCCGCATCAGTTGCTGCGCCCGCTGCTCGTTCCTTGCCGCGATGGCGTCGATCATTGCCCGGTGCTCGTCCCAGGACAACGCGCCGCGGGTACGGGCGACGGGCGTGTGGAACCACCGGACGCGGCGATCCACCTGTGCGGACAGCTCCGCGAGCACCGAGTTCGCCGCGAGTTCCATCACGTACGCGTGAAAGTCGGCGTTGGCCGCGACCACGGCATCGACGTCGTCGGCCTTCAGCGCCCGCTCGCCCGCCTCGCACAACTCGCGCAGCCGCGCCGTGGCCTCCGGGGTGGCGTTGGCCGCCGCCAGTCTCGCCGCCTCGGCCTCGAGCAGACCGCGGACGACGAGCAGTTGGTCGGCCTCCTCCTCCGTGGGGTCGTGCACGAACGCGCCCTGTGCCGGGCGCAGGTCCACCCAGCCCTCGGTGTTGAGCCGCTGCAGCGCCTCGCGGACGGGCTGGCGGGAGACGCCGAGGTAGCCGGCGAGCTCGGTCTCGACGAGATGCTGTCCGGGCTGGAGCGACCTGGTGACGATGAGCTCCAGGAGGGCTTCGTAGACCCGCTCGCGCAGCGGGCCGGGTCGCTCCAGCTTGGGTACGGTACCGGTCGGCAACGCCGCGGACGCCATGGCTCCACCCTTCGGTAGCAGCTCAACCTAGCCTGATATTGGTTTTCGTCTACAGTCTACGCACTCGACTGCCGCGGCGTGAGCGCTTGTGGCTCGGGGGAAGTCGAGCCGCTGTTCTGCCTCTTGTCAGCGCGGAGAGCATACTGTAGACAGAATGCTGTCGACCATGCCGCTGCAGTTGTCCGGACGAGGGATTGCTGCAGCGAGTCACTGAGCCAGGGTCGCCTGGTCGTTGACGCCGGCCTGCGCGGCACTCCATGAACGTGTACACGCGCGAGCACCGCCCGACTCAGCGCACGGCGGCCACCGTGAGCTGACGGCGATACAGCACGTGACACGGACGCGGGACCGGCCGGCGGGTGCGCCCCCTGGGCCGGCCGGTCCCCGGCGTCACCCTGTTCATGTACTCCTCCAGCTGCGCGCCTGGCTCAATCTGACCGGCCTCCATCCCCGTCTCCGGATCGGCTCGTTCGATAACCGAATAAATCGCCTCATCATCGATATCGCGCCGCATGTATTCGGCCAGTGGTCACGAATTTTTTGCCTCTTCGTCAACTACATACAACCTTCTGCCGGCGAGCAAGCGTCTGGGTGATCATGAGGATCCGCTTTCTCATCCACAACGCATACGGCATCGGCGGCACTATCACCACCACCTTCAATCTGGCTCAGGGGTTGGCGGAGAGACACGATGTCGAGATCGTTTCCGTGCTGAGACACAGACAGAGACCGAACTACACACTCGACCCCAGAGTCCGGCTGCGGCACCTGGTGGACCTGCGGACCGAGGAGGACCACCCCCTGCACCTCAAGCCGGCCCGTGTCTTCCCGGAGGCCGAGTACCGCTATCGGCAGTACAGCCGGCTGACGGACCAGCGGATCGAGGAATGGCTGGACGGCACGGACGGCGACGTCGTCATCGCCACGCGCCCCGGGCTCAACGTCCACCTTGCCCTTCAGGGCCCACGGCGGATCGTGCGAATAGGGCAGGAGCACCTGACGCTGGACAACCATTCCCCACGGCTGCGTCGTGTCCTGCGCCGGGCGTACCCGGGCCTGAACGCCCTGACGACCGTCACCGAGGCGGACGCCCGCACCTACCGGCGCAAGATGCATCTGCCGGGCGTGCGTCTGCAGTGCCTGCCCAACAGCGTGCCCGATCCCACGCTTCCGGTCGCCGACAGCAGCTCGAAGACCGTCGTCGCCGCGGGGCGGCTGGTACCGGTCAAGCGCTTCGACCTGATGATCGAGGCGTTCGCCCGCGTGGCCGCGCGGCGCCCGGACTGGCAACTGCGCATTTATGGGAAGGGGGAGGAACACGGACGTCTGCGTGAGCTGATCGGGCGGCTCGGACTCTACGACAACGTGCTCCTCATGGGAGCCGCCACACCCATCGAAGCCGAGTGGGTCAAGGGATCCATCGGCCTTGCCGCGTCGAACTTCGAGCCCTTCGGCATGACCATCGTGGAAGCGATGCGCTGCGGACTGCCCGTGGTCAGCACCGACTGTCCGCATGGGCCCGCCGAGATCATCCAGGACGGAGTCGACGGGCGTCTGACGTCGGTGGATGATCCGGACGCCCTGGCCGCGGCGCTGCTGGAACTCATCGAGGACGACTCCCTGCGTCGCCGCATGGGCCAGGCCGCAGTCCGCCATGCCCAGAGGTTCTCTCCCGCCCTCGTGGTGCGTCAGGCGGAGCAACTGATCGATTCACTGCTGGAGCCGGTAGCGGGCGAGGTCCCGGGAGCCCTGTCCGGCCCCGGTCTGTGCCGGGTGCTGACGAGCAGGAGTCATGCCCTCAAGGACGGCGCCTACGTGGCGGCCGGCAACGCGCTGCGCAGAGTACGGGGTTCCCATCGATGACCGAAGACCAGCGTCAGCACGAGCCACGCTGTCACTGCACCATCGACGAAGACGGGAACATCACCTGGTCGCTGGAGTTGCCGGAGGCGCGCGAGCCGCGGTTGCTGCTGCGCCGGCGAACCAAGCCGGTGGGCACGGCCGCCGAGGAGCAGCCGTTCAACCCCCTCACCCTTGAGAAGGCACCGGAAGGCCGGTGGATCGCGGTGCAGCCCGACCTGCCTACGCTCGCCGAGGGACGATGGGACGTCTACGTCGTCGACCAGGACGAGGAGGAACGACGGGCCCGGCCCGGTTTGCGTGACCTACGGCTGCTCCTCGACGGCAGCCGACGGGACTGGACCTCTCCGGTGGCCGTCCGCATCCCCTATGCCACGAAGGACGGCTACCTGGCGGTGCGGACCTGGCTGCGCACGGCCCACGCGGAGACGCGGTCGCTTCGTGTCGACAGCGACGGCGTGACCGTGTCGGCGCGGCTGTACGGCAGGCGGCTGGGACCTCGTGCGACCGTCGTGCTGCGACACCGCCAGGAGCGGACACTGCACCCCTTGCCGCTGCGACAGGCCGACGAACACGAGTTCTCCTTCCGCGTCGACTACGGGAACCTGCTGCGGCCGGAGCCGGTCGGCCCGTACGCCTGGGACGTGTTCGTGCAGCCGGAGGAGGAGGCGGACAAGGTGCGGGTCGGCAAGCTGTTCGACGACATCCCGGACCGCAAGGAGATCTTCGTCTATTCCGCCACGCGGCTCGGGAAGCGCGGGGAGTACGAGGTCCGCCCCTACTACACGGTGAACAACGATCTGGCCATCGAGGTCAACACGCGGTCCACGTGAACGACTTCACGTTCCGGAAGTTCCGCTCCTCCTTCGACCGCCTTCGGCATCGTGGCGAGGTTTGCGGAAGGCCACGCCGTCGAAGGTTACGGGGATGTCGACGGCTTCGGCGCTGTCCTTGACGCTCTTGCGAGGGACGGCGCCGAGGGCCGCCGCCGGTGAAGTCGCGGTAGGCGCCGAACTGACGGGAGGGCGTCCAACTCCTCGTCGGACAGTGCCGCGAGAAGAACGCGGCCCGTCGCCGTGCTGCAGGCGGGGAGCCGGACCCCGATGCGCACCCCAGCGGACACAACGCGCTCGGTCTCCGCGCGGGCCACGAACACCGCCTCGCCCTCGTCCAGAACGGCCAGGGAGATGGATTCCCCCAAACGCCCGGCGAGCCGAGACCAGTTGCGACTGCGCCAGCCTTGGCAGCGGGTCGGTGCGCGTGTACGAGCCGCCGAGGCGCGCCATGCGGGGAGTGGGGCGGAAGCGTCGTGCGTCGGGTAGCCGAGCTCGGTCAGGGTGAGCAGGCAGCGGCGCGCCGTGGCGCGGGTCAGCCCGGTGGCATGGGCCGCTTCCGAGACCGTGAGCTGTGTGATCGACACGGCGCAGGTCGACACGGCGCGCGAGTTCAGTCCCAAGAGGCTGCGGGCCACCTTCGTGCTGGTCGTCTACTGCGGCTTCTCGGTCGGCTTCGTGGTGGCCGGTCTGGCCGGGGGCTGGCTGATTCCCGACCACGGCTGGCGCTCGCTGCTGTGGGTCGGCGCCGCGGCGCCCGTGCTGCTGATTTCCCCTCCTGGTCCGCGGCCTGCCGGAGTCCCCGGTCTTCATGATCCGGCGGAACACGGACCCGCACCGCATGTACGCGGTGTTCCGCCGGATCGACGGAGAGCTGCCCCTGTCCATGCCCGAGCACGGCGAAGCCGTCTTCAGCGTGGAGGAGAACGACAGCGGGAAGCGCGCCGCGCTCACCAGCCTGTTCACGGGCAGGTGGCTGTGGGGCACGGTACTGCTGTGGTTCGTGTTCATGATCAATCTGGCCGAGTTCTACGCCCTGCAGAGCTGGCTCCCCACCATCGTGACCGACCTGGGTCACTCGATGAGCGTGGTCGTCGCCGCGACCACGCTGACCACGGTGGGCGGTATCGCCGCCGCCTTCGTCACCGGCCCGTCCATGGACCGGCTGGGCCCGTACCGGACACTGGGCGTCCTCTACCTGGCGGGTTGCGTCTGCGTGGCCCTGACCGGTACCGCCCTGCACGAGCCGTTGTGGGTTCCGATGACGGCGAACTTCTTCGCGGGCTGCTGCGTCAGCGGCGGCCGGAAGAGCCTGATCGCACTGGCCGCCGTCTTCTATCCGGGCCGATGCGCTCCACCCGCGTCGGCTGGGCCCTGGGCGTCGGCCGCGTGGGCGGCATCCTCGGACCCATCGTGGTGGGAGCGGCGCTCGCCGCGAACTGGTCACCGAGCACCGTGTTCTACGCGATGTCCGTGCCGATGCTCGCCGCCGGCCTGGCGGTCCTGCTGCTGGGGGTGCGCTACGGCCGCTCGGTGAACGACTCCGCCCGCTCCGGCGGGCCGGCGGACGCACAGACCCCGGCGGCCGCCCTCGGCAACGGGCGGACGGTGGGGCCGGACACCGTGACCTGACGCGCGCACGAGCGCGATCGAGCCCGGCGTCCCGGAGGCATGGCTCCGGGCATGACGGAGGCGGACGCCTTGGTCTGTTGGTATGACTTCAAGCCATTGAGGAGGTGCACGGCGGCGCGGGCTGCGGTCATGGGAGAATGCGCACATGCCATCGCGACCCAGCCAGCGCGCCGAGACCGCAGACGAGAAGTCCGCCAAGCGGGCTCCCGCGACCGAGGGGCTGTTCAAGGCGGTCTCCTCGAGTCGTGTCTCCCAGCTGATCGTCGACCAGATCCGGTTGCTGCTGAAGGAGGAGCGCCTGCAGCCGGGTGACCGGCTGCCCAGCGAGCGCGACCTGTGTGTGCAGTTCGGCGTGAGCCGGGTGACCGTGCGGGAGGCGCTGCGCAGCCTGGAGGCCAGCGGACTCGTCGAGATCCGCGTGGGCGCGCGTGGCGGGGCGTTCGTGACGGCTCCGTCCTCGCGGCGGGTGGGCGAAGGGCTCGCCGACCTGCTCTCGCTGTCGCCGCTGACGGCGGCCGAGGTCACCGAGGCGCGGCTCGTCTTCGAACTCGGCATCGTGCCCCTCGTCGTCGAGCGGGCCACGGACGAGGACCTCGATGCCCTGCGCGCCCTGTGCGACGAGCACGCGGAAGCCATCGAGCAGGGCACGTACGACATGGAGATGTCCGCGGACTTCCACACCCGGCTGGCCGCCTCCACGCACAACGGCGCCATCGAGATGCTCGTGCGGTCCTTCCACGGCCCCCTGCTCATGAGCCTGCGGGAGGCGCAGAGCATCGAGCCGCAAATGGGGCGGCAGGGCTCCAAGGAGCACCGCAGGTTCGTCGAGGCCGTTGCCGCGCGTGATGTGGAGGCCGCGACGCAGATCATGCGAACTCACCTGACCCGCACGGCCTCCCGGGTGAAGGGTGACCGCAGCCGCGGCTGAACCCGAAGCCGGCCGGTCCCGGGTCCTGATGGGCCCGGGACTCTTTTACGCCCTCACGTAAGGCATTATGGTTAGACCATCAGGTGATTGCAGAGGGCTACGGCCATCAGGAGGCACCATGGGCAAGAAGGGGCGCGTTTTCGTCCGCGGCCTGACCTCGGAGACATACGGGCTAGGCGAGTTCCGTCGCAGGCAGTTGGCCGTCCAACGGGTGCGTGACGACACCGTGGTCGTCGACGACGCGAAGGTGGCCCACTCCGGCGACAGCGACAAGTCCCGGACATGGTGGCGGATCGGCCCGGGAGACGAGGACTTCCTCACCCAGACCATCCAGGTCCACTTCGTCGAACTACCGCCGCAGTCCAGCAATCACGGACACGGCCACCAGAACGAGGCCGCCTTCTACATCCTCCAGGGCCGCGGCTACGAGATCCACGACGACCAGCGCTACGACTGGACCAAGGACGACCTGGTGTTCGTCCACACCGACTCCGTGCACCGCCACTTCAACCCCTACGACGAGACCGCCACCGCCCTGGTGCTGAAGGCCAAGAGCACCTGGATGTTCATGGGCCTGTGGCAGCAGGGACGCAGCGGCCCGGTCGAGCGGGAGGACGACTTCGGCCCCCGGGAGGACTGGTCCCGGATCTGGACGCCCGGCGTGGAGAACCGCAAGAAGGTGATCAGTGTCGGCGACACCACCTGGGAGGACACCCCCCTGGGCCGGGTCCGCGTGATGTCCTCACCCGAGCGCACCGACGCCCGCATCTTCTCCGTCGACGCCTTCGAACTCGACATCCCCGCCGGCAGCCGGTCGGGCAAGTACTGGAAGATGGCCGACGAGGTGTTCTACGTGCTGGACGGCAGCGGATACGCCCTGCAGTGGGAGGTCGAGGCGGAGATCGCCGAGAAGTACTACGCACGCGTCGCCGTGGAGCCGACCCGGCACGAGATCACCAAGGGCGACACCCTGTACGTGCCGCAGAACCATGTGTGCCAGCTGTTCGCCTACGACGGGACGCCGCTGCGTCTGCTGTCGGCGCAGAACCGCGTCTTCAAACACCTGGGTTACGACGCGGTGCACTTCATGGAGGAGGCTCCCGAGTACCGTGCGCCGCAGCAGTCCTGACGCGGCGTCCCCGAAGACGTCCGGGCCCCACACCGCACTCGGTGTGGGGCCCGGGCCCGTTCGCGTCGGTTCACGATCCCTGCCGGGCCGCCTCCTCCGCTGCCGCGACCAGGTCGTCGAGGCTCAGCAGCGACGGCTCCCGCGCCGTCTCCAGGCGCAGCGCCAGGGCGCCGTGCACGGTCTTGCGGATCCGCCGCCCGTCCAGCCCGGTCAGCAGCTTGCCCACTCGCCGGTGCACCGCGAGATCCCCGGCCAGCGCCCCCAGTTCGGGCCACTGCGCCGCCAGTTCACGCAGCGAGTCCGCGATGATGAGCGGGACGACCGACTCGTCCGGCAGGCCGGTGCGAACGACCAGGTCGGCGCGGGAGAGGAACGCCTCGTCGACGGCCTCGCTGAAGTTCGTGGTCACGACCAGCAGTGTCCCGGGACGCTGGGCGCGCAACCCGTCAAGCCCGCTGAGCACCGCGTCCGTGGCCCGGTGCACGTCGACCGGGTTGGTGTCGAAGGACGCGGCGTGCCGGCGCACGGCGAGTGCCTCGACCTCGTCGACGAGCACGATCGTGTGCGGGCGGCGAGCGGCCAGTTCGGGCAGGGTCTCCTGGAACAGTCGGGAGACCGCACGCTGGCTCTCGCCCAGCAACTCGCTCGGGAAGGCGTGCGGATCGACCTCGACGAGCGTCGTCGCGCCGTGCGGCGCCAGCGTGCGCGCGGCCGCCTGTGCCAGCCCCCGCGCCAGTGTGGTCTTGCCGGTGCCTGGCGGCCCGGCCAGCACCACCAGTCCGTGCGGTGCCACGGCCGAGCCCGCGAGCCGCCTCCCGTGCCGGAGCACCAGGACGGCGGTCGCCAGCAGACGCTCCTTGACACGGGGGTCGACGATCACGGAGTCCCACGGCCCGTCGTGATGGTCGGCGGGCAGGGCGTGGAGCCCGGCCACGCCGTGCGGCAGTGCGGTGCTCACCGCTTCCGGCCCCCGTTCACGGCCAGGTCGGGCGTGTGAGCGCCGGCCACTGAATCGTCGACGGGTCGCCGGCCTGCGCGTCGCGGATGTGGTCCGGCGGCTCCTCGAACAGCACCACCGGATCGCACAGGGCCCGCATGGTCTCCAGAATGCTGTCGAACATGTGGATGCGGACGACCTTCGCCGTGCGGTCCGGGTCCGTGTTGATGTGCTGGTGCCACAGGAAGTGGTCGACGACGATGATGTCGCCCTTCTTCCACGGATGCCGCTCGCCGCCCTCCGGCTCGGTGCCCAGATAGCTCTCGCCGGTGCCCTCCACGACGTACAGCCATGCCTCGCCGGGGTGCCGGTGCATCGACTGGGCGCGGCCCGGGCCGATCTCGAACATGGCCATCGTGATGCCGGACGCCTGGTAGCCGATGGCGCGGTCCAGCAGGAACGTGGTGCGGGTGCCGCGCGGGGTGTTGCGCAGTTCGAGCTCGTCCCAGCTGGTGTGCAGCCGCCCGGAGCGACGGGCCTCCTGGTCCCGGGCGAGCCGCCGCAGCCGCGCCGCGTACGGATCGGCGCCGTCCCGGCCCGGCGAGAACGGCGGACGCGGCGGCAGTTCGGCGACGGGGGTGTGGCCGGCGTCCTCGACGAGGGCCATGCCCATCGTCTCCAGCAGGGGAGCGCTGGAGAAGGTGAGGTAACGCGTCGTCGTGTCCCCGGTGTTGCCGCTGCGGTGCCAGGACCAGGCGGGCAGGTGCAGCGAGTCACCCGGACCCCACTCGATACGCCGGCCGTCGATCTCGGTCCAGCCCCAGCCCGCCACGACGAACACCATGGCGTCCCACGAGTGCCGGTGCAGGGTGGTCGTGGTCCCTGGGTCGAGTTCGTGGGCGAGAGCGTCCATGGTGCGGGTGGGCCGGTCGCCGTCGGCACCGACGTAGACGCCCACGCGGCTGCCCCGGTCGGTCGGGTGCACGACGGCGTCCTCCAGAGTGACGACCGTGCGGTAGTTCTTGCGCCAGTCCTCGATGAAGGCGGCCCGTCGGCGTTTCTGGACGTGGTAGTGGGTGACTTCGGTCGTGGTGTGCGTACTCAAGCGATGCTCCCGACAGATGGAAGGGGGGCGAAAGAGAAGGCGCATTCGTTCAGGGCGAGGCGGGCCCGGCCGCGGTCACGCTGTACTCCCGGACCGTGCGGCTGCGCGACGCGCACGCGGCCGAGACGGCTGCCGGCACGAGTCCGCCCAGGGTGAGCGCGACGACGGGACCGAGGGCGCCGGCGGCCAGGCCCATCAGGGAGTCGCCGATCGCCGGCCCGCCTCGCGAACACATCTGGTAAATGGCGGAGACCCGGCCGCGCAGGTCGTCCGGTGTCTCGATCTGGACGGCGGCGTGGCGCACGGTCGTGGCGACCGCGTCCGCGGCCCCCAGCGCCAGGGCCGCGACGATCGCCGTGGAGAAGTCGCGAGCCTGCGCCAGACCCACGACGGACAGTCCGTACGCGGCCGTCCCCCACAGCACGATCCGACCGCCGCGCGCCGTCCGCACGAGCCGGAAAACCCACACCGATCCGATCAGCGCCCCGGCCGACGGCGCCGCGGACAGCAGTCCGTAGCCGGTGGCGCCCACGTGCAGGACGTGCACGGCGAAGGCGGGCAGCAGCACCCGGTACGCGCCGAACACCGTGGCGGACACGTCCAGGCCCATCAGCTGCCAGACCAGGGGCCGGCGGCTCACGTACCGCACGCCCTGGCGCAGGCTCTCCAGCAGCGAGTGCCGGGCGCCGTCGACGATCAGCTGCGGCACGCGCAGCGTGGCCAGGACAGCGACCAGCACCGCGTAGGTGACGGCGTCGAAGACGTAGACGGCCCCTGGTCCGCCGACGGCGATCAGCACGCCCGCCAACGCGGGCCCCACCAGGACCGCCAGCTCCCTGGAGGGATTGAGCAGCGCGAACGCCTCGACGAGCCGGTCGCGCGGCACGATCGCCGGGATGAGCGCCTGCCGGGCCGGCTGGTCGAAGGTCGCCGCCGCCGTCGCCAGCAGGGAGGAGGCGAGCACCGCCCATACCGTGGCCGCTCCCGCGAAGGTGATCGCCGCGAGCGCGGCCGACACCAGCAGGGCGACGCATTGTGTGAGCTGCAGCAGCCGCCGCCGGTCCAGCCGGTCGGCGTAGATGCCGCCGACCGGTGACAGCACCAGCAGGGCCGCGGCCTGGGCCAGGCCCACGAGCCCGACCTGCGCGGTCGAGCCCGTCAGTTGGTAGACCTGGTACAGGCTGGCGGCGACGGCGCCCCGGGTCCCGATCTGGGACAGGACGACACCGCCCCAGTAGAGGCTGAAGTCGCGGTTGCGCAGTACCTCGGGTATCGCCATCGGTCAGTCGACCGGAACCAGGGCCACCTTGTCCGGGGCGACGGTGAAATGGACCTCCGTGCCCGGAGGGATCGACAAGGTGGGGTTGGAGCGGCTGCGGATCTCGAGGTCGCCGACGCCCACGATGTGGTCGACGACATCGCCCATGAAGGCGCGGGTGAGGACCCTGCCCGACCATTCGTTGGGCACGTCGCCGCGCCGTTCGCGGTGCAGTTCGACGCTCTCCGGCCGGATCGAGATCAGCACCGTCTCGCCCACGGACGGTGTCCTGTGCACCTCGCGGGCGAGGAGCCGGCCCGGTGCCGCGTCGACCTGCACCTCGCCACCCTCGACGGAGACCACCTTGGCCTCCATGAAGTTGGAGGTGCCGATGAACTCGGCGACGAACCGGGTCGCGGGCCGGGTGTAGATCTCCCGGGGCTTGCCGATCTGCTCGATACGGCCCTTGTTCATCACCGCGATCCGGTTCGACATCACCAGGGCCTCGGCCTGGTCGTGCGTCACGTAGATGGCGGTCAGGTTCAACTCCCGCTGCAGTCGCTTGAGTTCGAACCGCATCGACTCGCGCAGCTTGGCGTCCAGGTTGGACAGCGGCTCGTCCAGCAGCATCAGTTCGGGCCGGGTCACCAGGGCACGGGCCAGAGCCAGGCGCTGCTGCTGTCCGCCGGAGAGCTTGGTGGCCGGCCGGGACGCGTAGGCGCCCAGTTCGGTCACGTCGAGAACCTGCCCGACGCGCTCCTCGATCTCCTTGCGCCCGGGGCGCTTGGTGCGGGGCATGACGTCCAGGGGGAACGACACGTTCTTGAAGACCGACATGTGCGGCCAGATGGCGTACGACTGGAAGACCATGCCGAGCCCGCGCTGGTTGGCGTGCATGCTGATGCGCTTCTGGGAGTCGAAGAGCACACGCCCGCCGAGCGTCACTCGGCCCTCAGTCGGGCGTTCCAGGCCTGCGACCGAGCGCAGGGTGGTGGTCTTGCCGCAGCCGGAGGGGCCGAGCAGTGTGAACAGCTCGCCGTCGTGCACCTCGAAGTCGACGCCGCCGACGGCGAACACGCGCGTGCTCTCGTCGGGCCGGGAGGTGCGCCTCCTCGCGGAGTCGTCGTAGCTCTTCTTGAGGGATTCGACCGTCAACATCGCTGGATTTCCCTTCGGTCAGTTCGCGGAATCGTTCTGCAGCCCGAAGCGGGCACCCAGGCGGTAGGCAACGGCGACGAGCACGACGAGCAGGGCGACCATGCACACGCCGAGGGCGGCGAGCGTGGTGAACTGGCCGTTCTCGAACTGCTCCCAGATCAGCACGGACAGCACTTCCTTGCCGGGGCTGTAGAGCAGGATGGTGCTGGACAGCTCGCGGAAGGACACGACGAGGATGTAGACCCAGCCGGCGAGGATGCCACCGCTCATCAGTGGCAGCAGGACGCGGCGGAAGGTCTGGAACCACGAGGCGCCGGACACCGCGGCCGACTCCTCCAGTTCCGGTGACATCTGCGCCATCGCCGCCGACGAGTAGCGCATGCCGTACGGCAGGTAGCGCGTGCAGTACGACACCAGCAGGATGAGCAGCGTGCCGTAGATGGGCAGCGGCATGCGCAGGTAGACGAACGCCAGGGCCAGGCCGAGCACCAGGCCGGGGATGACGATGGGGGTGAAGGCGAGCAGGTCCAGCAGCCGGCGGCCCGGGGCCTTGGTGCGCAGGACGACCCACGAGACGATCGCGGTCAGAAGCATCACGACCGTGGCGGCTCCCACCCCGACGACGAGCGAGTTCTTCAGTGCCGTGAAGGCCAACGGCATGTCGAAGACGGCGCGGTAGTTGGCGAAGGTCATCTGGCTGAACGTCTTGCGGGTCGGTGCGGCGTAGTACTTCAGCAGCGAGGCGTAGACCAGGACGGCGACCGGCAGGACCACCGTGAGCAGGAAGTAGAGGAGCACGGCGACGCCGACGAAGGGGCGGGCTCGGCCGAGCTCGACCGGGCGGGGGCGGAACGCCTTGCCGGTCACCGTCTGGTAGTTGCGGGAGGAGCGCTGCAGCCAGCCGGAGACGAGCACCCCGACCGCCGCGATGGCCAGCAGCCCGAGGGCGTAGGCTCCGGCGGCGCCGTAGTCGACAGGGTAGGCCCGCAGCACGAAGTAGATCCGGCTGGTGAACACGTAGATACGGTTCTGCAGCCCGAGCAGTGCGGGCACCTCGAAGCTCTCCAGGGACTGCACGAACATCAGCAGCGCCGCGGAGATCATCGCCGGCCGCAGCAGCGGAACCGTGACCCGGCGCAGGACGGTGATGCGGCCGGCTCCGCACATGGCGGCGGACTCCTCCAGCGAGGGGTCCATCGCGCGGAAGGCGGCGACCATGAGCAGGAACGCGACCGGCGCGAGGTGCAGTCCCTGCACCCAGATCATGCCCCACACGCTG
The DNA here is from genome assembly GCF_040629895.1 of Streptomyces sp. NPDC005866. Classification (NCBI taxonomy): domain Bacteria; kingdom Bacillati; phylum Actinomycetota; class Actinomycetes; order Kitasatosporales; family Streptomycetaceae; genus Streptomyces; species Streptomyces sp. NPDC005866. Next base: position 15,425 of record NZ_JBEXWP010000027.1, read on the forward strand.
TAGATGTTGATGGGCGAAGAGCCGAACAAGGGCTTGAAGACAAGGGAGTTGAGCAGGCCGCTCGACGGGTCGCCGAGGAAGATCCACGAGGTGGCGTAGAGGATGCCGGGCACGATGAGCGGCACCAGTGACGCCGCGAAGAACAGGCCCTTGAAGGGGGTGTCCGTCCGCACCTGCACATAGGCCAGGGCGGTACCGAGGACGAGGGCCAGCACGGCGGAACCGATCGCGAAGCCCAGGGAGTTGAGCATCATCTCGCCGGACTGGGAGTTGCCGCCGTAGGCCCGGGAGAACGCCCCGAAGGAGACGCCGTTGCCGTCGGCACTGAGGAAGGTGTCGTGAATCAGGTAGCCCAGCGGCACGATGGCGAGGTAGCCGACGATGACGACGGCGCCACCGACCAGCAGGCCCTGGAGCGACAGCGGGCGCCGCGCCAGCCGCAGGAGCCTGGAGCCCCGGGTGGCCTCGGCGGGTCCGCGACCGGCGCTGGGCGGGGGTCCGGCGGCCTTGTCCCGGGGTGACGTGGAGGTGGGTACGAGTGCCATCGACGGTCAGCTCCCCACCGTGTTCGCGCCGCGCAGCAGCGCGTCGTACTTCTTGTCCCAGGTGCCGGAGTTCTTGCTCAGATCCTTGACGTCGAAGGGGACGAGGGTGAGGCCCTTCAGGCTCGTGTCACCGGGGACCTTCGTGGCCGGGGTGAGCTTCAGCTTGACCAGGTCCTTCTGGCCGTCCGTCAGGAGCCAGTCGTAGAAGAGCCAGGCCGTGGCGGGATGCGCGGCGTTCTTGATCATGCCGACGCCGTTGGGACGTGCGAAGGCGGGCAGCGTCGACACTCCGCTCCGGGGCAGTCGGGCGACGGGGGCGCCCCGGTCGGCGGCCCGGTCCGTGATGTAGGTGTAGTTCATCGCCTCCAGCGGCGTCTGGCCCGCGGCGAGGAACTGCATCATCGTCGTGTGGCCCTTGGCCACCTTGGCGTTGGCGACGATGTCCTTCCACAGCTTGTCCACCTGTGTCTGTGTCTTGCCGTGCTCGAGCCAGTACTTCGTGAGGTTGGCGAACCAGTCGGCGTCGCTGACCTCCAGGCTGATCCTGCCCTTGTACTTGGGCAGGGCGAGGTCGTCCCAGCTGTGCGGTTCGTCGCCGGGCTTGATCAGTTGGGTGTTCCACGCGGGCTGGAACACGTTGAACCGGCTCGCCGTCCAGTGCTCGAACTTGCCGGCCGGTTCCACCTTGTCGAGTGCGGAGCCGTTGAAGTCCGCCAGGAGACCGTTGTCGGCCAGGGCGGCCATCTCCAGAAAGTTGGTCTCCACCGCGTCGGCGCCCGACTTGCCGGCCTGGGCTTCCTGCATGGTGCGTTGGAGCACCGTCTCGGAGTTGGCGCGGAAGACGCTGACGCGGATGCCGAACTTCTTCTCGAACGCCTTCGCGACAGGCGTCGCGATGTCCGAGGTCATCGACGTGTAGAGGGAGAGAGTCCCGCCCTCCTTCCTGGCCAGTTCCTCGGCCTTGGCGCGCTGCTGGTCCTTGGGGATCGCGGCGATCTGCGCGTAGACGCCGTCCGCGTGGACGTTGGAGGCGGTCGTGACGGCGCCTCCACAACCGGTGGTGAACGACGCGACCAGCAGGCCGGCCAGAGCGAGGGTGGTGTTACGGGTCCTCATGCGGGTGCTCTCCTGGAAGAGATGCGAAAAGGTGTGTACGTTCAGCCCGCCGCCGGGACGCCGCGCAACAGGGCGTCGTAGGCGGCGTTCCACTTCTTGGTGTCGGTCTCGGCTGTCTTCGAGACGCTGTAGGTGGTGATGCCGGCCGGGATCGGGTCCTTGGCACCCGGCACGCTCTTGGCCGCGGGGATGCGCAGGGAGTCCGCGATGATCTTCTGACCGTCGCTGAGGACCCAGTCGGTCCACAGCAGCGCCGCGGCGGGGTGGCTCGGGCGGGTCATGAGTGCCACGCCGTTGGGGCGCAGGATCACCGGCTCGACGGCCGGTCGCCAGGCCACGGGCGCGCCCTGTCGCGCCGCCTTGTCGACGGTGTGGCTGTAGACGGACAGGGCGACGGCGAACTGGCCCGCTCCGAGCAGTTGGCCCTGGACGGTGTGACCCTTGGTCACCTCGGCGTTGGCGGCGACCTTCCGGAAGAGGGCGTCCACGGCCTCGGGGGACATGCCCTTCTTCTCGGTCAGGTACGTGTGGAGGGACGCGTACCAGTCCCAGTCGCCGACCTCCATGGAGAGTTCGCCCTTCCACTTCGGGTCTGCGAGGTCGCTGAAGGACCTGGGTTCCTCCCCCTTCTTCACCCGGCTGGTGTTCCAGCCGACGACGAAGGCGTTGAACCGCTCGGCGGTCCATCCACCGAGGTGCCTGGCGGCGTCCTTCAGCCCGGCCTCTGCGGGGCCGTGGTAGGGGTGCAGCAGGTGCTGCGAGTCGAGCGCCCGCAGTTCGAGGTCGTTGGTGTCGATGACGTCGTTGTGCGGCTTGTTCGCCTGGTTCTCCTGCAGCGTGCGCTGCAGGACGGTCTCGGAGTTGGCCCGGAAGGTCTGGACCTTGAGCCCTGGGTACGCCTTCTCGAACCCGTCGACCAGGTCCTGGATGTCGGTGTTGGATGTATACAGGTCCAGCTCCCCTCCCTCCTTCCGGGCGTCGGCCAGCAGAGCGCGCGTGCGTTGCTGGCCCGTGAACGTCTCGTACCGGGCGTAGGGGTTGGTGTCCGGCGCGGAGCCGGCCGTACCCGTGGCAGGCGTGCCGCAGCCGGTGAGGACGAGACCCGTGGCCAGCAGGCCGACGATGAGAGCACTTTGACGCATCGCACACTCCTTGGACGTGGCGGACGACTTCTGGGGCCGAGCAGAAGAGCAAAGTGGGGGAGGGTGCGCTGTCGCGCCGATGGCCGGGCGGGGGACCGTGAGTCGTCAGCCGGCCGGTGATCGGCTGCGGGATCGGGTCCCTGTATGTAACAGCAAATGAGGTATTATGGTCTAACCATCGGACTCGGATTTGCGCTATCGTTACCTGGTGCGACTGCCGGGCAGGCCCTCAGCGAGGATCCTGCTCGAAGACGAGCGACTTGATCGTGACCGGGACCGTGTTCGACGGCAGACGGATCCGTCCGATGTCCACGTAGTCGAAGTCCCGCAGGCTCACGCCGTCGACGACGAACAGGTCCGCGGTGACGTCCAGTTCCTCCCGCAGCAGCCTGCCCAGCGTCAGGGCCACATCGCCGTCCAGCACGATGTACAGCGGCCTGCCCTGCGCGGTGCGCTCGGCGAGCGCGTCCCGGATGCCCCGGGCGAAGGGCAGCAGCCTGTCGTGGCTCGGCGGCCCGCTCCACGCCAGCGCGAGGACGATGTCCACACCGGTCTGCGCGACGTCCAGAGCGACCAGATGCCTCCGGATCGCCACCTCGACGAGGTGGGCGTCGACTGTCTCCCCGAGTTCGTAGAGCGGCCTGAGCACCTGCAGGTTGCGCCGCGGGAGTAATGCCCCGGGGTCGGACACGTACCCCGTGTTGCCGCTCAACTGGACGCTGTGCTCCGACGCGCCCAATGCCGTCGCCCGGATGCACTCGCCAGGAGCAAGCAGGGGGTACGGCAGCGCGCCCGACTCCGCCCGCCGGCGCAGCGCGTGGCCCAGCCGCCGGCCGAGGTCCCCGAAGTCCGCCTGCTCGCGCCCGTAGACGTACTCCGCGACTCCTCCCGAGAACATCACTCCGTCGACCTGATCGAGGTCCGGCAGGGGCTCGGTGAGATACAGGTCGCGGACATGTGCGGGCACGGGATCCGCGGCGACCGCCTGGACCAGTGCGTCGGCCATCGACTCCGCCACCCGGTCGAGTTCGTGACCTCGGACGGTGTCACCGGACTTCCAGACGAAACCGGCACGGGTCGCGTGCCTGCTCCCGGCCGGCTCCAGGCGCGTGATGCGGCCGGTGTCGTCGACCACCTGCAGGCGCCCGCCGATGTGCAGGGCGGCGGTCGCCGTGATCCGTCCCCGGTCTACCAGGGCGAGTTTCGTGGTCCCGCCGCCGACGTCGATGTTGAGGATGCGCCGCCCGGTCTCGTACGACACCTTGGCGGCCCCCGATCCATAGGCCGCCAGCATGGACTCCATGTGGTGGCCCGCGCTCGCGGTGACCAGTTCGCCTCCGCGCTCGGCCAGGATGCCGGCGATCGCCTGCGCATTGCGGCGGCGCAGCGCCTCGCCGGTGAGGATCACCACGCCGGTGTCCACGGCGGCCGGATCGACGGCCGCGGCCTGATAGGCGGCGTCGATGATCGACCCGAGGGCACTCGCGTCGATGTGCTCGCCGCCGGTGTACGGGGTGAGCGCCACCGGTGAGCGGTGGAGGGTGTCCCGCCGCACCACCAGGTAACGGCTCGTCAGGTCCTCGCTGATGCGACGCAGATGCAGCCGCGAGAAGACGACCTGGGTGCCGGACGATCCGATGTCGATGCCGACGCTGTGCAGCGTCACGTTGTCCCGCTGCCAGATCGGATGGTCCTCCAGCGGCCTGGGCACCTCGTCGTCGTGCACGTGGTCGTGGTCGTGGTCGTGGTTGTGGTTGTGGTCGGGGGTGTACGGCGGGTGGACCGCGCGCAACCCCTCGTCATGGCTGTGTCCTTCGGCGTGCCGCACGGTCCCGCTCCTTCACGAACGCCGCATGCTGGCTCAGGCGGTGGTGTACTGCTCCGGCTTCGGCGGGAGCGTGGCGAGCTCCGCCTCGTAGACGGCGTCCATCTGCGGCTCCGTCCCGTGCTTGGCGAGTGCCTCACGGAAGGTCTCGCGCACATACGGCGACTCGTCGGCGTAGTCGATCTGGTCGCCGCCGACACGGCGGCTGATCCAGGCCTTCGGCACGCCCTGCGCGTTGCGCACGGAGACCACCTCGTGCTTGAAGGCGAGGTAACGGCCCGGCTCCTGGCCCGTGTTGAAGTGCTGGTGGAACCACATGTTCGGCGGAACGATCAGTGTGCCCGGTCCCCACTCGTAGCGGCGGGGCTCCTCGCCCTCCGGCCACATCAGGCTGTACCCCTCGCCCGAGAGGATGATGACGTGGGCGCCCGGGCCGTGCCGGTGCCCCTTCTTGTAGGTCGCCGTCGGGAACTGCGAGATGTGGCTGTTCATCGAGCCCCTGGCCATCGCGAAGCGGATGTGACCGCCGCCCGCGCCGCGCTCCTTCGCCTCGATCAGCGGCAGGTTGACCGCGTCCGCCACGAAGTTGGTGTCCAGCAGAAGGCCCTTCTGCTCGCCCTTGGGGGAGAAGTAGTCGGGCTCGCCGTTGAAGCGGTCCGGGAAGTCCCGCGGGGTGTCGAAGACGAAGTCGGGGTCGTCGTAGAGGTTGAGGACGGGCGGCATGTTCGTCGAGGAGACGAACCGGGCCGCCTTCCGGCCGGAGCCGTTGAAGTGCTGGTGGCGGGCGTTGAGCGGGATGGCGAACATCGAGCCCGCCTGCCACTCGAAGCTGACCTCGGCACCCGAGTCGTTCCAGACCCTGGTCGAGCCCTGGCCGTCGAGAACGAGGATCATCTCCTCGAACAGTTGCCGCTGCGGGGCCAGCTCGCCGCCCGCGGGGATCTCGCAGACGTAGCAGTCGTTGGACGTCCTGGTCGCCTCATGGTTGATGAACACTCCCCGGCCGCCGCGCCGTGCCCACGGCTTGAGCTCGACGCTGCGCAGGTCCGGGATGTAGTGGGCGGCGATGATGTCCAGCCCTTCGGCGGCGACCCAGCGGGTGTAGGGGGAGTCCTTCTCCGTGGCGAACTTCGCCGCCAGGGAGTCGTCGACGATCGCGTCCTTGGGCATGGGCGGCCCTTCCTGATCGGCTCTTGCGGCACAAACGTGCGCTGACGGGGCAGCGGGGGGTGAGAATTGGTAGAACCATAAGTCCACCGGGTGGGGGCGTCAACGACTTGGCCGCGATGACCGGCGGCCCTCGTCCGCCACCTCGGCCGCGGCCGCGGAGGCTCGCGGATCCAGGTACCTGCCGCCTCGCGCGCGTGGCACCAGGTTCTGGTCGAGGTCGTAGCGCAGGGGCATGGCGGTCGGGATGTTCAGGGCGAGCAGCTCCTCGTGGCTCAGCCGGTCCAGGTGCACGACCAGGGCCCGCAGGGAGTTGCTGTGCGCCACGACCAGCAGGGTCCGGCCGGCCCGCAGGTCGGGCACGATCGCGTCGTGCCAGCAGGGCAGCAGCCGGGCGGTGACATCGGCGAGCGACTCGGCGCGCGGCAGGAGGGCGCGGGGCAGTGCCGCGTAGCGGGGGTCCTCCCACGCGTCTCCCGCGCCGCCGTCCGCGAGGGGCGGCGGTGTCGCGTCGTACGAGCGACGCCAGAGCCGGTAGCGTTCCTCGCCGAACTCCCGCAGGATCTCGCTCTTCTCCCTGCCCTGCAGGGCCCCGTAGTGCCGTTCGTTGAGCCGCCAGTGCCGGGTGACCGGCGCCGCGGAGCGGCCCGCGGCCCGGGCGGCGAGGGTCGCGGTGCGCACAGCCCGCGTCAGGGCCGAGGTGTGCACCGCGTCAGGCGCGAGGCCGTTGTCACGCAGTAACTCACCACTGCGCCGAGCCTGTTCTTCACCGAACGGCGTCAGGTCGACGTCGGCCCAGCCGGTGAAGAGATTCCTGGCGTTCCATTCGCTCTCGCCGTGGCGAAGCAGAATCAGCGTTGGCATACCGCCGATTGTGATCTGTCGTCCCGAGTCTTGTTCGGCCTTTGCTCATTCTGGTCTAATGGACAGACCATACAACGGAGCGCGGCCCTGTGGCGTGCGATCCGTTCGCAGTAGCTTTCGCCGATCGTGAGAGGAAACAGGGACCTTGCCCAAGGTGATCTTCGTCGGCAGTGACGGTCCCGAGTACACCGTCGACGCGGCGGTCGGGGACTCGGTCATGGCGGCCGCGGTGAGGAACGGCGTTCCCGGGATCGTCGCCGAGTGCGGCGGCAACCAGTCCTGCGCCACCTGCCATGTCTGGGTGCGCGAGCAGTTCACGCCGCTCGTGGGCGGGCCCGGCGACATGGAGGACGACCTGCTCGACCTGGCCGTGACCGAACGGCGTGCCACCAGCCGTCTGTCGTGCCAGATCCGCATCACCGGTGAACTCGAGGGGCTCACCGTCGACCTTCCGCCGCAGCAGCCCTGACCGGGCTCCGGGTCGCACCGTCCAGCACCGATGTCCACGACCCGCCGGCGGGTCAGTACCTGAAGGGGAAACGACCGTGCTCAGAAAAGACATCAACGAGCTGCTCACCCAGACCGGTCCGGGGACGCCGATGGGCGAGCTGTTCCGGCAGTACTGGATCCCCGCGCTCCTCGCCGAGGAACTCCCGGAGAACGACTGCCCGCCCGTGCGTGTCAAGCTCCTGTCCGAGCGCATGGTCGCCTTCCGTGACAGCGACGGGCGCTACGGCCTCGTCGACGAGTTCTGCGCGCACCGAGGTGCCTCGCTGTGGTTCGGCCGCAACGAGGGCTCCGGGCTGCGATGCCCCTACCACGGCTGGAAGTACGACGTCACCGGCCAGTGCGTGGAGGTCCCCTCGGAGGCCGGCAACAGCAGCTTCTGCCAGAACGTGCAGCTCACGTCGTACCCCCTGGTGAAGATAGGCGACGTCCTGTGGACCCACATGGGTGACGCCGCCACCCGGCCGCCGCAGCCGGAATTCGAATGGGTACACGTCCCGCCGGAGCAGACCTACACCTCCAAGCGCTGGCAGCAGTGCAACTGGCTGCAGGCCTTCGAGGGCGGCATCGACTCCAGCCACGTCAGCTTCCTGCACTCCGGCGGACTGAAGAGCGACCCGCTGTTCAAGGGCGCCAAGGGTAACGAGTACAACCTCAACGACACCAAGCCGTTCTTCGAGGTGGCCGACAGCGACGGCGGCCTGTTCGTCGGCGCGCGGCGCAATGCCGAGGAGGGCAGCTTCTACTGGCGGATCACGCCGTGGGTGATGCCGGCGTTCACGATGGTCCCCCCGCGCGGCGACCACCCGGTGCACGGCCACTTCTGGGTGCCGATCGACGACGAGAACTGCTGGACGTACTCCTTCGACTACCACCCCGTGCGGGCCCTCACCGACGCGGAGCGGCAGGCGATGACCGACGGCCACGGCGTCCACAGCAAGAACATCCCGGGGACCTACCGGCCCGTGGCCAACATGGACAACGACTACCTGATGGACCGTGCGGCGCAGAAGCGCGGCGAGACCTACTCCGGCGTGGCCGGCATCGCCATGCAGGACGCCTCACTGCAGGAGAGCATGGGCCCCGTCGTCGACCGCAGCAAGGAGCGCCTGGTCCCCGCCGACAGCGGCATCGTCAAGGCCCGGCAGAAGCTTCGGAAGGCCGCGATCGCGCTGCGCGACGAGGGTGTGACGCCGCCCGGTGTGGACCCGGAGCACCAGCGGGTGCGGTCCGCGGCGGTGGTGCTGCCGCAGGCCGAGTCGTTCCTGGACTCCTGCCGCGACGCGGTGAAGGTGAACCCCGGTGTCCCGCAGGCCTCGGTGTGACATGACGAGGGCGACCCCGTACCTGAGCGAGAGTGCCCGAGCGGCCTCGGCGAGCGAGTCCCGGTTCCGGATCGACGCACCGATCGCCCCGGCCCGCGCCGCACGTGTCGTCGCGCTGGACGAGCGGGCCGAGTCGGTCGCGCGCCGCCTGGCCGGCCGGCCGTGGGCACACGCTCGCTTCTACACCGTCGGCGGAGTGTGGCCCGGCGGCGGTCTGCTGTACGAACTCGGCGGCGTGGCCGCCCCGTTCGACGACGTCCTCACCGGTACCGACGTGGTCGTCGTCCTCGCAACCGAGGACGCCGGCCGAAGCGTCGCGGCCGAGATCGGCCGGCTCTGCGGGCGGCGGGGCATCACCACGGCCGGCGTGGTCATGGGGGACGGCTACGAGGCCGACGAAGCAGTCGCGGCCCTGCGGCCCTACGCCCGTGTGCTGCTGCTGTCCGCCGACGAGAGCGACGCCCTGGAACTGCTCACGGCACTGAGGGTTTAGGCCGTGCCCGACACGGCCTGGCACGGCACTACAGGGTTGAGGAGGAACGTACATGTCCGAGAAGGTCACCCTGCGCGACCTGCGGCGGATGAAGGACGAGGGACGCAAGATCGTCGGCGTCGTCGCCTGGGACTACCAGATGGCGCGCATCGTGGACCGGGCCGGGGTCGACCTCGTCTCCGTCGGCGACACGGTGGGCGTGAACCTGTGGGGGCAGGCCAACCCGTTCGAAGTGACGATGGACCAGATGGTCACCGTTGCCCGGGCGGTACGCCGGGGAGTACAACGGGCCCTGGTCAGCGTCGACTTCCCGTTCGGCCCGTTGCAGGAGGGCGCCGACAGCGCGGTGCGCGCGGCCGTCCGGTTCGTCAAGGAAGCCGGGGTCGACATGGTCAAGCTGGACGCGGCCGGTGACTTCCCCGAGGCCGTCACGGCGATCACCCGCGCCGGCATCCCGGTGTTCGCCCAGTTCGGGATCACCCCGCAGACCGCGCTGCGTTACGGCGTCGAGTACAGCGCCGTTCCGTCGGCCGCCGACCAGGTGCCGGTGGAGATGAAGGACGCCATGGTTGCGGAGGCGAAGCGGCTCGAGGAGGCCGGCGCCGCCCTGCTGAACTTCACCAATTCCGGGCCGGTGGTCGGCGCAGCCGTGGCCGCCGCCGTCACCGTCCCGGTGGTCGGCGGATTCGGTGGCGGCCCGTGGCTCGACGGGCGGATGCGCATGGCGCACGCGGCCATCGGCTACGCCGCCTCGGCCATCGACGATCCGCCGGACACCTACGCCAACGTCGCCCGGATCACGCTCGACGCGATCACGTCCTACGCGGCGGACGTGCGAGCGGCACGCCAGGTCGCCGGCGGTGTCCCCGTCCCCCCGGCGACCTGACCACCGGAGCTTCGACGCCGCGCAGACGCAGCAGAAAGAAAGGACCACGATCCATGCCCACCGCCGTCATCGACGGAATCCCCACCCGATACGAGGTCACGGGTTCGGGGCCGCCCCTGCTGATGTTCTCGCCCGGCGGCTTCGACTCCAGCCTGGAGGGCTGGCACACGGTGGGTCTCTACCGGCGCCTGCGGCTGCTCGACCGCCTCACCGAGAAGTACACCTGCGTCACCTTCGACCGGCGTGAGTCCGGCCGGTCGGGGGGACGCCTGGAGCGGATCTCCTGGGCCGACTACGTCCGGCAGGGGGTGGGGCTGCTCGACCATCTCGGTGTCGAGCGGGCACATCTGATGGGCGGCTGCGTGGGCTGCTCCACCGCGGCGGCCCTCGCGGTGGCTCGTCCGGAGCGTGTGCTGAGCATGGTGCTGTATTCGCCGGCCGGTGGCGTGAAGTACCGGATGAAGCAGCACGACAGGTTCCGGCATCACCTGGTCTACGCCGACGAGCACGGACTGGCCCAGGTGGTCAGCCTGGCGCGCGGCTCGGAGGCGGGCTTCACCAAGGACCCCCGCGTCGGCCCCTGGGCACAAGTGATCCGCACCGACGCGGAGTTCGCCGACGCCTACGCGCGAACCGACCCCGACCGCTACCGGGCGGCGGTGACCGGGACGGCACGGCTGCTGTTCGACCGGGACACGGTTCCCGGACCCGAGCCGGAGGATCTGCTGCGCCTCGACGTACCGGCGCTCGTCGTTCCCGGACAGGACACCTCGCACGCCCCCTCGGCTGCCCGGTACCTGCAGGAGTGCCTGCCCACCACGGAGTACTGGGACGTGCCGGTGGCCGAGCAGACGGAGGAGACGGCACCGGCCCGGATCCTGGACTTCCTGGCACGGGCGGGGAAGCAGCCGTAGAGCAGGAGGCCCGGCCGTGAGGGAAAACCCGGCCGGGCTCGCTCTCACGGCCGCGCCGGTCCGTGCTCCAGCGCGGCGATCTGGTCCAGACGCCGAGCGTGCACGCCGCCGTTGAAGGGGGTCTCGAGCCACGTCCCGACGATGCCCTCGGCCGCGTCGGGCGCGAGGACCTTCGCCGCGAGGACGAGGACATTGGAGTCGTTGTTGCCGCGGGAGATCCGCGTGCTCCACAGGTCGTGGCAGAGCCCGGCCCGGATCCCGCGGATCTTGTTGCAGGCGATGGTCTCCCCGAGCCCGCTCCCGCCGAGGACGATGCCGCGATCGGCGGCGCCGTCGACGACCTGCCGGCAGACGTCCGCGCACAACGGTGGGTAGTCGACGGTCTCACCGGTGTGGCTGCCGCGGTCGTCGACGGTGTGTCCGTGCGCCGTCAGCCAGGCCGCCAGCCGGGCCTTGAGGGCGAAGCCGTTGTGGTCGGCGGCTATGGCGATGCGCATGCGTGTCCCTTCGGCAGGCGGGCCAGGGCGTGGGTCAGCCGGTCAGCGCGCGAGTGCTCACGGCGAACAACGACTCGATGGGCAGCGGCCGTTCGAGGATCCGCTGGTCCACGGCGTGACGCATGAGCTCCTCAAGCACGGCCCGGTTCGGCTCGATCCCGTACGGCAGCGGATCCGCTCGGGTGATCTCCATGACCCGCCGGTGCATGAGGTCTGTGGCGGTGGGGGAGTCGATCGCGCCCGCACGCAGCCGGTCCACGTACAGCCGCTTGGACCGGGCGAAGGCGTTGAACACCTGTCCTGCCAACTCCGGTCGCTCGGCGAGGAGTTCGTCGCGGACCACGATCAGATGGTTGATCGGGTACAGCCCCCGCTCGCGCAGGGCGGTGAAGCCCGCCTCCTCCGGGTCGGGGATCAGCGGGGCGAGGGCCGGTGACTCGGGCCTGGGGCCGATCACCGCGGCCAGTTCGCCGTCGAGCAGCATCTTCTCCAGCGAGCGTCCCGGCTCCATGGGTATGACGTTCGCCGGCGGCCGGTACGCGGCCACGTGCTCGTCGCCCGACAGGACCCAGGTCACCTTGTCGAGGTCGACGCCGTACTCCTCGCGCAGGACGGCACGGGCCCAGACCCCGGTGGTCACCGTGTAGCCCCGGCTCACGCCGACCCTGCGGCCCTCAAGGTCCCTGACGGAGCGCACATCTGACGACGGGTCATGGAAGATCGCGCCGTGGTGGAAGCCGCGCACCAGGAAGACGGGCACGGCCGTGAACCGCGCGCCGTGCGCCTTCGCCACCAGGTACGTGGTCAGCGCCATCTCACTGACGTCGTACGCCGTCTCTCGCACCATGCGCCGGAACGCCTGGACGAGTACGGGCACTTCCTCGAACTCGAACCGGAAGCCGTAGGGCGTCACTGCCCCCGTCTTCAGCGCCTCGTTGTTGCCCTGGGTGCGGGTCACTGTCCTGAGCCGGGGTACATCCATGGCCTGAAGGTAGCATGGTTAGTCCATCAGTCCATACACTGTCTGCCCGGCGGGACAGCCCCGAACGTGAGGAGACGACGTCATGGCGGAACAGGTGCTGGCGGCGGTACGAACGGCGCCCGGCCGGACCGAACTGCGGGAGTTCCCGATGCCGGACATACCCGACGACGGAGCCCTGCTGAAGGTGGAGGTCGCCGGGATCTGCGGCACCGACGTGAAGATGTACGGCAAGCCGCCCTTCACGGATCCGGTGATCATGGGGCACGAGAACGTGGGTGTCATCGCGAAGGCGGGCCGCACCTTCACCGAGCGCAAGGGCCTGGCCGAGGGCGACCGCGTCTTCGTCGAGCACTACGTCGGCTGCTACCGCTGCGAGTGGTGCCACCGGGGCGAGTACCGGCACTGCGAGGCCACCGACTGGCGCACCAACCCCGACGCCCGCCGATACGGCTACACCTCGGCGAACCACCCCTACCACCTGTGGGGCGGCTTCGCGCAGTACCTCTACCTGCCCTGGAACTCGGTGACACACCGCGTGCCCGACGGCGTCTCGGCCGAACTCGCCGGACTCGTCACGCCGTTGTCGAACGGCATCGAGTGGGCGCTGATCACCGCGGGCGTCGGCTACGCCTCGACCGTCCTCATCCAGGGCCCCGGACAGCAGGGCCTGTCCCAGGTCGTCGCCTGCAAGCAGGCGGGCGCCTCCCTCATCATCGTCACCGGCACCACGCGCGACACAGCGCGCCTTTCCCTGGCACGGGAGCTGGGCGCCGACCACGTGATCGACGTGACGCGTCAGGACGCGCGGGCCGGCGTCATGGACCTCACGGGCGGGCGCGGCGTCGACGTCGTGCTGGACTGCACCGCGGGTGCCGGCACCGCGCCCGTGCTGCTGGGCATCGACGTGCTCAAGCGGCGCGAGGGCACGATGGTGGTCCAGGGTGAACTGGCCGCCTTCCCCGACTTCCCGATGAAGAAGCTGACGGAGAAGTCGATCGCCCTCAAGAGCGCCCGCGGCCACAGCTACCACTCGTGCGAACTCGCCCTGGAGCAGCTGGCGTCGGGCCGCTTCCCGCTGGAGAAGCTCAGCACCCACAGCTTCCCGCTCGCCGAGGCCGACCGCGCCATCCGGACCGTCGGTGGCGAGACCGGCGAGGACGCCGTGCACGTGTCCCTGCTGCCCTGGGCGGCGGCATGAGCATCGTCGTCCGCAACCCGCACCGGGCCGACGCCGCGACGGTGGACGCCCTCGCCGGATTCGGCGTGGCCACCGTCCACGAGGCCCAGGGGCGCACCGGGCTCCTCGATCCCGCGCTGCGGCCCGTCTGGGCGGGCGCGCACATCGCCGGCACCGCCGTGACCGTGAGCGTGCCGCCCGGCGACAACTGGATGATCCACGTCGCGGTGGAGCAGTGCCGCGACGGAGACGTCCTCGTCGTGGCTCCCACCTCCCCGTCCCAGGCCGGCTACTTCGGCGACCTGCTCGCCACCGCGGTCGCCGCACGCGGCGTGCGCGGACTGGTCATCGACGCCGGCTGCCGCGACGTAGTGGATCTGCGACGGATGGGCTTCCCCGTCTGGGCACGCCACGTCAGCGCGCTCGGCACGGTCAAGGAGACCCTCGGCGACGTCAACGTCCCCCTCGTCTGCGCCGGTCAGCGGATCGGCCCGGGCGATGTGATCGTCGCCGACGACGACGGTGTGGTGGTCGTGCCGCGGCGCGACGCGGCCACCGTACTCGCCGCCTCCCGTGCCCGGGAGGAGAAGGAGGCCGTCAGCCGCGAGCGCTACGCGAGCGGCGAACTGGGCCTCGACGTCAACGCGATGCGGGAGCGGCTCGCACGCAAGGGCCTCGTCTACGTCGACCGGGGGCCGGCCGATGATCATTGATGTCCACGGGCACTACACCACCACGCCGCCGCGGCACCAGGCATTTCGTGACGCCCAGTTGGCCCGCCTTGCGGATCCGTCGCTGCCCGCCCCGACGCCCGCCGCCATCAGCGACGAAGCAATCCGGGAGAGCGTGGAGAACAACCAGCTCAAGCTGCTGCGGGAACGCGGCGGCGACCTGATGCTCTTCTCGCCCAAGGCGTCCGGCATGGAACACCACGTAACGGACCCGGCCACCGCACGGCAGTGGGCACGGGTGTGCAACGACCTGGTCCACCGCGTCGTGGAACTGTTCCCCCGGAACTTCGCCGCCGTCTGCCAGCTGCCGCAGACCCCGGGCGGCGCGCTCGACCACGCGGTCACCGAACTGCGCCGCTGCGTCGAGACTCTCGGCTTCGTCGGCTGCAACCTCAACCCCGACCCGTCCGGCGGTTACTGGACCTCGCCGCCGCTCACCGACCCCTACTGGTTCCCGCTGTACGAGACGATGGCCGAGCTGGACGTCCCCGCGATGATCCATGTCTCGGCGTCCTGCAACCCGAACTTCCACGCCCTGGGCGCCCACTACCTCAACGCGGACACCTCGGCGTTCATGCAGTTCGTCGAGGGCGACCTGTTCGCCCGCTTCCCGGGGCTGCGGTTCGTGATCCCGCACGGCGGCGGTGCCGTGCCGTACCACTGGGGCCGCTACCGCGGGCTGGCCGTGCGGCTGGGCCGGCCAGATCCGGCCGAGCATCTGAAGCGCAACGTCTTCTTCGACACCTGCGTCTACCACCAGCCCGGCATCGACCTGCTGCACCGGGTGGTCGGCGCCGACAACATCCTGTTCGCCTCGGAGATGCTGGGCGCCGTGCGCGGCGCCGACCCGGAGACCGGCATCGACTGGGACGACACCAAGCGGTACGTCGACCGGGCCGGGCTCACCGACGAGCAGCGGCACAAGGTCTTCGAGGCCAACGCCCGGCGCGTGTACCCGCGTCTGGACGCACGGCTCACGGCACAGGGCAGGTAGAGGCACCCATGAGCAGACTGCACCTCACCTTCGCCTGCGGTGACTACGACCGCACGCGCGCCCTGGAGGAGGGGACCGTCCGCCCCGACGGCATCGACCTTACGTATCTTCGGCTGCCGGTCGAGGAGACCTTCTTCCGGATGATGCGGCACCAGGAGTTCGAGGTGGCGGAGATGTCGCTGTCCTCGTACGTCCTGTCGCTGCGCGCCGACCCCGGCCCGTTCGTGGCCCTGCCGGTCTTCACCTCCCGCATGTTCCGCCACGGCTCGCTGTACTGCCACGCAGACGCGGGCATCCACGCCCCCGAGGACCTGCGCGGCAAGCGGATCGGCACCCCCGAGTACCAGCTGACCGCCTGCGTGTGGATGCGGGGCATCCTCGCCGACCGGCACGGGGTACCCGTGGACTCGGTCAGCTACCTCACCGGCGGCCAGGAGACCCCCGGCCGCATCGAGAAGGCGGGCGTCGACCTGCCGGACTCACTGCGCGTCAGCCGCATCCCCGAGGACCGGACGCTCGCCCGCATGCTCGCCGAAGGGGAGATCGACGCCCTGTGCACACCACGCGTACCGAGCCCGTTCGCCGCCGGGGATCCGCGCGTGCGCCGGGTGTTCCCGGACGTGGTCGCCGCCGAGAAGGAGTACTACGCGGCGACCGGCATCTTCCCGATCATGCACGTGGTGGTGATCCGGCGGGACGTCTACGACCGCCACCCGTGGGTCGCCCAGTCGCTCTGCAAGGCGCTGCTGGCGGCCAAGGAGGCGGCGTACGCCAACCTGTACGACACCTCGGCGCTGCGCTTCATGCTGCCCTGGCTGACGCCCCAACTGGAGGAGGCGCGCTCCCTGTTGGGCGGGGACTACTGGTCCTACGGCGTTGACGGCAACCGAGCGGCGCTGACGACATTCCTGCGGTACCACCACGAACAGGGGCTGTCCGGACGGCTGTGGGAACCGGAGCAGCTGTTCGCGCCCGAGTCGCTGGAGGCGGCAGTGATCTGACGGCACGTCGGTGACGGCTGGAACGTCGGTGATGACAGAGGAGGCGTGCGGCCCGGCGGCCGCACGCCTCAGCTGCTCTCACACTGACCGTCAGGGGGATGCCACCACGTCCGGGCGGGGGACCAGCAAGGTCTTCAGGGGAGTGCCGGGGTCGGCCGCCACGCCCGCCGGGACGGTCGCACCCTGCGTGAGTGCCTTGCGCACCGCCATGTAGTCGGCGGGACTGTTGACGGCGTCGATCGCCAGGAGTTCGCCCTGCCGGTAGTACAGGACGGAGAATCGCTCGCTGTCCGGTTCCCCGCGTACGACACAGTCGTCGTAGCCGGCCGACAACCCGGCGATCTGCAGCTTGAGATCCCCCTGGTACGACCAGAACCAGGGCACCGTGGGCGTCCTGGCGGGTTTGCCCAGCAGCGAGGCGGCGGCGACCGTGGCCTGCGTGACGGCGTTCTGCACGGACTCCAGCCGCACCCTGCCCTGTCCTGTCATGGGGTGGGGCTGCACGGTGCAGTCGCCGGCCGCGCAGATGCGGGGATCGCTGGTGCGCGCGTATGCGTCGACCACGATGCCGCGATCGCACTCGAGGCCCAGTTGCTCGGCCAGTTCCGTGCGGGGAACGGCCCCGACCCCGACGAGCACAAGGTCGGACGGCAGCACGGTGCCGTCGGCGAGGCGCACCCCGCTGACCCGCCCCGCCACGCCGTCGAACCCCGCGACGGCGGCCGACAACAGCACCCGGGTGCCGCGCCGCTCGTGAGCCCGCCGGTAGAACTCCGAGACCACGGGTGCCACGGCGCGCGGCATCAGCCGCTCGGTCGCCTCGACCATGGTGACGTCCTTGCCGAGAGCCCGGGCGGCGGCCGCCGCCTCCAGCCCGATGAAGCCGCCGCCGACGACCACGACGTGGGAGGCGGTGCCGAGCCGGTCCCGCAGGTCGGCCGCGTCGTCGCGGTCCCGCAGGTGGCAGATGCCGGCCAAGTCCGCTCCGGGCAGGTCGAGCCGCCGGGGCCCGGCGCCGACGGTCAGGGCCAGCCGGTCGAAGGGCAGGGTACGGCCGCTCGCCGTGACCGCGGTACCGGAACCCGGCTGTCCCGACCGGGAGAGCGTGATTGCGGTGACGCGCTCGCCGCTGACCAGACCGATTCCGGCCTGGGCGTAGTAGGACGGTGAACGGAAGGCAAGGGACTCGGCGTCAGCGGCGCCCGTCAGGAACTCCTTGGACAGAGGCGGCCGCTGGTACGGCGGATGCATCTCCTCTCCCACCATGGTGATCGCTTCGTGATCCCCCAAGTGCCGCAGGGTGACCGCCAGTTGCATACCGGCTTGGCTGGCGCCGACGATGAGCGTTCCATCCGTCATTCCAAGGCCCCCTCAACTCGCCCTGTTAATGTCATACCATTATACCTATAGGAAGGTCGTGTCAGGTCGCCGACTGTGGGGCCGCCCTGCGCCCGTGGGGCCATTCCTGGCCCGCGGGGATGGCCCCACGCCCCGCGGGCGTAGGTGAAAGCGTTCGACCATGACGGGCGAGGCGTCATGACTGTTCCCTCGGGCGCTTGTTGACCCCTGCATTGGCATGGACCTGCCCATGATCAGCCGCTAGGCTCTGCCCTGCCACAGCACTGAGAGCGCTCTCACAGCTCTGCTGTTCCACCCCCACCCCAGTTGGAACGACGAAGGGCAACCCCCATGAGACGCACCAGACTCACGCATGCCGGCCTGGCCGTGCTGCTCATGCTCGGCGCGGGCGCCACCGCCGCGACCGTGCCCGCTTCCGCCGACGACTCCCCGACCCCCGCCCGAACCACCGCGGCGCCCGCCTCGGCCGGTCTCCTCTCGGCGATGCAGCGGGACCTGCATCTCTCCAAGGCCGAGGCCGAGGCACGACTGGCCGCCGAACAGCGGGCCACCACCGCGGAACCCAAGGCCCGCCGGGCGGCGGGAACCTCCTTCGGCGGTTCCTGGTTCGACGCCGCCCGCGGCAAACTCACCGTCGGCGTCACCCCGGACGCGTCCGCCGCGACCCGACAGGCGGTACGAGCCACGGGCGCGACCGTCAGTACCGTCGCGCACAGCGCGCGACGACTCGACGCCACCCGGGCACGGCTCGACAGGCTCCCCGCACCGGCGGGCGTCAGCAGCTGGCACGTCGACCCGAAGGCGAGCACGGTGGTCGTCAACGTCGCCGGCGGCGAGCTGGCTGACAACGATGTCCAGAAGTTCCTCGCCCGCGCCCGAACAGCCGGCCCCGTCGTGGTCAAGGAGACCCCCGGCGCGCCGAAGACCCTCGCCGCCGGAACAGTCGGCGGCGACCCGTACTACACCGGCAACGTCCGCTGCTCCATCGGCTTCTCCGTGTACGGCGGGTTCGTCACCGCCGGGCACTGCGCACAGCCCGGCGCCGGCGTCAGCGGCTGGGACGGCAGCTACATCGGCAACTTCCAGGGCTCCTCGTTCCCGGACAACGACTACGCCTGGGTCAACGTGGGCAGCGGCTGGTGGACGGTTCCGGTCGTGCTCGGCTGGGGCACCGTCTCCGACCAGCTGGTGCGGGGCTCGGCCGTGGCACCCGTAGGTGCCTCCATCTGCCGCTCGGGATCGACGACGCACTGGCACTGCGGCACGGTCCTCGCCCAGAACGAGACCGTCAACTACAGCCAGGGCGCGGTGCACGAGCTCACCAAGACGAACGTGTGCGCCGAACCCGGTGACTCCGGCGGCTCGTTCATCAGCGGCGACCAGGCGCAGGGGGTCACCTCCGGCGGCTGGGGCAACTGCAGCAGCGGGGGAGAGACCTGGTTCCAGCCCGTCAATGAGATCCTCGGCCGGTACGGCCTGACGCTGCACACCGCCTGACCCGTCCAGGTACGACGGCGGGCCCTGCCTGCCGGCCGGGCCCCGGCGGCGCCTTGCGGACAAGGTCCGCCCGACGCCGCCGGGCCCCGGTGTCATGTCATTTCGGCAGACCGGCAGAGTCGGCCGCCCACCGGATGTTCGGCTGCCCGGAGAGCCGGAACCCGAGGCGGCCTCCGGGACCGCCCGAGGGCGAAGGTGCGTGCCAGGTCAGGGATGATCTTTGGGTGCCGCTCGAAGGGACTGTCGGCGAAGCGGGTGAGGGGGCGCCGGGAGCGACGGAGTCGACGCGGATACCCCGCGGGCTCAACTCCTTGGCCATGTACCCGGTCAGTACGATCAGGGCGCCCTTCCTGCCCGAGCGGATCGCGAAAAGCAAGCGCGGCGTCCCCGCCGACGCCCCGACGTGCTCTACGCCGACCGCGGCTACGACCATGACACCTACCGTCGCCTCCTACGCGACCTGGGCATCCGCCCGCCCATCGCCTGCCGCGGGACCGAGCACGGCTCCGGCCTGGGCTTCCATCGCAGGGTCGTCAGGGCCGCCTTCGTACTTCTGCACTGGCTCCGCCGCCTGCGCACCCGCTGAGAAATCCGCGACGACCTCCACGAAGCCTTCCTCGCTCTCGGCGGCGGCGTCATCTGCCGGCGCCGCCTGGACCTCATCCTTCCAGGAGTCCTGGACCGTGCGCTTGGACTGGGGCAGACGTCGAGCCGTGGCACCGCGCTTCCCAGGCAGAGCGAATGGCGTCGCTGGTGGGATTGCTGGGCCGCTGCGCCGGTCCCGCCCCGGATCAGGCCGCACGCTGGC
This sequence comes from Streptomyces sp. NPDC005866, assembly GCF_040629895.1. NCBI lineage: Bacteria > Bacillati > Actinomycetota > Actinomycetes > Kitasatosporales > Streptomycetaceae > Streptomyces > Streptomyces sp. NPDC005866. The sequence continues at coordinate 35,255 of NZ_JBEXWP010000027.1, forward strand.
CAATTCTTGACCGTACGCGGCCAGTTGTTTACGTGATGGGTCTATGCGCGTCAACCAGCGGCTCATCACACTTCATGGCAGTCCCACCACGCACAGCACGCTCACAGGATGCCCACCGGCGGCCCCCGAGTTCCGCGGCCCTGGGCTGCCGGACCGCCCCCGCACCTCCGGGAGTATCTCCGTGCTCAAAAAGAACAGATGGTGGATTTACCTGGCGGCCGCCCTGGCGGCCACGCTCGCGACGGTACTGGCCATGACCGCCACCAGCAGTAGCGCCGGAGCGCGCTATCACTCGACTCCCGACGCCGAGGAACACGAGGATGTGGTCGCCAAGACCGCGGCCCTCACCGGAAGTTGCGGTGTGGAGCGATGGTCGGTGAAGACCGGCACCGACGCCGATGCCGGGTCGATCAACCTGCAGTCCACGACCTCGACCACGATCGCGTCCCTCGACGCACTCCCCGCCCCGTCGTCGCTCCCGGCCAACAACCGGGTGAAGCCGACGGAGACCACCGTCTACCGACTTCAGGCGACACTGACGCAGTACAAGCTCGAAGCCGACTCGGACTACCACCTGGTCCTCAGCGACGGCTCCGGGCACACGATGATCGGCGAGATCCCGGACCCGGCGTGCGTCGGCGCCGGCAGCCCGCTGTTGTCCAGCATCCAGAAGGCGCGCGGCGAGTTCAACGCCAAGTACATGGCTACCGGCAGCTTCCAGACGGCGAACGTGCCCGTCACCCTCACCGGCGTGGGCTTCTTCGACTTCAAGCACGGCCAGACCGGGGTCGCCCCCAACGCCGTCGAACTGCACAGCGTGCTGGACGTGCAGTTCGGTACCGGCACGGGCGGCAGCGTCACGGTCACCAACCCCGGCAGCCGGACCGGCACGGTCGGTACGGCGGTCTCGCTGCCCATTTCCGCGACGGACACCGCGGGCGGGACGCTGAGTTATTCGGCGACCGGCCTGCCGCCCGGTCTGTCGGAGAACTCCAACAGCGGGGTGATCTCGGGTACGCCCACGACGGCCGGCACGTACAGCGCCACGGTCACCGCGCACGACAGCACCGGCCCCTCCGGCAGCACGTCCTTCACCTGGACGGTGAATCCCACGGGTGGCGGCAACTGCACTCCCGCCCAGCTGATCGGCAACCCGGGTTTCGAGGCCGGCACCGCCGCACCGTGGACCACGGGTTCCGGCGTCATCAGCAACAACTCGACCGAGCCCGCGCACACCGGCAGTTGGGACGCCTGGCTGGACGGCTACGGCTCCACCCACACCGACACCCTGTCTCAGTCGGTGACCATCCCGGCCGGCTGCACAGCGACCCTCTCCCTCTACCTGCACATCGACACCGCCGAGACCAGCACCACCACCGCCTATGACAAGCTCACCGTCCAGGCGAACTCGACCACGCTGGCGACGTACTCCAATCTCAACGCGGCCGGCGGATACGTCCAGAAGTCCTTCAGCCTCTCCAGCTTCGCTGGTCAGAACGTCACGCTGAAGTTCACCGGCACCGAGGACTACACCAGCCAGACCTCCTTCGTCGTCGACGACACCGCAGTCAACGTCTCCTGAGCCCCCGATTGGTCGGCTCCCGGTGTTCCGTCGTGGCGTCCACCGCGACGGAACACCGGCGGGTCCGCGGGGACTCAGCCCCTACCAGGCAACGGGCAACTCGATCGGGAAGCGCCGGATCGTCTCCGTGTCCCAGCGCACTTCCTCCGGCGGTACCGCCAGCCGCAACTCCGGAAACCGCTCCAGCAGCCGCCCGACAGCCACTTCCAGCTCCGCCATGGCCAGCGGCACGGCGATGCACCGGTGTCCGCCCCAGCCGAAGGTCATGTGCGGAACAGAGGGCCGGTCCGGGTCGATGGAGTCCGGATCCGGGTACCGCTCCGGGTCGCGGTTCGCCGTCAGGTACGACACATGGACGAAGTCACCCTTTCGGATCCGCACCCCGCCCATCTCCACGTCCTCCCGTGCCACCCGGGGGATACCGACACCCTTGCGGAAGGGGATGACGCGGAGCAGTTCGTTCAGGACGTCCGTGAGGTCCTCCGGCCGACTGCTCAGGCGCTTCATCAGCTCGGGGCGGGTCAGAAGGAGGTAGCAGATGTCGCTGATCTGACAGGTGGCCGTGTCCTGCCCGCTGAGCGTCAGCGTCAGCGCCATGACGACCACTTCCTGGTCGTCGAGCACGTCCTCGCCGTCCTTCGCGGCCGCCAACGCGCTGATCAGGTCCTTCCCCGGAGAACGCCGCCGCTGCTCGACCAGCGCGCCGAAGTACTCCCGCAACTCGGCCTTGGCCGCTGCGGCGGGCTCGCGGTTGTCCGGGCCAGTGGCGAGCAGTCGCTGCAGGTTCTGCTGCGTCCGGCCCCAGTCGTCCCGGGGAATGCCGAAAAGGTCGAAAACGGTGTGCTGGGGAAGAGGGTTCGACAGATGGCCTACGAGATCCGCCGGCGGTCCCTGCTCGGCCATCTCGTCGAGCAGTTCGTCCGCAAGCCGGGTGATCCTCCCTCGCATCCCGTCCACCCGCCGCTGGGTGAACGCCTGCGACGCCAGGTGCCGCAGGCGGCTGCTGTGCGGCGGGTCCATCACATTGATCGACTCGGCGGAGATGATGGGCTCCGGCGTCAGCCGCGGGAAGTCGGATCCCACGATCCCCGCCCGGCTGAACCGCTGATCAGTGGTTACCTGCTGCACCCCCTCGAACCCGGTCACCAGCCAGGCATCGGCGTCACCGTACGGCAGCCGAATCCGGGCGATGGAATCACGGTCCATGAGCGCCGCCAGGGAGGGATCGAACTCCAAGCCCTCACTGAAGTCGAACGGACAGGTGATCGCTTCGTCGCCTGAGGTCATCGCACCGCTCTCCCTTTTTCGCTGATTTGTTATCCCATGCATATGCCACTCGGTGACACCGGGCCACCGGTGTACCGCCAGTGAGCTCTCCCGCCCGATTCCCGCGCGGCCCCGCGGACAGCCCCGTTCATCCCTCGCAGCAGGCCCTAGCCCTGGCGGATCCCGCGGAAGCTCCGTCTCGGGGGCGTCAGACTGGTGTGCGGCATCATGATCCGGTGGACTTCGAGCGCCAACGGGCAGCCCGCGCTCGCCGCGTACGCGCCGGAGCCCGGCGGCGGGCACCGTCTGCACACCCTGCAGGTCTTCACGGTCACCGACGGCCGGGTCGCGCACAACGTCGTGTTCGCCGATCCGCGCGTCTTCGACGCCTTCGAGCTGCCGCGCGAGATTCCCGCCGACCAGTTCCGCCGGGAGCGATGAGTCCGGGCTACGTGACTGGTACATACCGGTGAGCACCGAACCGAAGGAGCCTCATCGTGAGCGTCATCGTCATCGAGTTCATCACCCTGGACGGGATCGTGTCCGACCCGGACGGGTCCGCGGGCACGCCGCTGGGCGGCTGGGCATTCCGGCACGGCCCGGAGGCGGTCGCCGGGGACAAGTTCCGGCTCGGCCGCACGCTGGACGACGGGGTGCTGCTGCTCGGTCGCGCCACCTGGCAGTTGTTCTCGAGGCTGTGGCCTGGCCGCGACGACCCGTTCGCCGCACGGATGAACGCTGTGCCGAAGCTGGTCGCCTCCCGCACCCTGCCCCACACCGACACGTCGGCGTGGGCGAACTCCCAGGTCCTTGACGGCGACCTGGTCGACGCCGTCAAGCGCGAGCCGCGGGACGTGGTCGTCACCGGGAGCCTCAGCGTCGTGGACCGGCTGAGGGCCGCCGAAATGGTCGACGAGTACCGGCTGCTGACCTTCCCCACCCTCCTCGGAACCGGCCGACGGCTCTTCCCGGCCGGCAGCCGCCACGCCGAGCTGGAGTGTCTGGCTGCCGAGCAGGTCGGTGCCGCCGTCCTCACCCGCCACCGCAGGGCCGCCCGATGACCGCCCGCTTCATCGCCCTATACGAGACACCCGCCGACCCCGCGACACCGCGACATTCGACCGGCATTACCGCGACACCCACATCCCGTTCGCACGCCGCCTGCCGGGGCTGCGCCGCTACACGGTCGGCCGCGACCTGGTCGCCGTCCGCGGTGGCTTCCCGTACTGTCTGGTCGCCGAGCTGGAATCGGACACGGTGGACCAGCTGCACGCCGCGTTCGTTCGGCGTCGAGCAGGTCGGTCAGGCCACGCCGGACGACCTCGTGCCAAGCGTACGAGGCGCCATGGCGGGGCCCGACCCGTCCGGCCCGCGCACAGCTGGCCCGGTGGATCAGCACTCGGCATGGATCACGACCCGGCCTTGAAGAAGGTGATCAGTGTCGCGGTGCCGTCCGAGCCGACGATCCGGACGGCCGGTTCGGGAATGTCATGGGTCGCGACGTCGACCTCCGTGGGGTGGGCAATCATGTGCCTCAGTACCACGGGGTAGCGTGCCGACTTCCCGCCGACGGCCACGATCGCCGTGTCGTCCTTCGGGTCGTAGTCGAGGTACGCGAAGGGCAACCGCTCGGCCTCGTACTGGTGCCCGACCTCCGGGTCCAGCAGTTCGATGGTGATGTGTTCGCCCGTGTGCTCCTCGGTGATCCGGTCCAGCGCGGCCTTCCATTCGTTGCGGGGGAGCGTTCCGTTGCCAGCCATCTTCGGTCCTCCCATGGATGCGCTGTTGTTCCACATGTACGACAGTCGCCGCGTCGCCTGCCCGCGGCCTCGGCCTGGCGGGTCCAGCGGTGCGACCGCGCTTGGACCCGCCAGGCCGAGGCCCGCGTACCGCGGGTGTCAGGCGACCGGTGCCGTCACTGCCGCTGCGGGCTGCCGCTCGGTCCGGGAGGGTTTCGCGACGGCCGACGGTCAAGCCCGCGGCCGTGTGGTCGGACAACGTTGTCGGCCGATCAGCGAACGCGGTTTCTCCAGCGTTCACACCCCCATCATGTCCAGGCAGTTGAGCACGCCCGGAGCCGGACTAGCGTCTTCGCGCGCCCCAACCCATACGAGTGAGGTTTCGATGTCCGCGTCCGCAAGACATGTCCTCGCCGGCCTGGCCCTGGTGCCCGCGTTCGCGTTCCCGGCGGCCGCACACGCGACGACCGCCGACGGCCCCGGTGTGCAGAGCCAGAAGACCCACTTCGACCTGCAGGCCCACCGTGGCGGCATCGGCATGACGACGGAGGAGTCCTTGGAGGGATTCGCCAAGGCGATGCGGCTCGGGGTCTCCACCCTGGAGCTGGACACCCAGATCACCAAGGACCGGAAGGTCGTCGTCAACCACGACCGGCAGGTCAGCGCCCAGAAGTGCCAGGACACGGCGCCGGTGACGCCGGGCGACCCGATGTTCCCGTACGTCGGCAAGTACATCAAGGACCTGACGCTGGCTCAGATCAAGACGATGGACTGCGGCTACCAGCAGCTGCCGGGCTTCCCCGAGCAGGAGGTGATCAAGGGCTTCCGGATGGCCGAGCTCAAGGACGTCCTGAACCTGGTCAAGAGCTACCACGCCCATCAGGTCACCCTGAACATCGAGACGAAGGTCGAGGCGGGCGCGCCGGAACAGACCGCGCCGCGCGAGCTGTTCGTACGCCGGGTGTACGAGGAGATCCACGCCTCCGGCATCGAGGACCAGGTCACCATCCAGTCCTTCGACTGGGGCGCCCTGAAGGCGATGCACAAGCTCGCCCCCAGGTGGCCCCTGGTGGCGCTCACCAACTACGACTTCCTCCAGGTCGGCCAACCCGGCACCTCCCCGTGGCTCGGTGGGATCGACGCGGACGACTACGACGGCGACTTCGTGAAGGCGGCCGCCGCCATTCCCGGAGTCAAGGCGCTCTCCCCCAACTACGGCTTCCCGCAGAGCGGCAAGGTCGGCGACCCGGGCTTCCGCTTCTACTCCGACCGGGCGATGATCGACGAGGCCCACGCCCGTGGCCTCAAGGTCGTCCCCTGGACCTGCGACGACCCGGCCACCGTCGAGGCGCTGATGGACATGGGCATCGACGGCATCATCACCAACTACCCCAACCACCTGAGGCAGATCATGGCCGACCGCGGCATGCGCCTTCCCAAGCCGTACCAGCCGCGCTGATTTCTGCGCGATCGGTGAACAACGGCCGAGCCAGCCAGGCGCGTTGGCCGTTGTTCACCCAGCAGAGACCGCCGGCTGCGGCTCGTCGGTGGGGACGCGGTATTCCTCGCTCCGGCGAAGGGGGCCGGCACCCGTCCGCGAGCGACTGCCCACAGGGTCGCGGATAGTGGTTCCATCAGCGTTGCGATTGAAGCGACCTCACACGGCCTTGGGGTAGGCGGCCTCGAAAGGCTCGACATTCGGCGACTGAACCCTTCTCGGTAACGTCTCGTGACGGTTGTCGATCTTCGTTGCCGTGGACGACGCCATCGTGGCGAACGCGCTCCCGGCGGCGCCGGAACACCCCCGCATCGGCAGCAGGTTGGAGCCCTCCGACTTCACCGGCAGCGCATCGTCGAGCTCGGCCACCCACCGGGAAAGGTCCGTGGCGACAGCCCGCGGCGGCGCCAGAATGTCCACTTCGCTTGGCACGCGATCCTCCTCGGTACGGGAACGGGCATGCTGAGCGTGCAAGATCGCGAATGTGGCAAACAAGACCCATTCCGGTGAACACCGCATCCGCAGCCGGCAGCGGCATCCCACGCCCCCACCGCGAGATGCCCCGGCGGGCGCCGCCCGCCGGGACACGATCTGCTTGTCGTCGTGGGCGGCGGGGCTACGGGACAGCTGGACGGCGGTCTCTTCCAGCAGCATTCGCATCAGTCACCCTCGGCTTCTCCTCCGGTCTGCCGGCCTGCACAGACGGCCAGAACTTCGGCGCCGTAACGGTTGAGCTTGCGCATTCGATGGCAGTTGATGCATGGGTCAACTTCTGCCGGGAATCGTCTGTTTGAGAGGTCGAAAGATCAATAACCTGGCATCTACGGCAGGCATCTATCCAAGGAGCTCCGTGTCCGCTGCCCAGGCTCTTCCCGACATCCTTTCGCCCGAGTTCGCCGCGGATCCCTACCCCGCCTACGCGGTGATGCGGGAGGAAATGCCCCTGATCTGGCACGAGGCCACCAAGAGCTGGATAATCTCCCGCTATGAGGACGTCGAACGCGTCTTCAAGGACAAGCAGGCCGAGTTCACCACCGACAACTACGACTGGCAACTCGAGCCGGTCCACGGCAAGACGATCCTGCAGCTCAGCGGCCGTGAACATGCGGTGCGCCGGGCTCTCGTCGCCCCCGCGTTCCGCGGCAGCGACCTGCAGGAGAAGTTCCTGCCGGTCATTGAGCGCAACTCGCGCGAGCTCATCGACGCCTTCCGGCACACTGGATCCGCCGACATCGTCGGTGACTACGCAACCCGTTTTCCGGTCAACGTCATCGCGGACATGCTGGCCCTGGACAAGGCGGACCACGTCCGGTTCCACGGCTGGTACACGGCCGTCATCGCCTTCCTCGGCAACCTCTCGGGCGACAAGGAGGTGGCCGCCGCTGGCGAGCGCACCCGGGCGGAGTTCGCCGAGTACATGATTCCGATCATCCGTGAGCGGCGCGACAACCTGGGCGACGACCTGCTGTCCGCGCTGTGCGCCGCCGAGGTGGACGGCGTCCGCATGAGCGACGAGGACATCAAGGCCTTCTGCAGCCTGCTGCTGGCGGCCGGCGGAGAGACCACCGACAAGGCGATAGCCAGCATCCTGGCGAACTTGCTGGTGAACCCCGACCAGTTGGCGGCGGTCCGCTCGGACCGGAGCCTGATCCCCGCCGCCTTCGCGGAGACCCTCCGCTACACCCCGCCGGTCCACATGATCATGCGGCAGTCGGCGACCGAGGTCGAGCTCACCGGTGGCACCATCCCGGCCGGCGCCACCGTCACCTGCCTCATCGGCGCCGCCAACCGGGACGAGCAGCGCTACCGCGACCCTGACACGTTCGACCTCTTCCGCGACGACCTCACCACGACCTCGGCGTTCTCGGCCGCCGCCGACCACCTCTCCTTCGCGCTCGGCCGGCACTTCTGCGTAGGCGCCCTGCTGGCCAAGGCCGAGGTCGAGGTGGGCGTGAACCAGCTGCTCGACGCCATGCCCGACCTGCGCCTCGCCGACGGATTCGATCCGGTCGAGCGGGGCGTGTTCACCCGCGGCCCGCAGGCGCTGCCGGTGAACTTCACGCCGTCCTCCGCCGCATGATGCGGCCGCGCTGAATCGCTGCCTCCGCGGGCCCGGGAATCCTGTCCGGACCGCCGAGGGCACGGTTACTGCACCTGCGGAGTGAACTGCACCGGAAGCGAGGTCAGACCACGCATCCAGATGGACGGGCGCCACGTCAACTCCCCGGCTTCGACGGCCAGTACGAGGTCGGGGAGGTGTTCCAGGAGAGTCTCCACCGCCGTCCGTGCCATCACGTCGGCCAGGAGCGACCCACGACGCCCGGGTCAGCGCTCTGCTGCGCGATGACCGCAAGGTGCGCGCCCTCGCCCGCCTCCACGATGCACAGCAGGTCACCCTGCCGCATTACGACGACTGCTGCGCGGCGGCCGGGCTCACCTTCGTCTACCGCTTCGCTGCCTGGGACGCAGGCCCCTACGACGGTGGCGGCTGTGCCGTCAGCGTGCACCGCCGGTGAGGTTCTGCGAGGCGTGCTGATCACCCGCCCGCCGGGCGGCCGAGCGCTCCCCGGCGGCATTCCCTGGAACACGAACCGCCCCGCCGGGCCGTCGGTGACGGTCCGGCGGGGCGGGCGTGGGCTGCTGCCGTGTCAGCTCATGGTGAAGGAGTCCAGGCTGAACAGGTCGCCGCTGCCGCCCTTGAAGACGAAGTACAGCTTGTGCGTCCCGCCCGGGTCGGTCACCGGTGCGCTGACCGTCGTGTAGGCACCGGAGGTGCCGCCGACCGTCGCCGTGCCGGCCAGCGGGCCGTCGGGCGCGTCGGTGTGGACCTCGATGGTGCCACCGGCACCGCTCGACGCGGCCCGGAAGTCGATCTTGCTCACACCCTGGAGGTCGTACGGGTCGAACTCGATCCAGTCACCGTTGTTGATCGACGTGACCGCCTCGTTGCCCTGGGCGTTGGCGTCGGAGCTCGTGTGCACGCCGGACTGCGTGCGGTAGAACTCCGCCTGCCGGCCCTTGGGCTGCAGGACGATCTGCGTCGTGCCGGTGAGGGCCGGCACCCCGGCGGTCGGGGAGGAGTCGGTGTAGCTCGCGGACAGGATGGCGTAGAAGTCGTCGGCGTCGGTGTGGCCCGCCGTGGTCATGGTGAACGTACCGCTGCACCCCGTGGTCTGCGAGAGGTTGTGGGAGTGCATGTCATGGCCGAGCGAATAGCTGACCTGGACCTTGGAGCAGTCCACCGGGGTGCCGTCCGGGTCGGTCGCGTCGATCTTCCACGCGACCTGGTCACCGTCCATGAACGTCAGCCCGTTCGGCGGCTGGGAGAACGACAGGACCGGCGCGGAGTTGCCCACCGTGACCAGGACGGCGGCGACACCTGTACGGCCGTTCGGGTCGCTGACCGTGAGCTTGGCGTGGTACTGGCCGTTCGTGGTGTAGGTGAACGACGGGGCGGCACTCGTCGAGTCGGTCTTGCCGTCGTTGTCGAAGTCCCACGCGTAGGTGAGCGCGTCGTTCTCGGGGTCGTTCGAGCCGGTGCCGTCGAACTTGACCGTCAGCGGGTTCTTGCCCGACGTGGTGTCCGTCTTGATCACCGCGGTCGGCGCCTTGTTGCCCGGCGCGTACTCGATCTTGTAGAGCCCGGCGTCCAGGGAGCCGCCGAACCACGCGCTGCCGTAGTCGAGCACGTACAGCGAGCCGTCCGGGCCGAACTCGGTGTCGATCGGCTCGACCAGGTGGGCCCAGTCGCTGCCGTTGGTCAAGGTGTCGATCGACTGGATCTTTCCGCTGCTGTCCGAGGAGATCGGCTTGATCCAGTGGGCGCCGAACTCGTAGGCGAAGAACTTCCCGTCATAGCTCTGGGGGAACTTGACCTGGGACTTCAGCGTCGAGTCGTAGTTGTACACGGGGCCGCCCATCGGCGCGCCCTCCCCACCGAGTTGGGGGAAGAGTGGGTTGCCCGCGTAGTGGTTCCAGATCCAGGCCGGCTGGGCCGGTGGCAGGGCCTTCAGGCCGGTGTTCAAGGGAGCGTCGTTCACCGGGTGGGCACAGTCGAAGGGCTGCCCGGATTGCCCGGTGGCGAAGTCGTACTGGACGTACGGCGTGTTGTTGCCGATGCAGTACGGCCATCCGAAGAAGCCGGGCCGGGTGATCCGGTTGAACTCGACGGTATTCTCCGGCCCGCGTTTGGGGTTCGCGCTGCCGGCGTCCGGGCCGTAGTCGGCCAGGTAGATGACGCCGGTCTTCTTGTCGACGTTGAACCGGAAGGGGTTGCGGAAGCCCATCGCGTAGATCTCGGGACGGGTCTTCGCAGTGCCCTTCGGGAACAGGTTCCCGGCCGGGACCGTGTAGGTGCCGTCGTTGTGCACCTTTATCCGAAGCAGCTTGCCGCGCAGGTCGTTGGTGTTGGCCGTGGAGCGCTCGTTGTCGAAGACGGGGTTGCGGTCCGGGCGCCGGTCGATGGGGGCGTAGCCGTCGGAGGCGAACGGGTTGGAGTCGTCGCCGGTGCTCAGCAGCAGGTTGCCGCTGCCGTCGAAGTGCATGTCGCCCGCGACGTGGCAGCACTGGCCCCGGTCGGTGTCGACCCGCATGATCTTCTTCTCGCTCGACGGGTCCAGCTTGCCGTCGGTGAGGGTGAACCGGGACAGCTGGTTGTATCCCTTGTACGGCGCGAAGTCGGCGGCTGTGCCGTTCTCCGGGGCGTCGGTCATGGGGGTGTCGAGCCTCGGCGCGTAGTACGCGTAGACCCAGTGGTTCTTGGCGAAGTGCGGGTCGAGCGCGATGGTCTGCAACCCGTCCTCGTCATGGGTGTAGACCGACACCTTGGCCGCCACGGTGGTGATGCCGTCGAGGCTGGTGAGATAGACGGTTCCGTCCCGGGAGCTGTGCAGTGCGCTGCCGTCGGGCAGCACGGCGAGTCCCATGGGCTCGCCCACCTGGTCCGGTCCCTTGGCGAGGGTGACCTGCTGGAAGTCGGACGTGGCGACGGCGGGCGCGGCCGTTCTGTCGGACGCCTGGATCCGCGCCTGCGCGAACGACGATCCGGCCACCGCGACCCCCACGCTGAGCGCTGCGCTCAACGTGACGGTGAGTAGTCGGCTGACTGGTGTACGCACGTACTGCCTACCTCTCTTGGGGCGATGCGTTGGACATCGCGCTAGCGGTCGCGTCGCGCGGGGTGCCGGGGCCGGGTTCGGAGGCCCGGGCCGGCGTCTGCCGGTTCGCGGTGGAGGGGACAGGTGGTCCCGGTGTGCACGCCGCCGGCAACTGACGTCGGGCGTGGTCGGACTGCGGACCCAGCAGTGGTGTGGCCGCGCGAGTCCGGAGCGGGACGTGAAGAGAAGGCTCGGAGGGGTTCGCCGCCCCCTGTTGAAGCGTCATGAGCGTGGGCTCGATGGGGATGGACTGTCAAGGATGTACTGCTCGGTAGCCGCTTTTCATGACCTGAAGTGGCCACATCTTTTGCTCATCTGGTGAAAAGTACCGGCGGTTCGTGGTCAACTATCGACGGTCCCAGGCGTTCATCGTCCTGGGTTCGTCGAGGTCGACTTGTTGCGATCGGGCGGTCCGCAGGGGAGCCGCGCGGCGGCGGCCGCGCCGCCCTCGCTACCAAGCGCGACAGCACTCGTCCCGCAGCCAGTTCCGCACACCGCCCGCCCACCTCCAGGCGTTCCGGCCGACGAACGCCCCGGACGACCGACCCGCCCCCAAGACCGGGCGAGTACGTCTTCCCCTGTCGGCCCTCGCCCCGGCCTCGCCGCGGCTCGGGGCTCCACAACGAAGGAGTGATGATGCGTCAGTTCACACCTGACTTCGACCGAAGAGGCTTTCTGCGTGCGGCAGCCGCCGGCACCGTGGCCCTCGGTGCGGCGTCCGTCGCGGGCGCGCTTCCCGCGGCCGCCCAGACGCTCGCCCCGGACGCCTCGCGCCGAGGCGCCAGCCTGACCATTCCCAAGGACGCCATCGGCATCCAGCTCTACAGCGTCCGCGACAAGGTCTACGACCTCGGCTTCCGCGTCGTCTTCGAGGAACTGTCGCGCATGGGCTACAAGGAGGTCGAGTTCGCCGGCTACACCCAGAACCCCTCCATCCTCGGCCGGCAGATCACCCTGCAGGAGATCCGCACGCTGCTCGACGACAACGGCCTGCGAGCCATCGGCAGCCACATCGGCCTCGGGGCCTTCCGCAGCAACCTGCAGCAGGAGCTCGACAACGCCGAGATCCTGGGCATGCCTAACATCGGGACCCCGAACGCCCCCTCGGACACCCCCACGGTTGCCGCATACCAGGCGGCCGCGGAGGACTTCAACGGCTGGGGCCAGGCTGCGACGGCGCGTGGGCTCAAGCTCTACCAGCACAACCACTGGGCCGAGTTCGCCTTCGCCCAGGACCAGCCGGAAGTACGTCTGTACGACGTCTTCATGGAGAACACCGACGCCGCCCACGTCTACCTCGAGATGGACGTCTACTGGGCCTTCGTCGGCCAGTTCCGCTACCCCGGCTTCGACCCCGCCGCGTACGTGCGCAAGCACCCCTACCGGTACACGCTTTTCCACATGAAGGACGGCAAGTCCGACCCCAACGCCGCTGACGGCTACGACATGACCGAGTTCGGCGCCGGCGACATGCGCTACCAGCGGTTCATCCACGCGATCGGTCCCTTCGGCAACCACCACGGCATCTGGGAGCAGGACAGCGCCCCCGGCACCCAGCCCGACCCGCCCGGCTCGCTGGGCGCCGCGCAGCGCAGTTACACCGCGCTCGCCGACCTGCTTTCCTGACGCATCGCCATCACCCCGTTTCCCGCTCCCCTGCCAGTGCCGGCGGGAGCGGCGGAACGGGGTGGACGCTTCTCATGCCCCTTCCGTCCGCTGCCGCCGACGACGTCACCGGCCGGCGAGCAGTGCCTGCCACCAGGAGGTGAGCAAAGTGGGCATCCAGTACAACCTGCTCACTCTGCTGCGAGACCACGGGCCGCAGTCCCGCGCCCAGTTGGCGGGCCGGCTCCAGGTGCCGCGTCCGCGCCTGCTGGCCGAGCTCGAAAACCTGGTGGCGTCGGGGAGGGTCGTGCAGGCGGGGCCTGCCGACGCCCGCCGCGGACGCCGCTCCACGCTCGTGCAACTGGACCCCGGCCTACGCTTCGCGGCGATCGACCTGGACACCCGCTCGGTCGGCGTCGAAGTCACCGACGGCTGCCTGCAGGCGGTGGCGTCGTACAGAGAGCACTGCGACATCCGTACCGGTCCGGTGAACGTGCTGGGACGGGTGACGCAGATTCTGGAAAAGATCCGCGCACAGGGCCACTTCAGGCAGCTGGACGCCATCGGGATCGGTCTGCCCGGCCCGGTGAGCTTCCGCGAGGGGGTCCCCGTTTCCCCGCCGATCATGCCGGGATGGGACCGCCATCCGGTCCGCGACGTGCTCTCCGGTGAGCACGGCTGCCCCGTCGCCGTCGACAACGACGTCAATGTGATGACCCTGGGCGAGCAGCACAGCGGAGTCGCCCGGACCGTCGACAACCTGATCTTCGTCAAGATCGGCAGCGGTATCGGCTGCGGAGTACAGATCGACGGCCGCATCTACCGTGGTGCCGCGGGCTGCGCCGGCGACATCGGCCACATCCAGGTCGACGCGGACGGCCCGGTCTGCTCATGCGGAAACGTGGGCTGCCTGGAGGCCCACTTCAGCCAGGAGGCGCTTGCGCGCCACGCCGAGTCCGCCGCGGCCGGCGGCCAGTCCCTGCTGCTGGCGGAGCTGCTGGAGGCGAAGGGCTCCCTCACCGCCCGCGACGTCGCCGACGGCGCGACTGCCGGTGACGCCGTCTGCATCGGTATTGTCCGGGCAGGCGGACGGCAGGTCGGCCAGGTGCTGGCCGGGCTGGTGAGCTTCATGAACCCGTCCATGATCGTCATCGGCGGCGACCTCGCCGATCTCGGGCACATCCTGCTGGCGGAGCTGCGCAGTGTCGTCTACCAGCGGTCGCTGCCCCTGGCCACCGGCGACCTGCCGATCGTGCTGTCCGAGCTGGGCGCCCGCGCCGGGGTCGTCGGTGCCGCCGTGCTGGCCAGTGAACTGGCCTACGGCAGCCTTGTGAACTGACCCTCGGTTGTCCGTCCGCGGCACCCTTCCGGGGCACGGTCGCGCCCCACCCGTGCTCGGCCGGACGTCTTCGCGCCCTGCCGCATCCCTCGAGGGGCGCGGCAGGGCGCGAACGCATGTGGCGCTTGCTTGGACTTCAACAGCCCTCGCGGGAGGTCAGATCAGTCTGCGTCGCGCCGCCCAGGCGACGGCCTCGATGACGCTGCTGACGCCTATCTTGTCGCACACACCTCGGCAACGTCGCCGCACTGTGCGGGGGCAGACGTTGAGCCGCCGGGCGACGGACTCGACGGGCAGGCCGGTTGCCAGAAGCGAGAGCAGGTGCACCTCGTCTCTGTGCAGTCCGGCGTTGTTGGGGGGCCGACGGTCTGTCTCGTAGCTGAGCGTGGACACTTCCGTCCTCCTTTTCCGCGTGCGGCCGCCAGGGAACGCGGGGGAGGCCACCGCCCTGATCGGAGGCCAGAACCCGTGACCGACCGCGGAGTCTGTCAAATCGCCATAACGTTTCAAGTGACTTGGGTAACTCTTCGAGTGCACGGGGTCAAGGGTGGCTCCGCTGCATGGTCCGGGTTTGATGTGCTCTACACGGAAACTTCTGCTGCATTGAACCGTTCAATCCGGTGCTGGAGGACGACCGGGGAGGTCCCGTCGCGGCCAAGTGGGTGTACGCCGGCCGGCGCAGAGCCGGGCCCGGGACAGTCGCCCCGAGCCCGGCGCCGATCGCTCCTTGCTACAGGTCCCGCACCCGGATGTTGCGGAACTCGATCAGGTCGTTGTCACTGTGGTTCTGCAGACCCACGTAGCCGCTGAAGAACTGGCGCAGATCCGTGGGCGGATCGCCCGCACGCGACGACGACTTGCCGGGCGTGTTGTCGAACTCCTTGATCACCACGCCGTTTCGGCTGATCGTGTAGTGCTGGCCGACGATCCGGATCTCGTAGTCGTTCCACTGGCCCTTCGGGGTGACCCTCGCATGGGCCAGGTCGTTCGGATCGAAGTTGTAGACCGAACCGGTCTTCTGGGGCTCGCCGGTGTCCCCGTCGTAGATCTGGATTTCGTTGCCGCAGTAGATCGCCACCCACTCCGGGGCGGTGCGGGCCGCTCCCGTCGTGCTGCAGCCCTCAGGCCGCTTGTCCAGCGGAGTCCGCGGATCGGGGAATCTCACGAAGACACCACTGTTGGCCGCGTGGCCTTCCGGAGCGACATCCCGGAACTGCAGGCGGATCGAGTAGTCCTTGAACTCCTGCTTGCTGTACCACAGCATTCCCATGCCGCCGGAGCTGTGCAGGGTGCCGTCCGGCAGGAGCGAGAACTGCCCTGCGCCCGCTTGGCTCCACCCGGCCAGACTCGACGCGGATCCGTCGAAGAGGGACTTGTACCCGGATGTCTTGCCGATGGGCGACTTGGCGCCTTCCTTGCTGATCGTCGCCGCCTCGTGGTTGTCGAGCACACCGTCCTTGCGGAACTGGTGCACCAGGCCGTTGAGGTAGCTGACGAACGCGCCGTGGTTCGGCCAGGCGCTCTCGTCGTCGATCAGGTCGTTGACCGTGCAGCCGCCGCCGACCTGGTGGTTGGCCACGCCGGTGTCGCTGTCGAGCAGCCAGACGTTGGCACGGGCGTCGGGCGCCGTGCAGCCCGCCGTCACGTTGATCTTCCCGGTGGACTGCTCGCCGTTGGCGTAGGTCACCTTCAGGGTGGCGTGGTAGGTGCCGTAGGAGGCGTAGGTATGGGTGGGGTTGGCCTCGTGCGACGGCTGGCTGCCGTCACCGAAGTCCCACTCCCAGGCGACGCCGCCCGCCTTCGCCGCCGAGAACTGGATCGTGCGGGGCTTGCTCTGGGCGACGGCGCGACCCGCGGCGTCGCTCGGGTTCGGCGTGGCCGGTCCCCCGTGGTAGGCGACGCGGACCAGCTTCTGGTTCGGGTCGAGGCTGAAGAAGCCGCCGGCGTAGTCGAGCATGTAGAGCGCGCCGTCCGGGCCGAACTTGGCGTCCATCCAGCTCTGGATCTTGCTGTCCCCGATGCCGCCGGGGAGGATCTGGCGCAGGTCCTCGCCGAAGGCCGGCGGGGCCTGGTCCTTGACGCCCGCCGGGTCGACGGTGATCGCGACACGGTTGTTGGCGTTGGACTCGTCACCGATGAACCACTTGTTGTCCCAGTACGAGGGCCAGGCGACACCGCTGTTGGTGTCGACCTCCGAGCGGTGATAGGTGGGGCCGTCCATGATGGCCTGGCCGCCGCCCTTGAGGTACGGCTCGGTGTACTTCTCGTCGCTCTGCGCGTACGTGGGCAGCCCGCTGCCGTCGTTGCGCTTGGGGTAGACCACGCCGCCGCCCTGCGGCGAGTACCAGATCATGTTGTTGCGGGCCGGCGGGAGGTCCACCAGACCGGTGTTGCGAGGGGAGTTGTTCTTCAGGTTGTTGCAGTCGTACCAACCGGTCAGCACGCCGGCGTCGGTGTTGCTGCGGTCGCGGTACGGCTGTTTGTTGCCCATGCAGTACGGCCAGCCCTGGTTGCCCGCGGAGGTGATGATGGTGGCGGTCTCGTACTTGGCCGGGCCGAGTTCCGGGTCGGGCGTCGGCGCGTCGGGGCCGACCCAGCCCGCGGTCAGCCAGTCGTTGGTCTTGTCCCAGGCGATCCGCGCAATATTGCGGACGCCCATGACGTAGATCTCCGGACGGGTCTTGCCGCCGCCTTCCTCCTTGCCGGTGAAGAGGTTGCCCTTGGGGATGGTGTACGTGCCGTCCGGTTCCGGGTGGATCCGCAGGATCTTGCCGTTGAGGTCGTTCGTGTTGCCGGCCGTGCGGCGGGCGTCCTGGAAGGACAGGCCCTTGTAGTCCTGGGTCCAGTTGTTCCCGGAGTAGCCGGCCCCGGCTCCCTGCGAGGAGTTGTCGTCACCGACGCCGACGTAGAGGTTGCCATTGTTGTCGAAGGTCATGCCGCCGCCCGTGTGGCAGCAGCTGTGGATCTGGGCGGTCCAGTGGAGCAGGTCCTTGCGGGTGCTCTTGTCGATCGACTGGTTATTGAAGTCGTAGGTCAGGCGCGAGACGGTGCGCTGGCCCGTCTGCTTGTCCCGGTCGACCGACTCGTGCGGCATCCAGTAGATGTAGATCCAGCCGTTCTGCTCGAACTTGGGATCGAGGGTGATGCCGACCAGGCCCTCCTCGTTCTTGACCAGCTCGCTGCCGCTGCCCCGGTTGCCCATCACGTCAAGCGTGGTGAGCAGCTTGACCTGCTTGGTCCGGGGGTCCCACTGGTGGATCGTGCCGCAGCCCAGACCCACCTTGGGGTCGTTCCAGTCGGAGATCGGACCGCTCGGGCAGGCCGCCTTGCCGATGTAGAAGACCTTGCCGTCGGGCGCGATCGTCAGACCGTGCGGCTCGCCTATCTGGTCGAGCTGGCCCGCCTGGTTATTGCCGGTGAGCCGTTCCACCGAGTAGTTCGACGCGATGGTCGCCTGGCAGTCGCCGCGGACCATGCCGGTCGTCCACTCGATGGCGCCGAGCAGGTGGCTCTGGAACTTGGTGTCCGAGGTGTAGCTCTCCTCGGTGCGGCCCATGCCGGTGTAGAACGACCGGCCGCCGTCGTAGTCCCGGCACCAGGAGATCGGGTGGAACGCGCCGTTGCCCGCCGGCCCGGGGTCGTAGGAGTTCTCCTCGACCTGGGCGACCGTCTGGACCTTGCCGTTGGGGTTCGGGTCCCAGTTCATCCACTGGTCGGACCGGGTCCACTTCAGCGGCAGGCCCTTGTTCGCCGGGTGCTGGCGATCGGTGACGTCCACGACCGCCTGCTGCACCTTGGTCTCCGGCGCGGGCGCCGGGTCGGCGCCGAACAGCCGCAGCTCGGCCAACTGCATCAGCGGCTCACCGGAGTTGGCGGTGACGTTCAGCCGGTAGTACGGGTAGGCGGTGGTGTTGGAGAACTTGTACTGCTTGGTCTGGAAGCGGTCGGCGAAGTTCTGGCCGCTCTGGGTGTCCAGCGTCTTCCAGGTGTTCCCGTCCTGCGAGCCCTGCAGGGTCCAGTCCTTGGGGTCCCGGCCCGCATAGTCGTTGGCCGACGTCAGCGCGTACTGGGCCACCGCGACCGGGTGGTCCATCTTCGCCGTGACCCAGGCGGTGGGCTGGTGAGTCAGCCACTTGGTGGAGTTGCTGCCGTCGAACAGCTTGGCCTTCGTCTCGTTCGGCGGGTTTTCGTCGCTCGCCGTGGCCTCCGCCACCTTCTCGGAGGCGGAAAGGCTGGTGGCCGGACGCGTGCCGATCAGGCCGGTGAACCAACTGGAGCCGGCGTCCGCGCGCGCGGCGTCGTGGACGCCGACGAAGCCGCCGCCGCCCTTGACGTAGGCCTGGAACGCGGACTCCTCGTCGGAGGTGAGGGACACGCCCTTGGCTGACAGGAACACCACGCCGCGGTAGCGGGCCAGGCTGTCTGTGGTGAAGACGGCGGGATCGCCGGACTCGTCCACGGAGAAGCCGTTCTTCTGACCCAGTTCCTTGACCGCCGAGGTGGCGGCCGCGACCGGGTCGTCCTGCTGGTCGGCCGGTCCGTGGAAGACCAGGACCTTCACCGAGGCGTCGGTGGCGGCAGTCTGGTCCTTGACGGGTTCGGATTGCGGTTTCGCCTGTGCCTGCACGGCCGGCAGCGCGGCCAGCCCCAGTGCCAGCGCCGAGCTGGACAGCAGGACGACCGCGCGGCGCCAGGGCCGCGCATGGTCGAGGGTTCGCACGGGGCGCGACGGCGGTGCTCCGCTTCGTCGTGACAGGGCGAACCGGTCTCTTCGGCCCATTGTTGCTCCTTGACTCGATCCGACAACGGAAGAGTGGTCAGGGGGTGGAGCAGGGCTGCCGCACGGCTCCGCCCGATGTGCGCCGGGCGAGGGGGTCGGACCGGCCATCAGGACGTCCGGGGACGGCCGGGTTGCCGGAGCCCGTGAAGGCAGGGGCAACCCGGGTCCTCTCGGCCCGAGACCGACCGGCGGCAGGTTGGTACACGCCGTCAGGCCGTCCGGTCAGGTGTGACGGCGTGGCTTCGGGGGTGGGGCGACGGACGCGCGCCGGCTCGGCTCACATGCCGGGCATGCCGTGCATATCGCCGCCAGGCATGGAGGGCATGCCGCCGGGAACCGTGCCGTCGGCCTCGGTCACCAGGAAGACCCCGGACATCCCCATGTCCGAGTGGCTCTGTACGTGGCAGTGGTACATCCAGGCGCCCGCGCCAACCCGTTCGCCGGCGATCACCTGGAACCCGAAGGAGTCCGCGGGGCCGGTGGTCTTGGTGTCGATGACCCGGCTGGCGTCCTGCGGACCCTCCAGTATCCCGGTGCGGTTGTCCACCCAGCGGTGGCCGTGCACGTGGAAGGTGTGGAAGAAGTCGCCGTGGGTGATCACGACGAACTCCACCCGCTCGCCGCGGACGGCCTTGAAAGTGGGGGTGTTGGGAGCGACCTTGTTGTTGATGGTCATGTCGTTGAACACGACCGTGAACTGCTTGTCGGGCAGCACATCGCCCTTGCGTCGCACCACCACGGGGCCGAACAGCCCCTTCTTGATCCCGCCGGTGCCGTGCTCGGTGCCCACGTTGTGGTCGTGATAGTGCCAGTAGCCGGCGCTTCCGGCCTCCCACGTCCCGTCGTGGCGTTTGCCCGGGGCGTGGGTGCGCCAGACGTAGGTGCGCCGGTCGCCCGGCTGAACGACGCTGTCGTTCATCTTGGTGCCGTCGCTGGCAACGTCGTAGTCCAGGCCGTGCACATGGAGGCTGGCGGCGACGTCGAGGTTGTTGACCACCTCGATGTTCATGGTGTCGCCCTCGGTCAGCTCGATGAGCGGGCCGGGAATCGTCGCCTGGCCGGGCTGGAGGCCGTAGCCCATCTCCCCGTTCGGCAGCTTCTCCATGTACAGCGTCAGGTTGTGAACCTCGCCGCCGCCGCCTTTCGTGGCCGGCTTGTCCATGGGCGCGGCGGCGGTGCTGCTGAGCACGGCGGGGACGACGGCCGCCGCCGCGACCCCGGTGGCGAATGATCGCCGGGAGAAGAGGCGTCTCGAGCCTACGCCTGAGTCGGTCATCGCTCTCCAATCCTCGACAGGCGTGGGGTGCCTGAAGGCGTTGTCTGGTCGTCAGGTGCGCCGCCCCGGGCAACACAGCATCCGGACGCGGCGGTTTGCGGTGGTGGGCCAGGCGTTCGGCCCCGCGGGGGCCGCCGGGAAGGTCGGTAGACCGGTTTTCGGTCGGGGGCCGTCCGGCCGGCGGATGTGCTGGTACGGCCGAGACCGGTTCGGCTCGGGGAGGCAGGTTGCGCCTCGGAACGGCCTTACCGTAACCGCGCTCCCGCAGTTTTTCCAGACTCAGGTCAAAGTTGGTCGGGTTGCGGCCGTAGACCTTGGCGAGTCGTCAAAAGATCGGTACTTTCCCATCGTTGCCGCAATCCGGGGAGGCGGGTGAACAACGCGCGCGGGCCCGTGGCGTCAGTACTCCGGCACGAGTTGGAGCGGACACCGCTCCTTCGTGTGTGACTGCGGCCGGACGCCGTCGTCCCGCCCCGGTGATCACTTCCAGCGCCTCATCGGCCCGCTGAGTCCAGCGCGCCGGTCAGGCTGACGGACAAAGCGCCACCGCCGCCCCGGATCGAACTCCGGGCGGCACCCGGCCGGACGGGCCCCGACGCGGTCGTCCCGGCGGCTGGTCGTTCACCCGGCGGGACCGCGAATCCGTACGCGGTACCGCAACAAGCGATTCGCGAAAGGTGCAGCGGTGTTCAGAAGACTGCTCCATACCCAGACGGATCCGCCTCCCTCCAGATCCGCGCCACGGAGCCGGGGCCGCACGCATTCGGTGGTCCTGGTGCTGGGGGCCCTGTTCGTCACGGCGTTCGCGCTGGCCGCGCCGACCGCGTACGCGGCCTGGAGCCGCGCCGACTCCACTGCCGCTACCCAGGTGCTCACTTGGACAGCCGGCGACGGATACATGGGCTACACGTCCGCCCCCACCACTGCGGTGGCCGGACCGGCGACGATCGTGTTCGAGAACAGCGCGGCGACCGGCAATACAACGGGGATGCCGCACACGCTGACGTTCGACACCTCCAACCCCGACTACAACACCGACGTCAGCCTCAACATCCAGGCGAGCCCATCGGATTCCAGCGGAGGCCGGCACACGGCCCAGGTCACTCTGACTCCCGGCGTCTACCGCTACTACTGCGCGATGCCGGGTCACATCATGTCGGGCGAACTGACCGTCACCGCGAGTCCGGGGGACGACACCACCGCGCCGGACACGTCGGCGTCGGTGTCGGGGACCAAGGACGCCTCGGGGAACTACGTCGACAGTGCGACGGTGACGGTGTCGGCCTCCGACTCCGGTTCTGGCGTGGCCAAGACCGAGTACTCGCTCGACAGTGGGGCCTACGCGGACTACACCGCGCCGGTGCAGGTGAACAGTGTGGGTCAGCATTCGGTGTCGTACCGGGCCACGGACAAGGCCGGTAACACATCGGCGGTGAAGTCGGTGTCGTTCACGGTGGTGGCGGCTCCGCCGCAGGACACCACCCCGCCGCAGGTGTCGGCCTCGGTCTCGGGGACGAAGGATGCCTCGGGGAACTATGTCGACGTTGCGACGGTGACGGTGTCGGCTTCGGACGCGGAGTCCGGGGTGGCCAGGACCGAGTACTCGCTCGACAGTGGGGCGTACGCGGACTACACCGCGCC